>NZ_JAKVIJ010000008.1:0-184883 GCF_022760965.1 Simplicispira sedimenti
CAGCGACACCTCGACAAAGGTGTCAACTTAAACCAACCGGCCTCCTCGATACCCGGGGCGGTTAAACACGGTGATTGCAAAGGAACTTGCGTCCTAGCCACGAGCCGACCCGCTGGCCTACATATCAGTTATCTAAATGAGCCGATTCAATCCGCACTTCCCCAACGCCGCTCAGGTCTTTGACGCTGCCGACAAGTTCAAGCAGCGCTGTTTGCTGAATCAGGAGTCCTTGTTTCTGGACGGCCAGACCCTGTGGACGCCTGAGCACTTCAAGTCGCTGATCGAGAACTATGTGGACCGCCCGGACACAGGCGACCGCGGGTTCTATGAGAAGCTGGCCGACCAATTGGCGACCTGTGCACCCCTGGATGTGGCCTTGATGGCAGAGGTGTTCTGGATCGTGCAGCTTGGCCCGACCAATCTTCGAGCACCCACGAAGATCAAGACGGTGGAGCGCATCTGGAACATGAAGCCGGCGGCCCCCTTCCCAACATCGTCGCCCTTCCTGCAGACACCCGTTTTGTCGGGACTTGGCAGCGCTGGCCCCGGCTACAACAACTATCTGCCCATGGAGATCATCTTTGCGGTGGAAGCATTCGCTGCGTTCGTGGCAAAGCCACTTCCTGAGCGAGAAGCGCTGTTGAATGAAGCACAAGGTTTCGCGAAATGGCTGGAAACCATTCCCAGCGGCAAGGGGCGACAGCTGTACCACACGCTATGCCACGTCCTGTTCCCCGACTCGTTTGAACGAATCTTCAGTCAGGGCAACAAGTTCCAGGTGGCGCGTGCGCACAAGATCTGGACACCAGCCCTGGGCGAGAGCCGCCCCGCCATGGATGCGGCGTTGCTGGAACTGCGCAAGCGGCTTGAACTGCAGCACCCGGGTGCAGTTGACTATTACGAGCTGCCGGTTGGTACGCTCCTCAAAAAAGCAGCGACTCAGCCCGCTACGGATTCTGGCGGCAACCCCGTCAAAGACGACGCGGCCAAGGGCTCTGAGGGACTGTCTGCACATGAGCCCGACCCTGAGTACGACGTTGATGCCGCAACCAACGCCAAGCCGACGCTTCGCCTGACTGACAACCTGATCCTCTTCGGCCCACCAGGAACTGGCAAGACCTTTGAGATGCAGGCACGCATGAAGGATGCGTTCGACAACGGCGAAGAGTTCGCCTTCGTGGCTTTTCACCCCAGCTATGCATACGAAGACTTCATTGGCGGGCTGCGTCCGGTGGCTGCCCAAGACGGAGCGGGCGTAGTCGTGGTGTTCCAGAAAGGCCCGTTTCTGACCCTGTGCGAAAAGGCCCATGCCAACCCGACGCAACAGTTCACACTGTTCATCGACGAAATCAACCGAGCCAATGTGGCCAAGGTCTTTGGTGAGCTGATCACTTTGATCGAACCCAGCAAGCGCGTGATAGCCGGAAGCAAAGTGAGGGACGAAGGTGCCTGGGTGACTATGCCCGGTGTGCCAGAGCGCTTTGGGGTGCCTGACAACTTGAACATCGTCGCCACGATGAACACGGCCGATCGATCCATCGCGATGATGGACATCGCCCTGCGGCGGCGATTCCGCTTTCAGGAGTGCGCACCGGCCCCCAAGTTGATCGTACCGGCCAAGGTGGGCGCGGTTGACTTGCCCGAGCTGCTCCAGTGCTTGAACGACCGATTGGAGTATTTGCTCGACCGCGACCACGCCATCGGCCACGCAGTCTTCATGGGCATCACATCTTTGACCGAGCTGCAACAGGTGCTGGCACAGCGGGTGATTCCGCTGCTTCAAGAGTACTTCTTTGAAGACATGGAGAAGGTGCGCCTGGTCTTGACTGGAAACGGCAAAGACAGCGTTTTCTTCAAGTCGCGTTCGCTGTCGCCATCCGAACTTTTCCCCGGCGCAAAACAATCTGTGGGCACTGAAGCGAGGACGACCTTCGCTGTAGGCGACCCCAGCAGCTGGAGCGAAGCGCACATCATGGGGCTGTACGGGGCTGCACCACCCGCTATGGCGACGCCATCACAGCCCGAACAAGTCGCCACCCCCCAGAACCCGGTTTGATCCCATGGGCGGCCTGCGCACCGTCACTGTGCTGGAGCATGAGGTCATCCCCGTCTTCGAGGGAGGGCATTTGCCTGGCATCTCGGAAGAGGCTCCCCGATGGTTATCCGAGGCTGAAGCACAAGCCCTTCTCCGTTTGAACGATCTTCGTCGAGGCTTCTGTCAGCGACTCTCGGGCGGAATCAAGCTCGCGCAACACTGCGGAATCGTTCGGCTGCCAACCTGCGTGGTCGAAGTGCTGCCCAAAGTGGGGATGGCAGATGCGCGAACAACCGACGAACTGGAGCGCTCGCGCGGTGCCCTGCTGGCGATGCTGCACAGCGCCCGGCAAGTTGCAATCACGAAAGTTGGCACTGCACCGCAGCAGGCCGTGCGCGCGCCGCTGCTAGACATCTTCATCGAGGCCTTCCTGCATTGCGCGCTTGATCAAGCTCGGAGAGGCTTGATCAGCAGGTATGTGGCGCATGCAAACGACCTCCCGGTCATCAAGGGGCGCTTCCAGGCGCATGGTCATGCCCGTCGCAATCTCGCGCGGCCACACATGCTGCATTGCGAGTACGATGAATTCACCGCTGACAACGCCTACAACCGCTCTGTACGTGCGACGCTGGATGCCTGCAGAACGTGGATCATCAATGGCAATACGCAGCGCCTGTGGTTCGAGGCCCATGCACGGTACGCCAGTATTTCATCGGTAAGGATGTCGGCGAAGGATGTCGAGTCCCTTCCGCGAGACCGCACTACGCACCGCTACGACCCTCTGCTCACATGGTGTGAGTTGATACTGGCGATGGCCAGCCCCGGGATGAGCGCAGGAACTACTCTGGCGCCCGGGCTGCTGTTCGACATGAACAAGCTGTTCGAAGCACACGTCGCCAAATATGAGGAAGATTCGGCTGAACCTGATTGCATCATTCACACGCAAGGACCTCCTTTGCACCTCGCAGTTCGCGGTTCCACAAATGTCTTTTTGCTGAAGCCAGACATCACTGTCTGGAGGACCGACAAAGATGGAGCAAATTTAAATATTCAGCGAGTCGTCGATGCAAAGTGGAAACTGCTCAATCCGGCCACCCCTGATTTCGGAGTGAACGAGGCGGACGTGTATCAGATTCTGGCTTATGCCACACGTTACGGGTGCAAAACGCTTGAGCTGGCCTACCCCATGCTAGACAGCATAGCTGAGAAAAATCTCCCCACTTTCGAACTGTTGACCGAAGGACAATCCACCAACGAAAAGACTGTGGTTACGGTAAAAATGATCCCACTTTGGAATATAGATCTACATAATTCAAACAATTAACCATTGGCAAAAATGACATTGCCACATTTCACCTGCATTCACTGGCGGAGACGCAGAGGCTCGCAGCGAACTATGAGCGTAGCGAAAATCTTTAGATGTCTTCCAAGAACAGGGGCTAAAAATTTATCCCTCCACCTCACACGGTTCAATGTTGCGTTGCTGATGGGCGTATCCATGTCGTATCGACCGGGATGCAGATAGCGTGATGACGCAAAGCAGGTTTTGAATGTCACCAGCACGTCTTGCGCCTGTGTGCTGAGATACATCACATGAGGTTTGCCTGTCTTCATTCTCTCTTTGGGGATCGACCAAACGGCGTTGTCGAAATCGACTTCACCCCATGTTGCGTTCACAAACTCACCCTTGCGCACCATCGTCAGCATTACGAACCGCAACGCCAAGCGCAGGGTCGCAGCGGTTGCCGTTGTGTCCAGTGCGGCAAGGAAGCGACGAATTTCTGTGGGATTCAGCGCACGGTCGCGTGCCTTGAATGTGGCAATGTCGCTCGGTCTGATGGCTTCAGCAGGATTCGTCACAGTGAGTGACTTGTCCTTGGAAACAGCGAAGCGGTACACCAGCAAGACGATTTCCCGGACTTGAACGGCTGGGGCAGCGGCACCCTTCTCGCGGATGCTCTCGCAATGCTACATCAGTTGGGCAGGATTGATTTCGTCCAGCTTGAGCTTGCCGAACGGTCCTTCCAGATACCGCTTGTAGACCGAGCGCCGCATTGCCAGCGTGGAGTCGGCCAAACGAGCACCGTTGTTGGGATCGGCCTTGTCTGCGAAGTATTTTTCTGCCCAGCGCCCGAATGTCAGGGAGTCTGCTGCTTCTTGGCGCTTTTCGACCTTGGTTCTGGAGGGTGACTCACCGCGTTCCACACACCGTCTGGCAACCGTGAGCAATGAACGGGCTTCGGCCAACGAGACCGTCATGCCGAAGTCAAGTTCAGCCGAGTCACGGGGATGCTTGGCACCCGCAGTGTCGTCGTATCGGCCAATCGTCAGTGTTTCTCGTCGGCCATTGAGGCGGTAGTCATAGCGAAACGACTTCGTGCCTGCGGTCGAGACGGTCACGTACATGCCGTCTCTGTCAGCGACTTTGAAAGTTTTTTCTTTTGGGCGCAGTTTGCGCAGTTCTGTGTCTGTGAGCATGGTGGCTTTCCTAGTAAAACTTTACCGTCAAGGCCCTTGTCGGTAAAGGAAAGCAGCGCCTCAGAGATTCACAGATTTACCGTCACAGCTACCGTCTAAAACTTTGGCTTTGGCTGCATCCCGCTGGGTGTCTTTGGACGCATAAGCTGTTGATTTTCAATGTAATTTTGTAAAATTCAAGACGCTGCCGAACGTCTTGAAATCACTGTACATTATTCCCACTCGATCGTCGCTGGCGGCTTGCTGCTCACGTCATAGGTCACGCGGTTGATGCCGCGCACCTCATTGATGATGCGGCTGGACACCTTCTTGAGCAGCGCATAAGGCAGCTCGGCCCAGTCGGCGGTCATGAAGTCGCTGGTTTGCACGGCACGCAGGGCCACCACGTAGTCGTAGGTGCGGCCGTCACCCATGACACCCACGCTCTTGACCGGCAGGAACACGGTGAAGGCTTGGCTGGTGAGGTCGTACCAGGTCTTGCCCGTAGCTTCGTCCTTGAAGTTGCGCAGTTCCTCGATGAAGATCGCGTCGGCACGGCGCAGCAGGTCGGCGTATTCTTTTTTCACCTCACCCAGGATGCGCACGCCCAGGCCAGGGCCGGGGAAGGGATGACGATACACCATCTCGGGGGGCAGACCCAGGGCCACGCCCAGTTCGCGCACTTCGTCCTTGAACAGGTCGCGCAGGGGCTCCAAGAGCTTGAGGCCCAATTGCTCGGGCAGGCCGCCCACGTTGTGGTGGCTCTTGATGGTGACGGCTTTCTTGCTCTTGGCGCCGCCCGATTCGATCACGTCAGGGTAGATGGTGCCCTGTGCCAGGAAGGTCGCCCCCTTGTGGCCGGAGCCACCGGCCTTGAGCTTGGCGGCTTCCTGCTTGAACACATCGACGAACAGGCCGCCGATGATCTTGCGCTTTTGCTCGGGCTCGCTGACACCCGCGAGCTTGCCCAGGAACAAGTCACTGGCGTCCACGCGGATGACTTTGGCGTGCAGCTTGCCTTCAAACATGTCCATGACCATGTCGCCCTCGTTCAGGCGCAGCAGGCCATGGTCCACGAACACGCAAGTGAGCTGATCGCCAATGGCACGGTGGATCAGCGCAGCCGCCACGGACGAATCCACGCCACCGGACAGACCCAGAATGACCTCCTCATCACCTACCTGCTCACGGATCTTCTGCACCGCTTCCTCGATGTGGTCGCGCATGATCCAGTCGGCGCGCGTACCGCAGATGTCGAGCACAAAACGCTCCAGCAGCGCCCTGCCCTGCAACGTGTGTGTGACCTCGGGGTGGAATTGCACCGCGTAGAAGCGCCGGGCCTCGTCGGCCATGCCGGCAATGGGGCAGCTGTCGGTGCTGGCCATGAGCTTGAAGCCCGGTGGCAGCTCGGTGACCTTGTCGCCGTGGCTCATCCAGACCTTGAGCATGCCGTGGCCTTCGGCCGTGGTGAAGTCGGCGATGTCCTTCAGCAGGGCCGTATGGCCGCGTGCGCGGACTTCGGCGTAACCGAACTCGCGGGTATGGCCGGCCTCCACCTTGCCGCCAAGTTGCTGTGCCATGGTCTGCATGCCATAGCAAATGCCCAGCACAGGCACGCCCAGCGCAAACACGGCATCGGGAGCCTTGTCGTCCACCTCGTACACACTGGCGTGGCTGCCCGAGAGGATCACGCCCTTGAGCTGGCCGTCCTTGGCATAGTCACGCACCCATTCGTCCGTCACATCGCAGGGGTGCACCTCGCAGTACACGTGGGCCTCGCGCACACGGCGCGCGATGAGCTGGGTGACTTGCGAACCAAAGTCGAGGATGAGGATTTTCTGGTGTTGCATGACAGTTAAGAATGAAATTAGCCCCTGACGCTTGCTGGACAAGCACCAGGGGCTATCAAAATAATAGCATCCGGTGATCAGTCGGCGCGGTAGTTGGGGGCTTCCTTGGTGATCTGCACGTCATGCACGTGGCTCTCACGAATGCCCGCCGTGGTGATTTCGACGAACTCGGCCTTGGTGTTCATCTCGTCAATGGTGGCGCATCCGCAGTAGCCCATGGCAGCACGCACGCCACCTGCCATTTGGTACACGATGGAAACCATGGAGCCCTTGTAGGGCACGCGGCCTTCGATACCCTCGGGTACCAGCTTGTCGGCATTGGGGTTGCCGGTGCTCGATTCCTGGAAGTAGCGGTCGGCACTGCCCTGCTGCATGGCGCCGATGGAGCCCATGCCGCGGTAGCTCTTGTAGCTGCGGCCCTGGAACAGGATGACCTCACCGGGCGCTTCTTCGGTGCCGGCAAACATGCCGCCCATCATCACGGTGCCAGCACCAGCGGCCAGGGCCTTGGCAATGTCGCCCGAGTAGCGGACGCCGCCATCGGCAATCAGGGGCACACCCGTCCCCTTGAGCGCCGTGGCCACGCTGTCGATGGCCATGATCTGGGGCACCCCCACACCCGCCACGATGCGCGTGGTGCAGATGGAACCAGGGCCGATGCCGACCTTGACCGCATCGGCACCGGCCTCGACCAGCGCCAGCGCGGCTGCGCCGGTGGCGATGTTGCCGCCGATCACATCCACCTGCGGATAGTTCTGCTTGACCCAGCGCACGCGATCGATCACGCCCTTGCTGTGACCATGCGCGGTGTCCACCACGATGGCATCGACACCCGCCTTGACGAGCGCCTCGACACGTTCTTCCGTGCCCTCGCCCACACCCACCGCGGCACCCACGCGCAGGCGGCCAGAGGCATCGCGTGCGGCATTGGGGAAACTGGTCTGCTTGGTGATGTCCTTCACCGTGATCAGGCCCTTGAGTTCGAAGGCGTCGTTGACGACCAGGATGCGCTCCAGCTTGTGCTTGTTGAGCAGCGCCTTGGCCTGCGCGGGCGTGGTGTGTTCGTTTTCGTTGACGGTGATGAGCTTTTCGCGCGGCGTCATGATCTGGTGGACCTTGACGTCATAGCGGGTCTCAAAGCGCAGGTCGCGGCCGGTGACGATACCGACCACCTTGCCGCCGTCGCACACCGGAAAGCCCGAAATGCCCAGCTGCTCGGACAGTTGCAGCACCTGCAGCACCGTGTGCTCGGGGGTGATGACCACCGGGTCGCGCAGCACGCCCGACTCGTAGCGCTTGACCTTGGCCACGTGGGCGGCCTGTTCCTGCGCCGTGAGGTTCTTGTGGATGATGCCGATGCCGCCCTCCTGGGCGATGGCGATGGCCAGCCGTGCCTCGGTGACGGTGTCCATGGCGGCGGACACGAGCGGCAGGTTCAACTGGATGTTGCGGGAGAGTTTCGTCGCGAGGGACGTGTCCTTGGGCAGGACCTGGGAGTACGCCGGCACCAGCAACACATCGTCGAAGGTGAGCGCTTTTCCAAGTAGGCGCATGAGAAAGCTCCAAAAGAAGAATTGTACCCGTCTGAAACCGCCTCCCATCGGGGCCCAGTGGGCGATACACTCGGATGCATGAAACTGCACCCCCCTCTCCTGCTGGCAGCGCTCTGCCTTGCATCGGCCAGCGCCATGGCCCAGTGGCAATGGATTGACAAGGACGGACGCAAGATTTTCAGCGACCGGCCGCCGCCCACCGATGTGCCGGACAGCAAAGTCCTGAAGCAACCCCGCATGGGCGCAGCCGTTGCCGCACCGGTGGTTGCCGCCAGCGAACCGGCATCGGCTCCAGCAGCGGCAGCCAGCGCGGCCGCCGCGGGCAAGGACAAGGAACTGGAAAAGCGCAAAGCCCAGGCCGAAGCCGAGGAAGCCGCCAAGAAAAAGGCCGAAGACGACAAGCGCGCCAAGGTACGTGCCGAAAACTGCGAGCGCGCCAAGGCCGCCAAGGCCACCATCGACTCAGGCAAGCCCTTGCGTCAGGCCAATGCGCAGGGCGAACTCATTTTCATGGACGAGGCCGCGCGCAACGCCGAACTCAAGCGTGCCCAGGCCATCATCGACAGCGACTGCAAGCGCTGAGCATCAATAGCCCTGTTTGCCCCCGGGGCGGCGCCGCGCAAACAGGCCTGCGGCGCGTGCGCCCTGGCTGGCAAAGCGCTGGCGCCTGGCCCGCTTGGGGTCCACCGTCAGGGGCCGGTACAGCTCCAGCCGGTCGCCGTCCTGCAACACGGTGGCATGCGTCACCAATTGGCCCCAGATTCCCATCGCCACAGGCTCCGCGGCCAACGCACCATGGGCGCGGCAATGCGTCAGTGCATCGGCCACGGTGGCGCCCATTGGCAGCGCCAACTCCCACAGCTTCACCTGCCCTGGCTTGCTGGCATGGGCCACCGTGATATGCAGGCGTGGCAACGCCTGCGCTTCAGCCATACACCTGCTCGGCGCGCTTGACAAAGGCATCGACCATGCTGGCCGCAATGCGGTCGAACACCGGTCCCACCACCTTGGACAGGGTGCCGCTATCGAAGCCGTAGTTGAGCAGCAGTTCCACCCGCGCGGCCCGCTGGCTGCCGTCGCCCACGGTGTGGAAGTGCCAGTCGCCATCCAGGCGCGAAAACGGCCCCTTGACCAACTGCATCTGCACACGACGACCGGGCTCGTGGAGGTTGCGCGTGACAAAGCTGTGCCGAATACCGCTGAGCGCAATACCCACCTCGGCCAGCATGCCGCTGTCGTCCTGTTCCAGCACGCGGGTATGGTCGCACCAGGGCAGAAACTGGGGGTACTGCTGCACGGATGTAACCAGGTCGAACATCTCTTGCGGGCTGTACCAGATCAGGACGGATTTTTGAACGGTTTTCATGGGGCACTGCGGGCTGCGCCCCGGCGGGCGGGCCAGCGAAACTAGAATGCTGTCTGCGCGATGACCGCAATTGTAGGGAGGCGCTCGATCTCCCGGCGATCACCGCCATGAAAGCGCAATGGCCAAGAAACCCGAAACCCAGTCCCGCATTGCCGACAACAAGAAAGCGGCCTTCAATTATTTCTTCGAGGAACGCCACGAGGCAGGTGTGGTCCTGCAGGGTTGGGAAGTCAAGGCCCTGCGCGAAGGCAAGGTGCAGATCACTGATGGCTATGTGGTCATCAAGGATGGCGAGCTGTTCCTGATCGGCTGCCAGATCAACCCTCTGAGAACCGCGTCCACCCACGTGAACCCGGAAGCCGCACGCACACGCAAGCTGCTGCTCAAGAAGGACGAGATCCGGCGCCTGATCGGCAAGGTCGAACAAAAGGGCTACACCCTGGTGCCACTGAACCTGCACTGGAAAAACGGCTTCGTGAAGTGCGAAATCGCCCTGGCCAAGGGCAAGGCCGAGCACGACAAGCGCGACACCATCAAGGACCGCGAAGGCAAGCGCGAGGTCGAGCGGGCCATGAAGAGCCGCAACCGCTGACGGCCCAGTTTTTTGCCGGACCATGGAATAAACCGGGCCGGCCCGGTGTTCATCCGCATGCATGGCCGCCATCCCGCGCGGCCGGCACCCTACCGGAGATACACGATGAAAAAACTCGGTTTCATGATGGCTGCCCTGGTGCTGGCCGGATGCCAGTCCATGCCCCCGGCCCAGGTCAAGGTACAAAACGGCGTTCTGGTCGGCCCCAATGGCATGACGCTCTACACCTTCGATCGCGATATGGCGGGTAGCGGCAAGTCCGTCTGCAACGGCCCTTGCGCCACCAACTGGCCGCCGCTCACGGCAGAAGGTGCTGCACCGAGTGGCGATTACAGCGTGGTCACCCGCGATGACGGCGGCATGCAGCTTGCCTACAAGGGCAAGCCGCTGTACTACTGGATCAAGGACACCAAGCCGGGCGACAAAACCGGCGAAGGTGTGAACCAGGTCTGGCGCGCCGCCAAGCCCTGAAGGCCGTTGCGCGCGCCATGAATCGCCAGCGGATCATCGACCAGGTGCCCGCCCTGCGGCGCTACGCGCGCGTGCTCACGGGTGACGCCTGGGCCGCTGACGATCTGGTGCAGGACACCCTGGAGCGGGCATGCCGCAAGTGGGTGCTCTGGCGTTCTGGTAGCAACCTGCGCGCCTGGCTGTTCACGCTGATGCACCATCTCTACCTCAACCAGCTGCGGGGCAGCCCGCCCTTGCAGGTGGTGGATATCGACACGCTGCACGAGGGGCTCCAGGCCCCCACTCACGATGCGGACAGTGCGCTGGATCTGGAGCGATGCCTGCAGCGCCTGCCCGCCGATCAGCGCACCGTGTTGTTGCTGGTGGCGCTCGAGGACATGTCCTACGCCGATGCGGCGCGCGTATTGCAGATCCCGGTGGGCACGGTGATGTCGCGTCTGGCACGCGCCCGAGCCCGCCTGCGCGAGCTGATGGAGCAACCCCCCGCCGCGCCGACCCAGAAACCTGTCCTGCGCCGCCTCAAATGACACCCTGACCACCATGTTCGATAGTCCTCAGCGCCCCTTCGACGATAACGACCTGCACGCCCTGGCGGATGGGCAGCTTTCACCCGAGCGCGCACAGGCCATTCGAGCCCAACTCGGTGCGGACCAGGCCGAGCGTGTGGCGCACTGGGCAGCACAGCGCGCACAACTGCAGAGCTTGTATGCATCCATCGCCACCGAGCAGCTGCCCGACGTCTTGCTCACAGCGGCCAACCGGCTGCAAGCCCTGCAAGACCGGCAGACACAGCTCTGGCGCTGGGGCGGGATGGCGGCCTCAGTGCTGCTGGCCTTTGGCCTTGGATGGACGCTGCACGGCCAGTGGTCTGGCCAGGCAACTTCCGCACCCCTGCCCATGGCCAGCGAACAGCGCTTTGCGCAGCAGGCCGCCTTGGCGCACGCCGTCTACCAGCCCGAACAGCGCCATCCGGTGGAGGTGGATGCCGCGCAGCAGGAGCACCTGGTGCAATGGCTGTCCAAGCGCTTGGGCCGTCCTCTGAAACTGCCTGTGCTCACTCCGCAGGGCTTTGAACTCGTGGGTGGGCGGCTCCTGCCCGGCGAGAGCGGCGCACGCGCGCAGTTCATGTACCAGAATGCGGCGGGACTGCGCATCACGCTCTACCTGGGTGCGCTCAACGGTGCGGGCGCAGACGAAACGGCATTCCGCCTGTATGCCGATGGCCCGGTGCCTGCCTTTTACTGGCTGGATCAGGGCTTCGGCTACGCGCTCAGCGGGTCGCTGGGGCGCGACGCCCTGCTGGCGCTGGCCACCGCCGTGCACCAGCAGCTTTGAGCCGTCTCAGCGCAGCGCGGCCAGCGGATGGGCGTGCGCCGGCCAGGGGCTCACGAAGAACGAGGCCACCAATTCCGGCGACACGTCCTCGATACGCGCGGGGTTCCAGCGCGGGCTGTGGTCCTTGTCCACGGCCAGGGCACGGATGCCCTCCACGGTTTCGCTGGCGCCAGGGCGCAGGAAGAAGCAGTGGCGCACCATGTCGCGCTCCATGCGCAGGTCGGACGCCAGGTCCATGCCACGCGCACGGCGGATCTGCTCCAGCACCACGTGCAGCATCAGCGGTGAGCGCTTGCGCAGCGTGGCCGCCGTGGCACGTGCCCACTCGCTATCGGCAGCCTCCAGGGCAGCCACGATGGCGGGAACGCCACTCAGAGCAAAATATTGATCAATATCGCCTCTAACGCCCTTCAATTGGGCGTCGGCAGCTATCATTTTTGCAGCAACGAAGGCCTGTACGGCGGCGCCGTCGGCAAAGGTTTGCGCGCCCAGTGCTTCCCACACGGCGGCCTGCGCATCCAGGGGCAGGCAGCCGTCGGCCAGGCCGAAGGCAATGGCATCCCCCGCGCCGATGGTGTCGCCCGTGAGCGCCAGCCATTCACCCACGTGGCCGGGGCAGCGCGAGAGGAAGTAGCCGCCGCCCACGTCGGGGAACAGGCCGATGGCCGTCTCGGGCATGGCCATCTTGGTGCGTTCGGTCACCAGGCGCAGGCTGGCGCCCTGGCTGATGCCCATGCCGCCGCCCATGACGATGCCATCCATGAAGGCGATGTAGGGCTTGGTGTAGTTGTGGATCAGGTGGTTGAGCGCGTACTCCTCGGTGAAGAAGTCCTCGATCTCCGGGTTGCCCGTGCTGCCCGCCTGGTGCAGAAAGCGGATGTCGCCGCCCGCACAGAAAGCGCCAAACGGGCCCTCCTTGTTACTGCCCCGGATGGCCACGGCCAGCACGGCAGGGTCTTGTTGCCAGGCCAGCAGCACCGTCATCAGGTCGCGCACCATGCCCAGCGACAGCGCGTTCAGCGCCTTGGGGCGATTGAGCGTGATCAGCCCCACCTGCCCACGTACCTGGGCCAGCACTTCACCATGCATCTCCATCATTTTTCTTCCTTCCAAGCCAAGAGCTCATTGAACACCAGCGCGCCAATCACCAGCGCACCGCCCATCAGCACCGCCTGGGCCGGACGCTCCCCGGCGCCCACCCAGGCCAGCAGAATGCCAAAGATCACTTCCAGCAGGCCCAGCAAGGCCAGCTCCGGTGCCTTGAGCACCTGACCGCAGCGCACAGCCAACACGCAGGGAATGGCCAGTTGCACCACCCCCAACAGGGCCAGCAAGGCCAGGTCATGCCCGGTGGCCTGCAGCGGCCAGGCCAGTGGCAAGGTGGCCAGCGACGACAGCACCGCACCAATCAGCACGGCAGGCATGAGGTTGACCGCATGGCCGTGCTGCTGCGCATGCTGCACCACCGTCCAGTTCACGGCCGCGGCCACCGGCACGCACAAGGCCACCAGCGTGCCCACCACAGGCAGCCCCGCCATCTGCGAGCCATACATCCAGCCTATACCCAGCCCCGCCATCACGATGGCGCCCCAGGTGCGCGGCGCAATGTGGTGGCCGATGAAGACCCAGGCAAACAGCGCGGTGAACAAGGGGCCGACAGCCATGGTCACCAGTACGTTGGCCACCGGCATCAGCGTGATGGCCACCATGAAGGCAGTGAACATCACGCTCCAGCACAGTCCCGACAGCCACAGCGCCCGGCCCCCGCCCCGCAACGTGGTCAGTGCCGCACGGCCTTGCACCGCAGGCAGGATGACCAGCAACGACAGCACCGTGAACAGGCTGCGCCAGAACGTCACCTCGAAACTGCGCGCATGCTCCAGGTGCCGCGTGACCACCCCGGCAATCGACCACATCAGCGTGACCGCCACCATGAGCCATACGGCGCGGGTATGGGTCAGCCCTTGGTTTGGAAAAGAAGGGGTATTCATCGCGGATTGCTTGCAACGCTCGACGCTTTAACCAACGACAGCCCCCCGCACAACCCGCCCAGCATGCAACGGGCGTGACCCAGACCAGTGGCCGCCGTGCAAGGGCCGCCCCGCCGCACTGGCGGCGTCCCCCTTCCCGCAAAGCGCAGCTTTGCGAGAGAAGGGGGAAGGCGCGCAGCGCCTCAGGGGGTTGTCCACTTCACTCTCGGCTGGCACGCTTGCGCTCATGCTCCTTGAGGTAGCGCTTGCGCAGGCGCACGCTCTTGGGCGTGATTTCGACCAGTTCGTCGTCCTCGATGAATTCCACACCGTATTCCAGCGTGAGATCGATCGGAGGCGTGATCTTGATCGCGTCTTCCTTGCCGCTCACGCGGAAGTTGGTGAGCTGCTTGGTCCGCGTGGCGTTCACCACCAGGTCGTTGTCGCGGCTGTGGATGCCGACGATCATGCCCTCGTACACCGGATCATTGGCGCGCACGAACATGCGGCCACGGTCGTCCAGCTTGCCCAGGGCGTAGGTGAAGATTTCACCATCGTCCATGGAGATCAGCACGCCGTTCTTGCGGCCGCCGATCTCGCCCTTGTGCGGCTCGTAACCGTCGAAGATGTTGGAGATCAGGCCCGAACCCCGCGTCAGGTTCAGGAACTCGTTGGAGAAACCGATCAGGCCACGCGCCGGAATGCGGTATTCCAGGCGCACGCGGCCACGGCCGTCCGGCTCCATGTTCACCAGCTCGCCCTTGCGCTCGCCCAGGGCCTGCATCACGCCGCCCTGGTGCTGCTCT
The DNA here is from genome assembly GCF_022760965.1 of Simplicispira sedimenti. NCBI lineage: Bacteria > Pseudomonadati > Pseudomonadota > Betaproteobacteria > Burkholderiales > Comamonadaceae > Simplicispira > Simplicispira sedimenti. Next base: position 14,436 of record NZ_JAKVIJ010000008.1, read on the forward strand.
TCGATGTCGGCGGTCACGAGTTCGATGGGTTCATGCTTGACGCCATCGATGTCCCTGAAGACCACGCGGGGCTTGGACACCGCCAGCTCATAACCTTCACGGCGCATGTTCTCCAGCAGGATGGTCAGGTGCAGTTCACCCCGGCCGGCCACTTCGAAAATGCCGTCTTCATCGGTTTCCTTCACCCGCAGCGCCACGTTGTGCTGCAGTTCCTTCTGCAGGCGGTCCCAGATCTGGCGGCTGGTCACGTACTTGCCTTCACGGCCGGCCAGCGGCGAGGTGTTGACGCAGAAATTCATGATCAGGGTGGGTTCGTCCACCTTGAGCATGGGCAGAGGCGCCGGGTTGGCGGGATCGGTCACGGTCACGCCGATACCAATGTCTTCAATGCCGTTGATCAGCACGATGTCGCCAGGGCCCGCCTGCGGGGTTTGCATGCGGTCAAGGCCCTGGAAGGTCAGCACCTGGTTCACACGGCCCTTGACGGACCTGCCATTCGGGCCTTCCATGACCAGCACGTCCTGGCCGGGCTTGAGGGTGCCCTGGCTGATACGGCCCACACCGATGCGGCCCACGAAGCTGGAGTAGTCCAGCGCCGAAATCTGCAGCTGAAGGGGAGCGGCCGGGTCGCCGGAATTCGGCGGCACATGCTTGAGGATGGTGTTGAACAGGGCCGACATGTCAGGGCCCCACTGCTCGCCCGGCGCGCCTTCTTCCAGCGAAGTCCAGCCGTTGATACCCGAGGCATACACCACGGGGAAGTCGAGCTGCTCATCGGTGGCACCGAGCTTGTCGAACAGGTCGAACGCGGCATTCACCACCTTGTCGGGGTTGGCGCCGGGCTTGTCCACCTTGTTCACCACCAGGATGGGGCGCAGGCCCAGGGCCAGCGCCTTCTTGGTGACGAAACGCGTCTGGGGCATGGGGCCTTCCTGGGCATCAATCAGCAGGACCACGCTGTCCACCATGGACAGGGCTCGCTCCACCTCGCCGCCAAAGTCCGCGTGGCCAGGGGTGTCCACGATGTTGATGTGCGTGCCTTCCCAGCTCACGGCGCAGTTCTTGGCCAGGATGGTGATGCCGCGCTCACGCTCGATGGCGTTGTTGTCCATCACGGTATCGACCACCTTTTCGTGCTCGGCGAAGGTGCCGGACTGGCGCAGCAGCTGGTCCACCATGGTGGTCTTGCCATGGTCCACGTGGGCGATGATGGCGATGTTGCGGATTTGTTTGCTCATAGTTTTTCCAATATGCCGCTGGCTTGTGGGCGCGGCGTGCCTTCCAAAATTTGTTGAATTTCCAGCGGACTCAGCAGCCGGTCGGGCACCAGCTCACCGCCTGCGACATGGCCGACACCGAGCAGGGCCCTGGGACGGTCACCGAACACGGCCACCGCCGGTGCATCAGGCCAAGGCCCCCGGCGGCGCATGCCGGAGAGAAACCGGCCCGCATTGTCGTTGTCGAGCGTGACCTGCACATGTCCGGCCAGCAGCGCTTCGGGCGGCTCCAGGCAGGCCAGGCGCGCGCTGTCGTCCAGCGCCTCCAGTTGCTCCAGCGTGGTGCAACGCTCCACGCCAATGCCACCGGTCTCGATGCGGCGCAGGAAAGTAAGGTGCGCACCGCAACCCAGCGCGGCACCAATGTCCTCGCCGAGGGTGCGGATGTAGGTACCTTTGCTGCATTTCACTATTATTTTGATAGCTGCTTGCGCTTTACTGTCTTGCGTCAAAGCCAGATTCAATGCATGAATGGTCACATCACGCGGCGCGCGCTCTACGGCAATGCCCGCACGCGCATACTCGTACAAGGCCTTGCCGTCCTTCTTGAGCGCGCTGTGCATAGGCGGCACCTGGCGGATGGGCCCGGTGAACTGCAGGCGCACCTGCTCCAGCCGCTCGGGGGTGAGCTGTGCCGGATCGACCGTGCGCCGCTCCAGCAACTCGCCCTCGGCATCGCCGGTGGTGGTGGTCACGCCCAGCAAGGCCACGGCCTCGTAGGTCTTGTCGGCCTCGAGCTGGAGTTGGCTGAACTTGGTGGCCGCACCAAAGCACAGCGGCAGCACACCACTGGCCAATGGGTCGAGCGTGCCGGTATGGCCCGCCTTCTCGGCACGCAGCAACCATTTGGCCTTTTGCAAGGCCTGGTTGCTGGTCATGCCCAGTGGCTTGTCGATCAGCAGCACCCCGTGCACGGGGCGCCGGACGACCCTCGTGCGCGGCGCGTCCATGGTTATTCTTCCGCGTCTTTGGCCCGCGAGGAGACCGCCTTGGCGATCAGTGCGTTCATGTCGGCCGCTCGCTCCTGCGTGCGGTCGTACACGAAGTGCAACGTCGGCACCGTATGGATGTGCAGGCGCTTGAACAGGCCATTGCGCAAATGCCCAGCCGCATGGTTCAGCGCCTCCTGCGTCACCGCAGGGTCACCCACCAGCACGCTGAAAAACACCTTGGCATGCGCATAGTCGGGCGTGACTTCCACGCCCTGCAGCGTGACCATGCCGACGCGCGGGTCCTTCAACTCGCGCGCGATCAGCTCCGTCAGATCGCGCTGGATCTGGTCGGCGACCTTGAAGGTGCGGTTCGGCGTAGCAGTTTTCTTCGCAGCCATATCAGTAGTCCATTGCAGGCTGCAGCTGTGCCAGCAGTGCGTAATTCTCACGCGGCGCAGGCCAGCGCCCCCGCGCAAGGGCCGCCCCGCAGCGCTGGGGGCGTCCCCCACCCGCCACGCGCAGCGTGGCGAGAGAGGGGGAAGGCGCAAAGCGACTCAGGGGGTGTCTCATAGAGTCCGCGCGATTTCCTTGATCTCGAAGAACTCCAGCTGATCACCTTCCTTGATGTCGTTGTAGTTCTTGAGCTTGATACCGCACTCGAAGCCTTCCTTGACTTCCTTGACGTCGTCCTTGAGGCGGCGCACCGACTCCACATCGCCCGTGTACACCACCACGTTGTCGCGCAGCAGACGGAACTTGCAGTTGCGCGTGACCTGGCCGGAGGTGATGTAGGAACCCGCCACCGTGCCGATCTTGGAGGCCACGAACACGGTGCGGATTTCCGCAGTACCCAGGGCTTCTTCGCGTTGCTCAGGCGCCAGCATGCCAGACATGGCCGCCTTCAACTCATCCACTGCGTCATAGATGATGTTGTAGTAGTGGATGTCCACACCATTGGTCTCGGCCGTCTTGCGCGCGCCAGCGTCGGCACGCACGTTGAAGCCGATGACGATGGCCTTGGATGCGATGGCAAGGTTGATGTCGCTTTCGCTGATGCCGCCGACGCCCGCATACACGAGCTGGACCTTGATTTCCTCGTTGGAGAGCTTCAGCAGCGAGGCGGCCAGCGCTTCCTGCGAACCCTGCACGTCGGCCTTGATGATGATGGGCAAGGTTTGCACTTCGCCCGCCGTCATTTCGGAGAACACGTTCTCCAGCTTCGCGGCCTGCTGCTTGGCCAGCTTGGTGTTGCGGAACTTGCCAGCACGGTAGGTGGCAATTTCACGCGCACGGCGCTCGTCCAGCATGACCATGAACTCGTCACCCGCCTGGGGCACATCGGACAGGCCCTGGATTTCCACCGGAATGGAAGGCCCGGCTGTCTTGGAGGTACGGCCGTTTTCATCCAGCATGGCGCGCACACGGCCGTAGGTCTGGCCTGCCAGCACCACGTCGCCCACCTTCAGCGTACCGGACTGAACCAACACCGTGGCCACAGGGCCGCGGCCCTTGTCGAGCTGGGCTTCGATGACGAGACCCTTGGCGGTGGCTTCCACCGGCGCCTTGAGTTCCAGCACTTCGGCCTGCAACAGCACCTGCTCCAGCAGTTCATCGATGCCCATGCCGGTCTTGGAGGACACGGGAACAAAAGGCGAATCGCCACCGTATTCTTCGGGCACCACCTCCACTGCCACCAGTTCCTGCTTCACGCGGTCCGGGTTGGCATCGGGCTTGTCGGCCTTGGTGATGGCAACAACCATGGGCACCTTGGCAGCCTTGGCGTGCTTGATGGCTTCCTTGGTCTGGGGCATGACACCGTCGTCGGCTGCCACCACCAGGATCACAATGTCGGTGGCCTGTGCACCGCGCGCACGCATGGCCGTAAAGGCTTCGTGGCCGGGGGTATCCAGGAAGGTCACCATGCCGCGCGGCGTATCCACGTGGTACGCGCCAATGTGCTGCGTGATGCCACCTGCCTCGCCCGAAGCGACCTTGGTGCGACGGATGTAGTCCAGCAGTGAGGTCTTGCCGTGGTCCACGTGGCCCATGACGGTGACCACGGGCGCACGAGGCAGAACCTCGGCGTCCTGCATTGCCGATTCCTCGTCGGTAAAGGCTTCCGGATCGTCCAGCGCCGCCACCACAGCCTTGTGGCCCAGTTCTTCGACCACGATCATGGCCGTGTCCTGGTCCAGGGGCTGGTTGATGGTGGCCATCTGGCCCAGCTTCATGAGCTGCTTGATGACCTCGGACGCCTTGATGGACATCTTGTGTGCCAGCTCGGCCACAGTGATGGTCTCGGGCACGTGCACTTCCAGGGTGCGCACTTCGGCCACAGCGGCCTGGCCCATGTCGTGCGAACGATCCCGATCGCCGCGCCGACCGCCGCCCTTGGGGCCACCTGCGCGCCAGGCGCTGCCACGGGCAGAACCACCAGTGGTGTCACCACGGGTTTTGATCTCTTTCTTCTTGCCAGGCTCGCCGGCCCAGCTGGAAGACAGCTTGGCGGATTTGACTTCTTTGCCACCTGCGCCAGCGCCAGCACCAGCCGTCGCTGCACCACCTGCGGTGCGACCTGCGCCCGCTGCCGGGGTGTTGGCAGGCTTGTGCAGGGTGCCCTTCTTGGGCTCGGCTGCAGCCGCACGGGCAGCGGGCTTGGGTTCCTCGGGCTTCTTGGCCACCAGCACCTTGGCGGGCGTGGACATCATGGAACGGATGGCCGCAGCCTCCTCCAGCGCCTTGCGACGGCGCTCCTCCAGATCCTTGGCACGTGCCGACTCATCCGCGGCACGGGCCTTGGCTTCAGCGTCTGCCTTGGCACGCGCCTCAGCCTGTGCGGCAGCGCGCGCAGCAGCTTCCTGCTCTTGTTCTCGCGTGGCTTCCTGCTTGGCGGCAGATGCCTGTGCCTTCTTGGCCGCTTCTTCGGCAGCATAGGCGGCAGCGCGCTCGGCGGCCTCGCGTTCACGGCGCTCGCGGTCCTCACGCTCCAGGCGCTGGGCTGCAAGCTCTTCTTCCTGGCGGCGGATCAGCTCAGCCTGGTGGCGGGCCTCTTCTTCACGCCGTGCCAGTTCGGCCTGTTCGGGATCGGGCTGCTCGGGCTTGGCCTCTGGCACCGGGGCCTGGGCGGCCTCGGCGGCCTCATCGCGCTTGACGAAAGTGCGCTTCTTGCGCACTTCCACCTGGATGGTGCGCGCCTTGCCGGTGGCATCGGCCTGCTTGATCTCGGTGGTGGACTTGGTGACCAGCGTGATCTTCTTGCGGTCACCCTGGGCCACGCCATGGCTGGCCTGCAGGTGGGCGAGCAGCTTTTGCTTGTCTGCCTCGGTCAACGCATCTGCGGGCGACGACTTGACCACGCCTGCCGACTTGAGCTGTTCGAGCAGGACTTCAGGGGTTTTCTTGAGTTCGCTGGCGAACTCTGCGACGGTGTTACTCGACATATTGGCTCTGTTCCTCCCTGACCCTTACTCTTGCCCCGTGAACCAGTGTTCACGCGCCTTCATGATCAAGGCCTTGGCTTCTTCCTCGGACTGTCCGGTCAGTTCGGTCAGTTCATCGATGGCCAAATCGGCCAGTTCGTCACGGGTGTGCACTCCACCATCAGCCAGCTTGGCAATGAGTTCGGGGGTCATGCCTTCGAGGTCGCGCAGGTCTTGCGACACACTCTCGACGCTGTCCTCGCGGGCGATTTCCATGGTGAGCAGCACGTCCTTGGCACGGGCACGCAGCTCGTTGACGGTTTCCTCGTCGAAACTCTCGATCTCCAGCATTTCCTGCAGCGGCACATAGGCCACTTCTTCGAGGCTTGTGAAACCTTCCTCGATCAGGATGTCGGCAATCTCCTGGTCCACATCGAGCTTTTCCATGAACAGACGACGTGCCGCTTCGGTTTCGTTGGCGTGCTTCTGCGCAGACTCGGCGGCGTCCATGATGTTGATCTTCCAACCGGTCAGGTCGGACGCCAGACGCACGTTCTGGCCGCCCCGGCCAATGGCGATGGCCAGGTTTTCCTCGTCCACCACCACGTCCATGGCGTGCTTTTCCTCGTCCACCACGATGGACTGCACATTGGCCGGTGCCAGAGCGCCGATGACGAACTGCGCCGGGTCCTCAGACCACAGCACGATGTCCACGCGCTCACCGGCCAGCTCGTTGGTCACGGCGTTGACGCGCGTGCCACGCACCCCCACGCAAGTGCCGATGGGGTCCACACGGCGGTCGTGCGAGAGCACGGCAATCTTGGCACGGCTACCGGGGTCGCGGGCGCAGCTCTTGATCTCCAGCAGGCCCTGCTCGATCTCGGGCACTTCATGGCGGAACAGCTCGATCATGAACTCGGGCGCCGAACGCGAGAGGATGATGGGCGCGCCCCGCAGCGTCAGATCCACCTCCATGATCATGGCGCGCACGCGGTCGCCGGTGCGCAGGTTTTCCTTGGGGATCATTTCAGAGCGGCGCAGACGACCCTCGACACGACCGGATTCGACAATGAGGTCGCCCTTGTCCATGCGCTTGACGGTGCCGGTGAAGATCTTTTCGCCACGCGACATGAAGTCGTTGAGCAGCATTTCGCGCTCGGCGTCGCGGATTTTCTGCAGGATGACCTGCTTGGCCGCCATGGCGCCAATGCGGCCAATCGGCACGGATTCGACCGGCTCTTCGATGTACTCCCCCACCTGGATGCCGGGAACGCGGTCTTGCGCGTCCATGAGCATTTCTTCGGCGTCGGGGTTTTGCAGGCCAGCATCGTCGGGCACCACCAGCCAGCGGCGGAAGGTTTCGTAGTTGCCACTGTCGCGATCCACAGACACGCGGATGTCAACCTCGCCCTCGTACAGCTTCTTTGTCGCCTGGGCCAGGGCGGCCTCGACCGCACCCAGAACCACATCGCGCTCGACGTTCTTCTCGCGCGAAATGGCTTCCACCAACATCAACAATTCGCGATTCATGCCACGACTCTCCTGTTCTTAATCACCCGCAGAGCCCGCGCCAGGCGGCAGACCCCTCATCCATATCCGGCAAGCCGGCCCGGTCAGAGCCCGGACGCAGCGCCCCTTCCCTTGAAATCCACAATCGGCGCCAAACGCGCCTCACGCAACTCGTCCAGCGTGAACCCCAACACCTGCAGCGGTGCGGGTGCACGCTTCTTGCTGATCTTCTGGCCCGGCTTGACGGCGGGCTCATCGCTCCAAACGATCTGCCAGCCACCCGCCTCGGCCCGCGACAGTCGGCCACGAAACTTCTTGCGCAAGGGGCTCACCTGGCCCGCCGCAGCCGCCCCCATGGGCGCCTTGAGGGTGATGTCGATCACCTCGCCCTCGAAACGCTGGTAATCCTGCTCATGGCGCAAAGGCCGGTCGATGCCGGGGGAGGAGACCTCCAGGCGCTTGTAGTCCACGCCATCGACCTCCAGCGCAAACTGGAGCTGGCGCGTCACTTTTTCGCAGTCTTCGACGGTAATGAACTGTGGAGGCACAGCAGCCTCGCCCTCCGTCGGCGGCTGCCACGGCCAGTCGATGGTGATACGCAGGGTGCCACCCTGGGCGCGTTCGATCTCGACCAGGTCGTAACCCAGGCCGCTGACGGTTTGCTCGACGATCTGCTGTAGTGCCACTGGTATTCAATTACCGCAAAAACAAAAAACCCGATAACCCCTCAGAGGCTTCGAGCTCCAAAAGCAAACGACCAAAAAAAACGGGCGGTTGGTACCCGCCCGTTTGGTCGTGAGGCCCGCATTGTAACCTGCAAAGCCTTGATTCGCAAGCCAGAGCGGCCCTTTTTTGTCAAGCAAACACCCTACTCAACCCGCCCACGGCATACGCTTGGCGAATCCGCTCCATCAAGGCCATGGCCGAAGCATCCCGCAGCAACGGCGGCGGGTCGTCCTGCCAGCGCTGCAACATGCGCTCCAGCACAGCCGCCTGTGGCAGCAAGGCCCCCAGGAAGCGCACCCCTGCCGCGTCGGCCAGCAGCAGGGTTGGGAAGGTCTCCACGTCATAGTCACCAGCGACGTCGGCCTCATCTTCGATGTCCAGCCAGACAAAACGCGCCCAGGGAAACTGCCGCGCCAGGGTATCAATGACGGCGCGGTAGTCCCGGCAGGTGCCGCACCACTGGGCACACAGGCAGACCACCCAAGCGTCGGAATCGGCATCTGGGGTAGCAGGGACAGGCGAACAGGCCTGAGGGGACATAGAGAAGATACCTTGCAAATCAACGGTACGCCGCAACGGCGTTCAAGGCTGTGATGGTAACGGCACCATCACCCCTCAAACCAGTGCCGCGTGCGGTTGACCAGCGCCACCAGCGACAGCATCACCGGCACCTCCACCAGCACGCCCACCACGGTGGCCAGCGCAGCGCCCGAGTTCAGGCCGAACAACGAGATTGCCACCGCCACGGCGAGCTCGAAGAAGTTCGAGGTGCCGATCAGACAGGCCGGCCCGGCCACGTTGTGCGGCAGCCTGAGCCAGCGCGCCGCCACCAGGCTGATGGCGAAGATGCCATAGCTCTGCACAATCAGCGGAACGGCGATCAGACCGATCACCAGCGGCTGGGCCACGATGGTGCCCGCCTGGAAGCCGAACAGCAGCACCACGGTGGCGATCAGCCCGACGATGGACCAGGGCTTGAGCCACGCCACGAAGTCGGCTACCGATTGGCCCGAGCGGCGCTGCAGCATGTGGCGCGTAGCCATGCCCGCCGCCAGCGGCAACACGACGTAGAGCACGGTGGAGAGCACCAGCGTCTCCCAGGGCACGGTCACGTTGGTCACGCCCAGCAGAAAGGCGGCGATGGGCGCGAAGGCCACCACCATGATGAGGTCGTTGACGGACACCTGCACCAGCGTGTAGTTGGCGTCGCCCTTCACCAGTTGGCTCCAGACGAACACCATGGCCGTGCACGGTGCCACGCCCAGCAGGATCATGCCGGCGATGTATTCGCTGGCCGACCGCGCATCGACCCAGGGCGCGAACAGGTATTGAAAGAACAACACGCCCAGCGCCGCCATGGTGAATGGCTTGATGAGCCAGTTGACCACCAGTGTGAGCAGCAGCCCGCGCGGCTTCTGGCCCACGTCCTTGACGGCGCTCCAGTCGATCTGGATCATCATCGGGTAGATCATCACCCAGATGAACACGGCCACCACCAGGTTGACATGCGCCACCTCCAGCCCGGCGATGGCCTGGAAGGCTCCGGGCGCCAACAACCCCAGGCCCACGCCCGCCAGGATGCCCAGGCCCACCCAAACGGTCAGATATCGCTCGAACAGCCCCATGTCATGCCCCCGTGGTTGGCAGCGCAGCGCCCGCCAGTTGCAGCAGGCGCGGCACGCCCACGGGCTCCTCGCTGAGCAGCGGCACCACGGCGTGGCGCGCGGCGTGGCGCGTGGCCACGGCCTCGATCTCGCGCAGCTCGTTGCGGGCGCGCTGGCGCAGCAGCGGTGAGGTGACGCGGGCCGCTGCCACGCTGTTGTTCACCACCCAGGCCCAGGGTTCGATGCCCGCGCGGCGAAGGTCGGCCTGCAGATTGGCGGCTTCGAGCACTGGCGTGGTCTCGGCCAGCGTGGCGATGAGCACCTTGGTCTGCTTCGGGTCCTGCAACTGCATCATGGGCGTGGTGAAGTGCAGGCCCTTGTCGCCCATCTGGCGCACGATGTCGCGGTGGTAGGCGCCGGTGGCGTCGAGCAGCAGCAGCGTGTGGCCGGTGGGCGCGGTGTCCATCACCACGAATTTGCGGCCCGCCTCGCGGATCACGCGCGAGAAAGCCTGGAACACCGCGATCTCTTCCGTGCAGGGCGAGCGAAGGTCTTCTTCGAGCAGCGCACGGCCCGCCGCATCGAGCCCGGCGCCCTTGCTGGCCAGCACCTGCTGGCGGTAGCGCTCGGTGACTTCGTGCGGGTCGATGCGGCTCACGCTCAAATGCTCCAGCGATCCCGCCAGCGTTTCCTGGAGGTGCGCCGCCGGGTCGGAGGTGGTCAGATGCACCTCGTGCCCCCGGTGCGCCAACTCCACGGCCACGGCGGCGGCCAGCGTGGTCTTGCCCACGCCGCCCTTGCCCATGACCATCACCAGCCCATGGCCATCCTGGGCGATCTCGTCCACCAGCCGGGACAGGCTGGGCGCCTGCAGCAGGGGCAGGCTCTCACCGGGGGCCTCGCCTGCGGTGGCCGGGGCCGCATCGAGCAACTGGCGCAGGGCATCAATGCCCACCAGATTGAAGGGCTTGAGCGGCACCTGGTCCAGCGGCAGCGCGCGCAGGCCTTCGGGCAGGGCGGCCAGCGCCGCCCGCTCGCGCCGGCACACGGCAGCGGCCAGCGGATCGTGCTCGGCTTCCGCCAAGGGCAGCACGCCGTTGACGACCAGGCACTGCTGGCGCAGGCCGATGGCGGCCAGCTCGGCATGGGTGCGCGCGGCCTCGCGCAGCGTGGCGGGCTGGGCGCGCGCCACCAGCACCAGCCGGGTGTGGGCGGGGTCGGCCAGCGCCTCCACGGCGGCCTGGTAGCGCTCGCGCTGCTTCTCCAGCCCGGCCAGCGGCCCCAGGCACGAGGCATCGCCCTTGCCCGCCTCAAGAAAACCGCTCCAGGCACCGGGCAACTGCAGCAGCCGGATGGTGTGGCCGGTGGGCGCGGTGTCGAACAGGATGTGCTCGTACTGCGCGTGGAGCGCCGTGTCGGTCAGCAGCGCGGTGAATTCGTCAAAGGCGGCGATCTCGGTGGTGCAGGCGCCCGAGAGTTGCTCCTCGATGCCCTTGACCACCGCATCCGGCAGCACGCCACGCACCGGGCCGACGATGCGGTCGCGGTAGCCCTGTGCGGCGGCCTGCGGGTCGATCTCCAGCGCCGCCAGGCCCGGCACCTCCGGCACGGGCGTGATGTGGTTGCCAATCGCGATGCCGAACACCTGCCCGACGTTGGAGGCCGGATCGGTGCTCACCAGCAGCACGCGCCGCCCTTGCGCCACCAGGTGCAGCGCGGTGGCGCAGGCGAGCGAGGTCTTGCCCACGCCTCCCTTGCCGGTAAAGAAAAGAAAGCGCGGAGCGTGGTCGAGAAAATGCATGGCAGCGTGGGGTGAAGTGACGAGAGCGGAGACAAGCACGCGGCGCTCAGCCGCAGCAACCACCCGAACAGCAGTTGCCGGCACTCTCGGCCTTGGCGGCGGCAGGCGCGGCCAGGCCAGCCCAGCGCGCCAGGTCGGCGCGCGAGGGGTAGCGGCCCGCCAGCACGATCTGGCCGTCCACCAGCGTGAGCGGCAGCGCCTCCTGCCCTGCGCGCTCCAGGAAAGCCTTGACCGGTGCGCTCTCCGCGAAGGCCATGGGCTGCTGCGCGAGGTTGAAGCGCTCCAGCTGGGCGCCGTTCTGGCGCGCCCAGTCGGCATCGGCCGAGAAGTTGACGAGGTTCTGGTCCACATCGGTGCCGCACACGCCGCTGCTGCAGCACAGGGCCGGGTCGAAAATCTGGATGGTGCTCATGGGTACTCCTGGTTTCAATGGGACGAGAGACTGCGTGCCGCATCCTGCAGCAGGCTTTTGTGCAATTTTTCCGGCGGCAGGCTCAGCAACAGCTCCAGCCGCTGGCCGATCTCATGCAGCGTGTGGCGGAACGCCTGGCGCTTGACATCGTCTGGAGCATCGCCTGCGGAAGGATCGGCATAGCCCCAGTGCGCCGTGGCCGGATGGCCAGGCCAGATGGGGCACACCTCGCCCGCCGCGTTGTCGCACACGGTGATGATCAGGTCCATGTGCGGTGCGCCGGGCGCGGCGAATTCATCCCAGTTCTTGCTGCGCAGCCCCTCGATGGAAATGCCCGCGCTTTGCAGGACTTCGAGCGCCAGCGGGTGGGGTTGCTGCCCTGGACGCGGACTGCTGCCGGCCGACCAGGCCTGGAAGCGCCGTGCGGGGGATCGGCGGTCCAGGTGGTTGAGCAAGGCCTCGGACAGGATGCTGCGGGCAGAGTTGTGGGTACAGAGAAACAGAACATTCAGCATCACGGGTGGCCTCGGGCGGGTTCTGGGGTGGACAGGGTAGGATCGAAAAGCTGGCTGGCGGCAATCAGGCCCGCGCGCACCAGCAGCGCCTCGGGGACCACTTCATGGCTGGTGCCATCGATTTCCAGCGTGCGGCACTCCGCATCGCCGCACACATCGCAGCACTGGCTGCTGCCACTGCGTGCGCCCAGCCAGTCTTCCAGCGGACGGCCACCCACCCAGATGCGGTTGGACTGGTCGGGCTGTTGCAGGAACGTGGCCAGATCGATCTCGCGCGTTTCCAGCACCGGTCGCACGCCGAGCGGCTCCAGGGCCGCGCGCAAGCGGTCCACGGCCTGCTGCACTTGCTGCTGCGTTCCGGCACAGCGCGGGCAGGTGGAGCCCGTGGAATCAATCAATCGCTGCCAGGTAATGGTGAGTTCTTTCATGGGCAATCCGTACAGGCAGCAACCGCATGCGGGCCCAGGCAAGCCTCGGGGTGACCGCCACAGCATTCGGCAGTGAGATAGGCCACCAGCTCCCCCATGAGCGCCATGTGGGCGCGGTAGCGCTGGAAGCGCCCTTCCTGCGTCACCGACAGCAGGCCCGCTTGCGTGAGCGCCTTGAGATGAAACGACAGGTTGGTCGCGGGCAATCCGAGTGCTGCCGCGATCTCACCCGCCACCAGCCCATCGGGGGCATGCCGGACCAGCAAGCGGAACACATCCAGACGCACGCTGGAAGCGAGCGACTCGAAGACGATGATGGCTGTCTCTTTTTCCATGCTTTGATTATTCAATACTTATTGAAACATTGCAATAATAAAAGGCAATCCATCGTTCACGCCAATGCTCCCGCCGAAAAGGGTCTGAGGCACCGAGTTCCCAGCCCAGAGAAACGCCCTGTCCCGCACCCGATCGGCCTACACTTCCCAGGCACACAGCCCTGTTCCACACCGTGCCCGATTCCACAGCCCCCGTTTCCGAGCGCTTTCACGGACTGAGCTCTGCCCAAGCACAGCAACGCCTGGCCACCGAAGGGAGCAATCTGCTGCCGTCCAGCACACCCAAGTCCACGCTGGCCATCGTGCGGGACGTGGTCACCGAGCCCATGTTCCTGATGCTGCTGGCCGCAGGCGGCATCTACCTGGCCCTGGGCGACCGGGGCGAGGCCCTGTTCCTGCTGGGCTTCGTGTTCGTGGTCATCGGCATCACGCTGGCACAGGAGCGCAAGACCCAGCGCGCGCTCGAATCCTTGCGCGACCTGTCGGCACCGCGCGCCCTGGTCATCCGCGATGGCCAGGAACAGCGCATCGCCGGACGCGACGTAGTGTGCGGCGACCTGCTGGTGCTGCACGAGGGCGACCGCATCGCCGCCGATGCCCTGCTGATCGACGGCCAGCTCGAAGTGGATGAATCCCTGCTCACCGGCGAGGCCGCGCCCGTGGCCAAGCTGCCCATGGCGCCCAACGGCCAGCCAGAGGCGGCCCTGGCACCCGGCGGTGACGGCACGCCAGGCCTGTTCGCCAGCACCGTGGTCACGCGGGGCGTGGGCGTGGCACGGGTGTGCGCCACGGGCGCCCGGACGGCCGTGGGGCGCATCGGCGCCGACCTGGCGGCCACCACCGAGCCGCCCTCGGCGCTGCAGGAAGGCTCGCGCCGGCTGGTGCGCAACTTGGGCATCGGTGCCGTGGTGCTGGCGCTGGCCCAGGTGCTGCTGGGCTGGTGGTGGAACGGCCGACCCCTGCTGGAGAGCCTGCTCTCAGGCATCGCCCTGGCCATGGCCATCCTGCCCGAAGAGATTCCCGTCATCCTGACCGTATTTCTGGCGCTGGGCGCCTGGCGCATCGCGCACCAGAAGGTGCTGACGCGGCGCGTCACCGCCGTCGAGGCGCTGGGCGCCATCACCGTGCTGGCCGTGGACAAGACGGGCACGCTCACCCTCAACCGCATGGCCGTGGCCGAGCTGGCCACGCCCGAGCAGCATTTCCGCCCCGAAGGTGCCAGCCATCTGCCGGAGGAATTCCACCGGCTGGCCGAGTTCGCCATGCTGGCCACGCCGGGCGACCCGTTCGACCCGATGGAGAAGGCCATCCAGCATTTCGGCCACCAGTGGCTGGAAGACACCGAGCATGTGCACGACGGACGCGAGCCCGAATTCGAGTACGCCCTCTCGGGCGAGATCCTGGCCATGACGCGCGTGTTCGCCAGCGACGAGCCCGATATGCACCTGCTGGCCACCAAAGGCGCGCCCGAAGCCGTGGCCGACCTGTGCCATCTCGATGCCGCGCGGCTGGACGCGATTCGTCGCCAGGTCGAGGCCATGGCCGAACGCGGCCTGCGCGTGCTCGGCGTGGCGCGGGGACGCTGGCGGGGCCCGGCGCTGGCGCCCGATCAGAGCCCGCCCTGGCCGACCAGCCAGCACGACTTCGACTTTGATTTCCTCGGCCTCCTGGCGCTGGCCGACCCGCCCCGCCCCGAGGTGCCCGCCGCGCTGGCCGAATGCCGGCGTGCCGGCGTGCGCGTAGTCATGATGACCGGCGACCACCCGGCCACGGCCCGCGCCATCGCCCAGCAGGTGGGCCTGTCAAACCGCCCCGAGGTCATCACCGGCGCGGTGCTGGAGGCGCTGGACGATGCGGCCCTTGCCAAGCGGCTGCGCCATGTGGACCTGTGCGCGCGTCTCAAGCCCCAGCACAAGCTGCGCCTGGTGCAACTTCTGCGCGCCAGCGGCGAAGTGGTGGCCATGACCGGCGACGGCGTGAACGACGCCCCCGCGCTCAAGGCGGCCGACGTGGGCATCGCCATGGGCGAGCGCGGCACCGACGTGGCGCGCGAGGCCGCCGCGCTGGTGCTGCTGGACGACAGCTTTGCGCGCATCGTGGCCGCCATCCGCCAGGGCCGGCGCATCGACGACAACGTGCGCAAAGCCACACGCTTTGTGTTCGCCGTGCATGTGCCCATCATCGCGCTGGCGCTCGTGCCCACGCTGCTGCACTGGCCGGTGCTGCTGCTGCCGGTGCATATCGTGCTGATGGAACTGCTGATCGACCCAGCCTGCTCCATCGTGTTCGAGGCCGAACCCGAGGACAGCGACACCATGGAACGCCCGCCACGCCCGGTGTCGGATTCGCCCTTCGCCGCTGGCCCCCTGCTCTCCTCCGTGCTGCAGGGCCTGGGCATGGCCGCCGTGCTGCTGGGCGGGCAGGCCTGGCTGGTGGCCCAGGGCTGGAGCGGCGCACAAGGCCGCGCCGTGGTGTTCAGCACCCTGGTACTGGGCGTGATGCTGCTGATCCTGGCCAACCGCGACCTGTCGCGCCCAGCACTGATGGGTGTGACCGACCCCAACCCCTGGCTATGGCGCATGGCCGCCGCCATGGCGCTGCTGCTGGCTGCGGTCCTGGGCCTCCCCGTGCTGCGTGACCTGATGGGCCTGGCCCTGCCAGGCATGCCAGGGCTGGCGACAGGCGTCGGCCTGGTGGCGCTGTGCCTGGTGTGGCTGGAAGCTGTACGCCAGGTGCAGCAGCGCTGGCGCAGCGCCCCCACGCTGCGGCAAAACGGGGGATGAACTACGCGGCGGCCGCGACCAGCCGCTGCGTGTAGGGGTGCTGTGGCGCGTCGAGCACCTGGCCCACACTGCCCTGCTCCACCACTGTGCCATCCTTCATCACCAGCACCTCGTGCGCCATGGCGCGGATCACATCCACGTCGTGCGTGATGAGCAGGTAGCTCAGGCCCTTGTCCTTCTGCAAGCGCTGCAACAGGCCCAGCACCTGCTGCTGGATGGTGACGTCGAGCGCGCTGGTGGGTTCGTCCAGCACCAGCACGCGCGGCTGCACGATGAGCGCGCGCGCCACCGCCAGGCGCTGGCGCTGCCCCCCCGAGAATTCATGCGGGTAGCGCGCCAGCAGGCCGGGGAACTGTTCCTCGGTCAGTCCCACCTCGGCCAGGGCCGCCTCCACCCTGGAGCGGCGTGCCGCCCCATCCAGCGCGGGCTCGTGCACCTTCAGGCCCTCGCCCACGATCTCCTCCACCGTCAGACGCGGCGAGAGCGAGGAGAACGGATCCTGGAACACCACCTGCACCTGGCGGCGCAGTTGCTGGTTGGCCAGGGTATTGCGCGTGGCGGGCTGCTGCCAGCCCTGCCCCGCCACCGCCAGTTCGCCGCCGTGCGGCAGCAGGCCCAGGATGGCCTGCGCCAGCGTGGACTTGCCCGAGCCCGATTCCCCCACCACGCCCAGCGTGCGGCCCGGTGGCAGTTGCAGCGTGGCACCCTGCACGGCGACGAATTCACCCTTGCGGAACCAGCCCCGGATGCCGGGCAGCGGCGTGGGGTAGACCACGCGCAGGTGCTGCGCCTGGACCACGGGGGCGGTGCCCTCGGGCAGCGCGCCTTCCACCACATCGCGCCGGGGCTGGCTGGCGATGAGGCGCTGGGTGTAGGGGTGCTGCGGCGCGCGGAACACGTCGGCGACGCTGCCCTGCTCCACCAGCACGCCCTGCTCCATCACGGCCACGCGGTCGGCAAAGCGGCGCACCAGGTTCAGGTCGTGGGTGATGAGCAGCACGGCCATGCCGCTGCTGCGTTGCAGCTCGGACAGAAGATCGAGAATCTGGCCGCGCAGCGTGACGTCGAGCGCCGTCGTGGGCTCGTCGGCCAGCAGCAGCGCGGGTTCGCTCGCCAGGGCCATGGCGATCATGGCGCGCTGGCGCTGGCCGCCGCTGAGCTGGTGCGGAAAGCTGCCCGCACGCCGTTCGGGCTCGGGAATGCCGGTTTTTGCTAGCAATTCAATAGCTTCTTGCGCAGATTCTGCGGGCGTCAGAGCCTTTTTCAGCTCCAAAACCTCGGCGATCTGCTGGCCGATGGTCATGAGCGGGTTCAGCGCCGTCATGGGCTCCTGGAACACCATGGCGATCTCGCCACCGCGCACGCCGCGCATTTCGCGCTCCGATAACGAGAGCAGGTCGCGCCCGCGCAGCATGGCCTGGCCACTGATTTTTGCCTCGCCCGCCAGGCGCAGCAGGCTCAAAGCGGTGATGGTCTTGCCCGAGCCGGATTCGCCCACCAGCGCGAGCTTTTCGCCCGGCGCAATGTCGAAGCCCACGCCGCGCACCACCTCCTTGGCGCCGAAGCGCACCGACAGGTCGCGCACCTGCAGCAGCGGATTCACGGCTTCGCTGCTCATCGGTCGGCCTTTCGGGGGTCGAGCGCATCGCGCAGTGCGTCGCCCATGAAGGTCAGCAGCAGCAGCGTAACCACCAACACGGCAAACGTGCTGAGCGAAATCCACCACGCATCGATGCTGTTCTTGCCCTGCGATAACAGTTCGCCCAGGCTCGGCGTGCCCGGCGGCACGCCCAGGCCCAGGAAGTCGAGCGATGTCAGCGCCAAAATGGCCGCGCTCATGCGGAACGGCAGGAAGGTGACCACTGGCGTCAGGCTGTTGGGCAGGATGTGGCGCCAGATGATCTGCGCATTGCCCACGCCCAGCGCGCGCGCGGCCTTCACGTAGTCGAGCTGGCGGTTGCGCAGGAATTCGGCGCGCACGTAGTCCGACAGGCCCATCCAGCCGAACAGGCTCAGCAAAATCAGCAGCAGCGAAATGCTGGGCGCAAACACCGCGCTGAAGATGATGAGCAGGTACAGCTCGGGCATGGAGCCCCAGATCTCGATGAAGCGCTGGAAGGCCAGGTCCGTCTTGCCGCCAAAAAAACCCTGGACGGCCCCAGTGAGCACGCCCAGCGCCACACCCGTCACCGTGTGCGCCAGCGCAAACAGCACGCTCACGCGAAAGCCGTAGATGAGCTGCGCCAGCAGATCACGCCCCCGATCGTCGGTGCCCAGCCAGTTGTCCGCCGTGGGCGCCGAGGGGTTGGGCGCCTTGGCGAAGTAGTTGAGCGTGTTCGGGCCGTAGGGGTTGAGGGTATAGAGCGCCCAATTGCCACCTGTGGTGATGCGCTCGCGGATGAAGGGGTCGAGGTAGTCGGCGGGCGTCTCGAAGTCGCCGCCAAAGGTCTTCTCGGGGTAGTCCTTGAGCATGGGAAAGTAGGTCTGCCCCTCGTAGCGCACGATGAGCGGCCGGTCGTTGCTGACCAGCTCGGCGCACAGGCTGACCAGCACCAGCGTGCAAAAGACGAGCAGGCTCCAGTAGCCCAGGCGGTTGCGCTTGAAACGCAGCCAGGCGCGGCGGGAGGGAGAGAGCGAGGGCGAAGGCGAAGAAACGGTGCGCATGCCGTGGAACGGATCAATCAAACTTCACGCGCGGGTCCACCCACACGTAGCACAGGTCGGAGATCAGCTTGGTCACCAGCCCGATCAGCGTGAACAGGTAGAGCGTGCCCAGCACCACGGGGTAGTCGCGCCGGATCACGCTCTCGTAGCTCAGCAGGCCCAGGCCGTCGAGCGAGAACAGTGTTTCGATGAGCAGCGAGCCCGCAAAGAAAGCGCCAATGAAGGCCGCCGGAAAGCCCGTGATGATGGGAATCAGCGCGTTGCGGAACACATGCTTCCACAGCACCTGGCGCTCCGACAGGCCCTTGGCGCGCGCCGTCAGCACGTACTGCTTGCGGATTTCCTCCAAAAAGGCGTTCTTGGTCAGCATGGCCGTCACGGCAAAGCTGCCCAGCACCATGGCCGTGATGGGCAGGGTGATGTGCCACAGGTAGTCCACAATGCGCGCCCCCCAGCCCAACTCCTCCCAGTTCGCCGAGGTCAACCCGCGCAGCGGGAACCACTGCAACTGCCCGCCAAAGATGACCAGCAGCGCCACGCCCAGCACAAAGCCGGGGATGGCGTAGCCCACCAGGATGAGCAGCGTGGTCACCAGGTCGAAGCGCGAGCCCGCGCGTACCGCCTTGGCCACGCCCAGCGGCACGGCCACAAGGTAGCTGATGAAAAAGGTCCACAGCCCCAGGCTGATGGAGACGGGGAGCTTCTCCACCACGAGCTGCCATACGTCCTTGTTCTGGAAGAAGCTCTTGCCCAGGTCGAAGCGCGCGAACTGGCCCAGCATCTGCAGGAAGCGCTCGTGCGCGGGCTTGTCGAAGCCGTAGAGCGCCTTGATCTGCTCCAGGCGCTTGGGGTCCACGCCCTGCGCGCCCCGGTAGCTCAGGCCCCCACCCTCGGCGCCGCCGCCCACGCCCGCACCGGCCTTGGCCTCGGCCATGTACTGCTCCACCGGGCCGCCGGGCACGAACTGGATCACCACGAAGGTCAGCAGCAACACACCCAGCAAGGTGGGCAGCATGAGCAGGATGCGCTTGAGGATGTAGGCCAGCATGGGAGGGCTTATTTCTTGTCCGGTGCGGTCTGAACAGGGTCACGGGCCCACCACGTATCAATCGCCCAGCCCTCGCCATTGGAATACGGCGGCAGGGCCTCGGGCCGCGCCAGGCGCCAGGCGTTGTAGGCCATGCGGTGGGTGCCGGCGGTCCACTGCGGAATGAGGTAGTGGCCGTGCGCGATGACGCGCTCCAGCGCGTGGCAGGCGGGCAGCAGTTGCGCCTCGGTCTTGGCCGCAGTCATGGCCGCGATCAGCGCGTCCACGGCGGGGTTCTTCACGCCGGCAAAGTTGCCCGAATCCTCGGTGTCTGCCGCCTGGCTGCCGAACAGGTCGGCAAACTCCTGGCCCGGGTTGTGCGTGCCCTGGAAGGCCATGGAGGTGATGTCGAAGTCGAACTTCTGCAGGCGCTGCTGGTACAGGGCGAAGTCCACCGCGCGGAAGCGCAAGCTGATGCCCAGCTTTTCCAGGCTGCGCATCCACGGCGTGACCACGCGCACGCCGCCCTCGTTGCTGTCCATGTATTCGAGCACCATGGCTTCGCCCTGGGCGTTGCGCAAGGCGCCATCACGCACTTCCCAGCCCGCCTCTTTCAACAGCTGCTGCGCGCGGCGCAGGTTGGCGCGCAGGGAGAAATCGCCATCGGTGCGCGGCGGCACCGTCATGGGGCCGAAAGCCGCCGCCGGGATGTGTTGGCGAAGCGGCTCCATCAGCGCCAGCTCCTCGGGGGATGGCGTGCCGCGCGTCTCGCAGGCGGTGTTGCCGAACAGGCCGTTGACGCGCTGGTAGGCGCCGTAGAACATCTGCCGGTTCATCCACTCGTAGTCCAGCGCCAGGCCCAGGGCCTCGCGCACGCGCACGTCCTGCAAGAAGGGGCGGCGCGTGTTGAGCACGTAGCTCTGGAAGCCCGAAGGCAGCTTGTGCGCGAACTCGCCCTTGACCAGCTCGCCCGTGTCGAACTTGCGACCATTGACGCGGCGCGCCCAGTCGCCCGCGCTAAAAAATCGCATGAGGTCGAACTCGCCCGCCTTGAGCGCTTCGAGCCGCGCCGTGGCGTCCTTGTAGATCTTGACGGTGATGCGGTCAAAGTTGGCCGTGCCCTTGCGCACGTTCAGATCCCTGGCCCAGTAGTCCGGGTCGCGCACGTAAGTGATGTCCTTGCCGAAGCGCACCGGGCCTACACGATAAGGACCGCTGCCGATGGGAAGGTCCATCACCACCTGGTCGAAGGGCTTGGCCTGGCCGTTCTCCACGCCCCAGTCGCGGCTGAACACCGGCAGGCCGCCCACGGTCAGCGGCAGCTCGCGGTTGGGCTTGTGGAAGCGGTAGCGCACGGTGCGTTCGCCCAGCACGTCCACGCCGGCCACGTCGATCAACAGGGTCTTGTAGGCGGGCGAAGTGTGCGGGCCCACCAGGGTGTCGTAACTGTGTTTCACGTCAGCGGCCAGTACCGGCTTGCCATTGTGGAAGCGCGCCTCGGGCCGCAGGCGGAAGGTGGCCGAGAGGCCATCCTGCGCCACCTGCACGTCCTCGGCCAGCAGGCCGTAGCCCGTGGCCGTCTCGTCGAGCGAGCCCACCAGCAGCGAGTCGAACATCAGCGAGGACAGATAGGCCGGCGCGTTGCCCTTGATGGTGAACGGGTTGTACTTGTCGAAGGTCGAGGTGCGCAGGTTGCTCACCAGCCGCAGCTCGCCACCCTTGGGCGCTTGCGGGTTCACATACGCAAAATGCGCAAACCCCGCCGGATAACGGGGCTCGCCCCACAACGCATAGGCATGCGCGGCCCATGCCGGAACCGCGCACACCATCAGCAGAAAAGTCAGCCAAAACCGCATGCGACAATTCTGCACTACGCTGGCGGCGCGCCAGGGCAGGCTGCGGGTATTTCCCCCCGCTACGGCGCCGCCATTTCCCCGCATTCCCCAGGAGAACAACAATGGGTTTTCTGACCGGCAAGAAGCTGCTCATCACGGGCGTTTTGTCCAACCGCTCCATCGCCTACGGCATCGCCAAGGCCTGCCACGCGCAGGGCGCCGAGCTGGCCTTCAGCTACGTCGGTGAGCGCTTCAAGGACCGCATCACCGAGTTCGCCGCCGAGTTCAATTCCACGCTGGTGTTCGACTGCGACGTGGCCGACGACGCGCAGATCGAGGCCATGTTCAAGGGCCTGGGCGATGCCTGGGGCAAGTTTGACGGCTTCGTGCACAGCATCGGCTTCGCGCCACGCGAGGCGATCGCCGGCAACTTCCTCGACGGCCTGTCCCGCGAGGGCTTCCGCATCGCCCACGACATCAGCGCCTACAGCTTCCCCGCCATGGCCAAGGCCGCCCTGCCCTACCTGAACGACAAGTCCTCGCTGCTGACGCTGTCGTACCTGGGCGCGCTGCGGTCCATTCCCAACTACAACACCATGGGCCTGGCCAAGGCCAGCCTGGAGGCCAGCGTGCGCTACCTGGCCGAGGCCGTGGGCCGCACCGAGGACGGCCGCGCCATCCGCGCCAACGGCATCAGCGCCGGCCCCATCAAGACGCTGGCCGCCAGCGGCATCAAGGACTTCGGCAAGCTGCTCTCGCGCGTGGCCGACGCCTCGCCCCTGCGCCGCAACGTGACGATTGAAGACGTGGGCAACGTGGCGGCTTTCCTGCTGTCCGACCTGGCCTCGGGCGTGACCGCCGAAATCACCTATGTGGATGGCGGCTTCAGCCAGACGGCGGGCCTGTCCGCCGACCAGGTCTGATCCACGAAAATTTAAGCAAAAATGGCCTCCAGCGCTTATCCAGCAAGCGCTAGAAGCTATTTTTTTTATAGCATGATGGATCGCAGGGCCTGCTTGGCCCTGTTTGCGCTG
The DNA here is from genome assembly GCF_022760965.1 of Simplicispira sedimenti. Taxonomy (NCBI): domain Bacteria; kingdom Pseudomonadati; phylum Pseudomonadota; class Betaproteobacteria; order Burkholderiales; family Comamonadaceae; genus Simplicispira; species Simplicispira sedimenti. The sequence goes on from NZ_JAKVIJ010000008.1 coordinate 36,737, forward strand.
ACTGCCCTGCCCGGCCACGCCCTGGCAGCGGACGCCCCGGCGCTGCTGCTAGCGCTGGTGTACCGCGCCGGCCTGCCGCTGCAGGACTACTGGGTGAGCGAGAAATATGATGGCGTGCGCGGCTTCTGGGACGGCCGATCCCTGCGCACGCGCGGGGGCGCCACCGTGGCAGCCCCCGCATGGTTCACTGCCGGCTGGCCCGAGACGCCGATGGACGGCGAGCTCTGGGCCGGGCGCGGGCGCTTCGGCCACGCCCAGTCCACCACCCGGCAGCAGCAGCCCGACGAGGCCGCGTGGAGGCAGATGCGCTTCATGGTGTTCGACCTGCCCACGCACGGAGGCCCCTTTGACGAGCGCCTGCCAGCCCTGCGGGCGCTGGTGGAACGCCTGGGCCAGCCATGGGTGCAGGCCGTGCCGCAGCAGCGCGTGGCCACGGAGGCTGCATTGCAGGCCCTGCTGCGGCGCACCGTGCGCGCAGGCGGTGAGGGGCTCATGCTGCACCGGGGCGCCTCGCTCTACCGCGCGGGACGCAGCGACGACCTGCTCAAGCTCAAGGAACACGAGGACGCCGAGGCGCGCGTGCTCGCCCACCTGCCTGGCAAGGGCCGCCACGCGGGCCGCATGGGCGCGCTGTGGGTGGAAATGCCCACGGGCCAGCGCTTCCGGCTGGGCGCGGGTTTCAGCGATGCCGACCGCAACCACCCGCCGCCCGTGGGCGCCTGGGTCACCTACCGCTTCCGGGGCACGCACGACGGCGGGCTGCCGCGCTTCGCCAGCTACCTGCGGGTGCGTGAAGACTGGCCACCACTGGACCGATAGCTACTGATTTCATAGCTTCTTGCGCTTGCAGGACGGGCGTTTCAGCCCATTTTTGCGTAAAAAAGGCAGACATCCCGCCGGAATGCCTGCCTTGGTGCAAACGCCCGCCGCGTGCGTCAGACGTTGCGCCCGTAGGGCCCGTCGTCGCCCACCTGGACCGAGTTCTCCGCCGTGGTCAGCGGCTTGGGGTTCTTGCGGGTGGACTTGCCTTCGGCCACGCAGTCCGCGTAGTAGCGCACCTGGCCGTTCTCGTCTTCCACCTCGACCAGACCGTGGATGTCGGTCTCGAAGCCGGGGCACAGCTTGGCGAACTCGCGCGCGAACTTGAGGTAGTCCACGATCTTCTTGTTGAACACTTCGCCGGGAATCAAGAGCGGAATGCCGGGCGGGTACGGCGTGACCAGGCCCACGGTGATGCGGCCTTCGAGATGGTCGATCTCCACGCGCTCGGTCTGGCGGTGGGCGATGTGCGCGTAGGCGTCCGACGGCTTCATGGCGGGCGTGAGGTCCGAGAGGTACATCTCGGTCGTCAGGCGGGCGATGTCGTATTTGGCGTACATCTCGTGCACATGCTGGCACAGGTCGCGCAGGCCCATGCGCTCGTAGCGCTTGTGCTGCTGGCAGAACTCGGGAAGGATGCGCCACATGGGCTGGTTCTTCTCGTAGTCGTCCTTGAACTGCTGCAAGGCGGTCAGCAGCGTGTTCCAGCGGCCCTTGGTGATGCCGATGGTGAACATGATGAAGAAGCTGTAGAGGCCCGTCTTCTCGACCACCACGCCATGCTCGGCGAGGTACTTGGTGACGATGGACGCGGGGATGCCGGTCTTGTCGAACTTGCCGTCGAGGTTCAGGCCCGGCGTGACGATGGTGGACTTGATCGGGTCCAGCATGTTGAAGCCATCGGCCAGCTGGCCGAAGCCGTGCCACTTGCTGCCGTTCTTGCGGCCCTTGCCGTCGCTGCGGATGATCCAGTCCTCGGCCCGGCCCACGCCTTCGTCGGCCAGCTTTTCGGGGCCCCAGACCTTGAACCACCAGTCGTTCTTGCCGAAGTCGGCCTCCACCTGGCGCATGGCGCGGCGGAAGTCCAGCGCTTCGAGCAGGCTCTCCTCCACCAGCGCTGTGCCGCCGGGCGGCTCCATCATCGCGGCAGCCACGTCGCAGCTGGCGATGATGCTGTACTGCGGGCTGGTGCTGGTGTGCATCAGGTACGCCTCGTTGAAGAGGTGGTGGTCCAGCTTGGTGGTCTGCGAGTCCTGCACCAGCACATGGCTGGCTTGGCTGATGCCCGCCAGCAGCTTGTGGATGGACTGCGTGGCGTACGTCACCGAATACTTCGGGCGCGTGCGCTTCTTGCCCATGGCATGGTAGGTGCCGTAGAACGGGTGGAAGGCTGCGTGCGGCAGCCAGGCCTCGTCGAAATGCAGGTTGTCCACGTAGCCGTCGAGCATGCCCTTGATGGTCTCGGTGTTGTAGAGCACGCCGTCGTAGGTGGACTGCGTGAGCGTGAGCACGCGGGGCTTGACCTTCTTGGCGTCCACGCCCTTGAGCAGCGGATTGGCCTTGATCTTGGCCTGGATGGTGGCGGGTTCGAACTCGCTCTGCGGAATCGGGCCGATGATGCCGAAGTGGTTGCGCGTGGGCTTCATGAACACGGGGATGGCCCCGGTCATGATGATGCTGTGCAGGATGGACTTGTGGCAGTTGCGGTCCACCACCACCACATCGCCCGGCGCCACGGTGTGGTGCCACACCATCTTGTTGCTGGTGGATGTGCCGTTGGTCACGAAGAAGCAGTGGTCGGCATTGAAGATGCGCGCCGCGTTGCGCTCGCTCTCGCCGATGGCGCCGTTGTGGTCGAGCAGCTGGCCCAGTTCCTCCACGGCATTGCAGACGTCGGCACGCAGCATGTTCTCGCCGTAGAACTGGTGGTACATCTGGCCCACGGGGCTTTTCAGAAACGCCACGCCGCCCGAGTGGCCGGGGCAGTGCCAGGAATACGAACCGTCTTCCGCGTAGTCGAGCAGCGCCTTGAAGAACGGCGGCTGCACGCCTTCGAGGTAGCTCTTGGCCTCGCGGATGATGTGGCGCGCCACGAATTCGGGCGTGTCCTCGAACATGTGGATGAAGCCATGCAGCTCGCGCAGGATGTCGTTGGGCAGGTGGCGGCTGGTTTTCGTTTCGCCATGCACGTAGATGGGCACGTCGGCATTCTTGCGGCGCACTTCCTGGATGAAGGTGCGCAGGCTCAGCACGGCGGGGTCGAGATCCGGACCCAGGGAGAACTCCTCGTCGTCGATCGACAGGATGAACGCGCTGGCACGGCTTTGCTGCTGGGCGAATTGGCTCAGGTCGCCGTAGCTGGTGACCCCGAGCACCTCAAAGCCCTCGGCCTCGATGGCCTGCGCCAGCGCACGGATACCCAGCCCCGAAGTGTTCTCGGAACGGTAATCCTCGTCGATGATGATGATGGGAAAACGAAACTTCATGCGCAGCCTCCGTGCAATCTGCCCGGCCAAAAAAGAAAAACAGGCGCGAAGTGTAAGGAATAAGCCTGTCACGCCTTTGAATCGCCATTTTTTTGTCCCAGAATGTGGCGCACTACAAACAAATCATGCTGAGGAGCGCGTCATGGAGGAATCCACTCTCTGGTGGGTACTGGCCGGTGTGGCCGTGGCGGTGGAACTGGTGACTGGCACCTTCTATCTGCTGCTGCTGGCCCTGGGAATGGCCGCCGGGGCCGTGGCGGCCCATTTGGGCGCTGGTGTGGCCGTGCAACTGGTCTGCGCGGCCTTGGTCGGCGGCGGCGCCGTCGTGGCCTGGAACCATGCCAAGAAGCGCCGCCCCGGCGACCCGTCGGCCCGCGCAGAGCGCAGCGTGAACCTGGACGTGGGTGAAACCATCGTCATCGACCAGTGGAACAGCGATGGCACTGCCACCGTCAAGTACCGCGGCGCCACCTGGACGGCCATCCACCGCCCTGGCGTGACCCCCAGTACCGGCAGGCACCGCGTGGCCGAACTGGTGGGCAACCGCCTGCTGGTGGACCCGGATTGAGTTTTCTCTTCTTCAGCTACCGCACCAACGAAAGGCCCTCCCCATGGAAGTCGCTGCCGTCTTTTTCGTGATTGTCGTCATCTTCATCATCCAGTCCGTCAAGGTCGTGCCCCAGCAGAACGCCTGGGTCAAGGAGCGCCTGGGCAAGTACGCGGGCACGCTCACGCCCGGGCTGAACTTTCTGATTCCCTTCATCGAGCGCGTGGCCTACAAACACAGCCTGAAGGAAATTCCGCTGGACGTTCCCAGCCAGGTCTGCATCACGCGCGACAACACGCAATTGCAGGTGGACGGCATCCTGTACTTCCAGGTGACCGACCCCATGCGCGCCAGCTACGGCTCCAGCAACTACATCATGGCCGTCACGCAACTGGCGCAAACCTCGCTGCGCAGTGTGATCGGCAAGCTGGAGCTCGACAAGACCTTCGAGGAGCGCGACATGATCAACGCCCAGGTGGTGTCGGCCATCGACGAAGCCGCGCTCAACTGGGGCGTCAAGGTACTGCGCTACGAGATCAAGGACCTGACGCCACCCGCCGAAATCCTGCGTTCCATGCAGGCCCAGATCACGGCCGAGCGCGAAAAGCGCGCACTGATTGCTGCCTCGGAAGGCCGCCGACAAGAACAGATCAACATCGCCACCGGTGAGCGTGAGGCCTTCATCGCCCGCTCGGAAGGCGAAAAGCAGGCTGTCATCAACAACGCCCAAGGCGAGGCCGAGTCCATCAAGGCCGTGGCCGAGGCCACCGCCCAGGCCATCGAACGCGTGGCCGCAGCCATCCGCCAACCCGGTGGCGAACAAGCCGTGCAGCTCAAGGTCGCCGAAAAGGCCGTGGATGCCTACGGCAAAGTGGCCGCAGACGCCACCACCACCCTCATCGTGCCGAGCAATATGACCGAGGTGTCTGCGCTGATCGGGTCGGCCATGAAGATGGTGCAAACACAGAAAACCTCCTGAACCAGACCCGCGCGCCGAGTGGGCGATGACACCACCGTGCCCTGCTCCATGTAATGCTGGTGCAAGGCCGAACCGAATGATCGGAACCCATGCTCTTTTCCGATACGCTGCGGCGCTGGGCCGCTGAAGACCTGCTGGTGCAGAACGCCGCATACCGGCGCAACCTGCAGGTGCTCGGTGTGGCCTCCTGGGCCGTGGTGGCCCTGAACCTGCTGCATGTACTGGTCTTTGCGCTGCTGCGTTTTGATGATGCTCAACGCAGCACCTGGGCAAGCCAGATCACTGCAGCCCATGGAGCCATGGCCGTCGTCATGTCCGCAACAGGGCTGCTCACACGGTACGCACTGAAAAATGCGGCTCCACGGCTGGCACTCAAGTTCCTGCCGGAAGGCGTTTCCGTGCTGATCCTGGCCTGGGCGGTAGCACTGACCCTGATGGACCAGGCCATCAGTACGAACATCAATGCCTTCATCAATGCAGCGGTGGGCATCTCCATCGTGTTCCTGCTGCGCCCGCTTTCGACGCTGGTGATCCTGGCGCTCGGATGGTGCGCATTGGCCTTGGCACTGGGCTGGACCACAGACAACGCGGCGCTGCTCGCCACCAACCGCATGAATGCCGCCTCAGCCAGCGCCCTGTCCCTGCTTGTGAGCATCCTGCTGTGGCGACGCTATGTTCAGGCAGAACTGCTGCAGCGGGCGCTGGAGGAATCCAACCAGCAACTGGAACGCCAACGCGCTGAACTGGAGACCCTGGCGACACGGGACCCCCTGACCGGCCTGTTCAACCGCAGAGAGTTTGTTCGGCTGGCAGAGGAAGAACTGGCACGCGCCCGGCGCAACCACAGTGCGTTGTCGCTTCTGATGATCGATCTCGACCACTTCAAGACCATCAACGACAGATTTGGTCACCCCGCCGGGGACGATGTGCTACGGAACGTGGCGGAGTTGATGACACATGCCGTGCGCCAGACCGACCGAATCGCCCGCTTTGGCGGTGAAGAGTTCATGTTGCTCCTGCCAGACACCTCTGCCGCAGACGCCCTGCACCTGGCCAACAAGCTGCGGCACAAGCTGGCCGACACACCCATTGCCAGCATTGGAGCCCCTGTCACAGCAAGCATGGGCCTCGCCTGCATGCCCGCAGGCAAGACCCTTGCGCTGGACACCCTCTTGCGCCAGACCGACCGCGCTCTGTACCAGGCCAAGCACATGGGGCGCAACAGAACCGTGGTAGCCCCCTTGGAACTGGAGACACTGGCGTCAGCGCACCATCCATCGACGACCCACAAGACCAACACGCCCGCACCTTGAGCGATCTGCCTCGACGGCGCAGGCGCCCGATCCAAAAGATTTTTCCCCTTGCCCTCACTTTCCAAGGAATCGCCTCCATCATCGGCTACAATGGAGGGCTTAGGAGAGGTGGATGAGCGGTTTAAGTCGCACGCCTGGAAAGCGTGTGTGGGCTAATCCCCACCGCGGGTTCGAATCCCGCCCTCTCCGCCAATAAGCAAGCAAAAAAGCGCCTCTCGGGGCGCTTTTTTGCTTTGTATGCCATGCCTTTGGCGCATCACACCCCTCTTTGGGCCACCACATCAGACATGCGCCTGGACCCACATCCCAACTGACCAAGCGCTCGAAGCCCGCCCCCCCCCGCCAAATGCAGTTGCACTGAAGTGCCAATCCTTTGATAGCTGAAATGACAAAGGGCCTGAGATTTCTCTCAGGCCCTTGCATGCAAACGCAAATTGGTGGGTGATACATGGATCGAACATGTGACCCCTGCCGTGTGAAGGCAGTGCTCTACCGCTGAGCTAATCACCCATTGGCACTGCTCGAAGTGAGCAATGCCACGAAACGCTGGTGGGTGATACATGGATCGAACATGTGACCCCTGCCGTGTGAAGGCAGTGCTCTACCGCTGAGCTAATCACCCATTGGCACTGCTCGAAGTGAGCAATGCCACGAAACGCTGGTGGGTGATACATGGATCGAACATGTGACCCCTGCCGTGTGAAGGCAGTGCTCTACCGCTGAGCTAATCACCCGTTGTCGTTGCGACAGCCCGCTATTATGGCACAGCTTTCAGGCGGTTTGCAGCTTGCGCCACACTGTTTTGCCTTTGCTCTCCTTGTCGAGCTGCGCCAGCAGGGCTTCGTGCGCTGCCAGCTCCTGATCGTTGGCCTGCAGCACGGGCAGATGCAGACCACTCAGGTCGATGCTGGCCGCCCTGGGGCCGCCGCCTGTGTCGCCGGCATCGTCGGCGATGAGCAGCGCGTCCTGCCCACGCGTGAGGCAGATGTACACATCGGCGAGCAGCTCGGCATCAAGCAGTGCGCCATGCAAGGTGCGGGCCGAGTTGTCCACGCCCAGGCGGTCGCACAGTGCATCGAGCGAGTTGCGCTTGCCGGGGAACATTTCCTTGGCCAGCGCCAGCGTATCGACAATGCCCGCCACATGGCTGGCCAGTGGGGGCAGATTCAGCCGCTCCAGCTCCTTGTTGATGAAGCCGACGTCGAACGCAGCGTTGTGGATGATGATTTCCGCATCGCGCATGAAGTCCAGAATCTGGTCGGCCACTTCCGCGAACTTGGGCTTGTCGCTGAGGAACTCGGTGGTCAGGCCGTGCACGCGCAGGGCGCCCTCTTCGCTCTCGCGCTCCGGGTTGATGTACAGGTGCAGCCTTCGCCCGGTGAGCTTGCGGTGCAGCAACTCCACGCACCCTATCTCCAGGATGCGGTCGCCGTTCTCGGCCGACAGGCCCGTGGTTTCCGTATCGAAGACAACCTGCCGCGCCATCAGTGGTTTTCCTTGGCGTGGTTGATGGTGTACTTGGGGATCTCGATGGTCACGTTCTGCTGCGCCAGGATGGCCTGGCACGACAGGCGCGATTGCGGCTCCAGGCCCCAGGCGCGATCGAGCAAGTCTTCTTCCTCTTCTTCCGCCTCGTTGAGCGAGGCATAGCCCTCACGCACGATCACGTGGCAGGTGGTGCAGGCGCAGCTCATGTCGCATGCGTGCTCGATGGCGATGTGGTTGTCGAGCAAAGCCTCGCAGATGGAGGTTCCGGCCGGAGCGGTGATTTCAGCGCCCTGGGGGCAGTACTCGGCGTGGGGCAGGATTCTGATGACGGGCATGGCGCGTGGAACGATCAAGTTTTTTTTACAGGGTCCGCACATTCTGGCCCGCCAGGGCCTTGCGGATGCCGCGGTTCATGCGCTGCGCGGCAAAGGCCTCGGTGCCCTTGGCCAGGGCCTGGGTTGCGGCCTCCAGGGCCGGGGCGTCGGCCACTGCAGCTTGCAGGCGCAAGGCTTGCATGAGCGCATCGATATGGGTGCGTTCGTCGTCGCTGAGCAGGTCGCCATCGGCGTCCAGCGCGCTTTGCGTGGCCAGCAGCATGCGGTCGGCCTCCACGCGCGCCTCGGCCAGCGCTCGGGCCTGGATGTCTTGCTGGGCGGTGGCAAAGCTCTCTTGCAGCATGCGGGCGATCTGCTCGTCGCTCAGGCCGTAGCTGGGCTTGACGTCCACACGCGCTTCCACACCACTGGTCTGCTCCTTTGCGCTCACGTTGAGCAAGCCGTCGGCATCGATGGTGAAGGTGACTCGGATGCGCGCTGCACCGGCTGCCATGGGAGGAATGCCGCGCAGCTCAAAGCGGGCCAGACTGCGGCAGTCCTGCACCAGGTCGCGCTCGCCCTGCAGCACATGGATGGCCATGGCGGTCTGCCCGTCCTTGTAGGTGGTGAAGTCCTGTGCCTTGGCCGTGGGAATGGTTTCGTTGCGCGAGACGATGCGCTCCACCAGCCCGCCCATGGTTTCTATGCCCAGCGACAGCGGGATCACGTCCAGCAGCAGCAAGTCGCCATTGGCATTGTTGCCCGCCAACTGGTTGGCCTGGATGGCAGCGCCCAAGGCCACTACCTCGTCGGGATTGAGGTTGATCAGCGGCTCGCGGCCAAAGAACTGCGCCACCGCCTGGCGCACCTGCGGCATGCGTGTGGAGCCGCCCACCATGACCACACCTTGCACTTCGTCGGGCTGCAGGCCGGCGTCGCGCAAGGTGCGGCGTATCGCGGCCATGGAGCGCGCGGTCAACGGTGCCGTCACTGCTTCAAAATCTGATTTTTTAACATTAAATTGAACGCTAGCGCCCACCAATTCTGCGCTGAACGCTACTATTTCAGCAGCACTCAAGGCTTCCTTGCAGGCGCGTGCGGCCGCACGCACAGCGGCCTTGTCGGCCGCAGACTGCACCTGCACGCCCTGCTGGGCCAGCACCCATTGCGCGAGCGCGGCATCGTAGTCGTCACCGCCCAGGGCGGAGTCACCCCCGGTGGCGAGCACCTCGAACACGCCCTGCGCGAGCCGCAGGATGGAAATGTCGAACGTGCCTCCACCCAGGTCGTACACGGCGTAAATGCCTTCGCTGGCGTTGTCCAGCCCGTAGGCTATGGCCGCTGCCGTGGGCTCATTGATGAGACGCAGCAGGTTCAGGCCCGCAAGTTGTGCGGCGTCCTTGGTGGCCTGGCGCTGGGCATCGTCAAAGTAGGCCGGCACGGTGATGACCGCGCCGTACAGGTCTTCGTTGAAGGTATCTTCGGCGCGCTGGCGCAGCTTGGCCAGGATTTCTGCGCTGACTTCCACAGGCGACTTGATGCCGTCCGCCGTGGCGATGCCCACCATGCCGCCGTGCTCGGAATCCACCAAGGCGTAGGGCAATTGCTGCGCACCGGAGATGTCGCCTCGCCCCCGCCCCATCAGGCGTTTGGCCGATGCAATGGTGTTGGCTGCGTCCTGCTCCTGCAATTGCACAGCACTGTGACCGATCTGCCGCCCGCCTCCGGCAAGGTACCGCACCACCGAGGGCAACAGCACCCGGCCCTCTTCGTCGGGCAGGCATTCGGCCATGCCATGGCGCACGGCAGCGACCAGCGAGTGCGTGGTGCCCAGGTCTATGCCCACGGCAATGCGACGCTGGTGGGGATCGGCCGATTGGCCGGGTTCGGAAATCTGCAGCAGCGCCATGAGTGCTTGGTAATTCTGTGAAAAGCCGCTGCACTGGTCAGATGGCAGTCGGCGGATGGATGCGGGCGCTATTGTCCCAGTTGTTCCAGGCGGCGATCGATGTCGCGCGCAAAACGCTCGATGAACATCAGCGCCCGCACCTGGGCTGCGGCCGCAGCGTAGTCCTGCGCACCGTCCAGCAGTTCGCCGCAGCGTGCCAGGGCCTGCTGGCGGGCCGCACGCACCTGGGCATCCAGGGCGTCGATGTCGCTCGCGCCTTGCGCCTCGTCCAGCGCTTCGCGCCACTCCATCTGCTGCATCAGAAAGGCGGCAGGCATGGCAGTGTTGTCCTCGGCACCAATGGGGGCACCGCCCAGTTCGCACAGATAGGCAGCGCGCTTGAGCGGGTCCTTGAGGCGCTGGTAGGCTTCGTTGATGCGCACTGACCACTGCATGGCCACGCGCTGCGCCGCCGTGCCATGCTGGGCGTGGCGATCGGGGTGCGCCTGGCGCTGCAGATCCTTCCAGCGCGCATCAATGTCGGCCCGCTCCTGCGCAAAGCGCCGGGGCAGGCCAAACAGCGTGAAATCGTCCGACTGCAGGTTCACATCAAAGCCCGCAGCCGCTCAGACCCGGAAGCTCTCGCCGCAGCCGCAGCGGTCGCGCTCGTTGGGGTTGCTGAAGCGAAAGCCCTCGTTCAAGCCTTCGCGGACGAAGTCGAGTTCCGTGCCGTCGATGTAGGCCAGGCTCTTGGGGTCGATCAGCAGTTTGACGCCATGCTGCTCAAAAACGATGTCTCCGGGCTCGGCTTCGTCCACATACTCGAGCTTGTAGGCCAGGCCCGAGCAGCCGCTGGTCTTGACACCCAAGCGCACGCCCAGTCCCTTGCCCCTGCGCGACAGGTAACGGCTGACATGCCGGGCTGCCGCTTCAGTCATTGTGATGGCCATGGTGTCTCATGCCGCCGTGGTGCTGGCGTGTTTGGTGCGGTAGTCGTTGACAGCTGCCTTGATGGCGTCTTCGGCCAGGATGGAGCAGTGGATCTTGACCGGCGGAAGCGCCAGCTCTTCAGCGATCTGGCTGTTCTTGAGCGCCGCGGCCTCGTCCAGCGTCTTGCCCTTGACCCATTCGGTCACCAGCGACGACGAGGCGATGGCCGAGCCACATCCGTAGGTCTTGAAGCGCGCGTCCTCGATCACGCCCGTCTCGGGGTTGACCTTGATCTGCAGCTTCATCACGTCGCCGCAGGCAGGCGCACCGACCATGCCGGTGCCCACGCTGTCGTCGCCCTTGTCGAACGAGCCCACATTGCGCGGGTGCTCGTAATGGTCAATCACTTTTTCGGAGTAAGCCATGGTGTTTACCTCATCGATGGGTTGCGGTGGGGTGCGGCCTCAATGGGCAGCCCACTGGATGGAATTGAGATCCACGCCGTCCTGGTACATCTCCCACAGGGGGCTCAACTCGCGCAGCTTGGCCACGTTCTCGCGGATGGTGGCAATCGCGTAGTCGATCTCTTCCTCGGTGGTGAAACGGCCAATGGTCATGCGCAGGCTGCTGTGGGCAAGCTCGTCGCTGCGGCCCAGGGCGCGCAGCACATAGCTGGGCTCCAGACTGGCCGAGGTGCAGGCAGAACCCGAGGACACCGCCAGGCCCTTGATGCCCATGATCAGCGACTCGCCCTCAACGTAGTTGAAGCTCATGTTCAGGTTGTGCGGCACGCGACGCGTCAGGTCGCCATTGACGAACACCTGCTCGAGGTCGCTCAGCCCGTCCAGCAGGCGCTTTTGCAGCGCACGGGCCTTGGCCAGGTCTTGCGCCATTTCCTCGCGCGCCAGGCGGAAGGCCTCGCCCATGCCCACGATCTGGTGGGTGGGCAGCGTGCCCGAACGCATGCCGCGCTCATGGCCACCACCGTGCATTTGTGCCTCCAGGCGCACGCGCGGCTTGCGGCGCACGTACAAGGCACCAATGCCCTTGGGCCCGTAGGTCTTGTGCGAGGCCAGGCTCATCAAATCGACAGGCAGGGTCTTGAGGTCAATCTCCACCTTGCCGGTGGCCTGGGCTGCGTCCACGTGGAGGAGGACGCCCTTCTCACGGCACATCGCGCCGATGGCGGGAATGTCCTGGATCACGCCGATCTCGTTGTTCACGAACATGACGCTGACCAGAATCGTGTCCGGACGCAGGGCCGCCTTGAAGGCATCCAGGTCAAGCAGACCGTTTTCCTGCACTTCGAGGTAGGTGACCTCAAAACCTTGGCGCTCCATCTCGCGCATGGTGTCGAGCACAGCCTTGTGCTCGGTCTTGACGGTGACGAGGTGCTTGCCCTTGCCTTGGTAGAAATGGCCCGCGCCCTTGATGGCGAGGTTGTTGGATTCGGTGGCGCCGCTGGTCCAGACGATCTCGCGCGGGTCGGCGCCGATCAGGTCGGCCACCTGGGTGCGAGCCTTCTCGACGGCCTCCTCCGCCTCCCAGCCCCAGGCGTGGCTGCGCGATGCGGGGTTGCCGAAATGCTCGCGCAACCAGGGGATCATGGCGTCCGCTACGCGCGGATCGACCGGCGTGGTAGCGCCATAGTCAAGATAGATGGGAAAGTGCGGTGTCATGTCCATGGCTGGCTCAGTGTGGGGTTCTGGCTGGCAATTCTCGACGCTAGTGCAGTCTGCCGCAGGCAAAGGCACGCACGACCCTGATGGCCGTGGGGGCCTTCACCCGGCCTGCACGTCAATCAGGATTTGGCGAAAACGTTGCCCAGGGCAAACACGGAATTGGGCGCGTTGACGCGGATGGGTTTGACCACCGGCGTGGTGGAGATGGCACGGCGCGCTGCCGGCTTGTCTTCCACCTGCAGGCCGCGGGCCAGTTGGTCGTCCACCAGCTTTTGCAACGTGACAGAGTCCAAAAACTCGACCACACGCTGGTTGAGGGTGGCCCACAGGTCGTGGGTCATGCAGCGGCTGCCATCGCCACCGCAGTTTTCCTTGCCGCCGCACTGGGTGGCGTCAATGGGCTCATCGACCGAGACGATGATGTCGGCAATGGTGATTTCAGCCGCCTTGCGCGCCAAGGTGTAGCCGCCCCCCGGGCCCCGGGTGGACTCGACCAGTTCATGGCGGCGCAGCTTGCCAAAGAGCTGTTCCAGGTACGACAGCGAAATGCGCTGGCGTTGGCTGATGGCGGCCAGGGTGACAGGCCCATTGTTCTGGCGCAGGGCCAGGTCGATCATGGCGGTGACCGCAAAACGGCCTTTGGTGGTGAGACGCATCGCAAGCTCCTTGTTGTGTGGCTTGTTGGTTCATGAATTGCCCGCAAGGTTCATGGCCTGCAGGTCCCGTCTCCGCCCTTTTTTCTGCCCCGCCCCGCGGATTGGCAGACCCTTCATTTGCGTGGGTTTTGTTCTGTTTGTGTGGCAAATTGTACCAGATTCCAGATTATTTTTGTCGGGTAAGTAAACTCTTTGGTCGCAATTCGCCGCAAAAGTTGCAATGACCTGTTATTCCTCAGCAAGCCTGGGGACATTGTCCTGCCCATGGGCACCAAAAGCCTGGTCCTTGAGGCGCGCCAACTGGTCGCGCACGCGCGCCGCCTGCTCGAATTCGAGATTGCGCGCATGCTCCAGCATCTGTTTTTCCAGGCGCTTGATCTCGCGGGCAATGTCTTTCTCGGACATGTCCTCCACGCGCGCGCGCTGCAACGCCTCCTGCTCCAGGCGCTCGGCGTCCTTGCCGGCCTTCTCGCTGTACACCCCATCGATCAGGTCGCGCACCTGCTTGACGATGCTGCGCGGTGTGATGCCATGCTCGGCGTTGAAGGCAATCTGCCTGGCGCGCCGGCGCTCGGTTTCGCCGATGGCACGCGCCATGGAGTCGGTCACCCGGTCGGCGTACAGAATCGCCTTGCCTGAGAGGTTGCGCGCCGCGCGGCCGATGGTCTGGATCAGGCTGCGTTCGGAGCGCAAAAAGCCTTCCTTGTCCGCATCCAGAATGGCCACCAGCGACACCTCGGGGATGTCCAGGCCCTCGCGCAGCAGGTTGATGCCCACCAGCACGTCGAAGGCTCCCAGGCGCAGGTCGCGGATGATTTCCACGCGCTCCACCGTGTCCACATCGGAATGCAGGTAGCGCACCTTCACACCGTTGTCGGTGAGGTAGTCGGTGAGCTGCTCGGCCATGCGCTTGGTCAGCGTGGTCACAAGCACGCGCTCGCGCCGCTCGCTGCGAATGCGGATCTCCTGCAGCACATCGTCCACCTGATGGGCGGCAGGGCGCACCTCCACCTCGGGGTCCACCAGGCCCGTGGGCCGCACCACTTGCTCCACCACCTGGCCTGCGTGCTGCTTCTCGTAGTCGGCCGGCGTGGCCGAGACGAACACCACCTGGCGCATGCGCTGCTCGAACTCCTCGAACTTGAGCGGCCGGTTGTCCAGCGCGCTGGGCAGCCGAAAGCCGTATTCCACCAGCGTGGTCTTGCGCTGGCGGTCGCCGTTGTACATGGCGTTGAGCTGGCCAATCATCTGGTGGCTCTCGTCCAGGAACATGATCGCATCGCGTGGCAAATAGTCGGTCAGCGTGCTGGGTGCTTCGCCCGGCTGGCTGCCCGACAGGTGGCGCGAGTAGTTCTCGATGCCCTTGCAGTGCCCCACTTCGCTGAGCATCTCCAGGTCGAAGCGCGTGCGCTGCTCCAGGCGCTGCGCCTCCACGAGCTTGCCGTCGGCCAGCAGTTGCTTCAGTCTCTCTGCCAGCTCGGCCTTGATGGATTCGACCGCCAGCAGCACCTGATCGCGCGGCGTGACGTAGTGGCTGCTGGGGTACACGGTGAAGCGCGGAATGCTCTGGCGCACGCGGCCCGTCAGCGGGTCAAACAGTTGCAGGCTCTCGATCTCGTCGTCGAACAATTCGATGCGCAGGGCCAGCTCGGAGTGTTCGGCAGGGAACACGTCGATGGTGTCGCCGCGCACGCGGAAATTGCCGCGCGCAAAGTCCATGTCGTTGCGCTGGTACTGCATGCGCACGAGCTGTGCAATGGCATCGCGCTGGCCCAGCTTGTCGCCCGCGCGCAGTGTCATCACCATGCGGTGGTAGCTCTCGGGCTTGCCAATGCCGTAGATGGCCGACACCGTGGCCACGATCACCACGTCGCGGCGCTCCAGCAGGCTTTTGGTGCACGACAGGCGCATCTGCTCGATGTGCTCGTTGACGGCGCTGTCCTTCTCGATGAACAGGTCGCGCTGCGGCACATAGGCCTCGGGCTGGTAATAGTCGTAATAGCTTACGAAGTATTCCACCGCGTTCTTCGGAAAGAATTCGCGGAACTCGCTGTAGAGCTGGGCCGCCAGCGTCTTGTTGGGCGCGAACACGATGGCCGGGCGCCCCAGGCGGGCGATCACATTGGCCATGGTGAAGGTCTTGCCCGAGCCGGTCACGCCCAGCAGGGTCTGGAACACCTCGCCCTCGATCACGCCCTCCACCAATTGATCGATGGCGCCGGGCTGGTCGCCCGCAGGCGGGTACGGCTGGTACAGCTCGAAAGGCGAGCCGGGAAACTGGACAAACTGCCCCTTGGCGGGCTCGGCGGGAGTCTCTTGCGTGGACATGGTGCGATACGACCTGCGCGGGCCGCTAAAATCTCGGGTTAACCCCAAAGCCTACCGCAGCCGGGGTTTGCCCGCCACCTCCACCCTCCAAGGACACTTTCCATGTCTCTGTTCTCCGCCGTCGAAATGGCCCCCCGCGACCCCATCCTGGGTCTCAACGAGCAATACAACGCCGACACCAACCCCAACAAGGTCAACCTGGGCGTGGGCGTGTACTTCGACGACAACGGCAAGCTGCCGCTGCTGGCCTGCGTGCAAGCCGCCGAAAAAGCCCTGATGGACAAGGCCGCGCCACGCGGCTACCTGCCCATCGACGGCATTGCGGCCTACGACAACGCCGTCAAGGCCCTGGTGTTCGGCGCCGACTCCGACGTGGTGAAGTCGGGCTGCGTGTCCACGGTACAGGCCATTGGCGGTACCGGCGGCCTCAAGATCGGCGCCGACTTCCTCAAGAAAATCAGCCCCCAGGCCAAGGTGCTGATCTCCGACCCGAGCTGGGAAAACCACCGCGCCATCTTCCAGAACGCAGGCTTTGAGGTGGGCAGCTACCGCTACTACGACGCCGCCACGCGCTCGGTCAACTTCGACGGCATGCTGGCCGACCTGAACGCCGCAGCGCCCGGCACCATCGTCGTGCTGCACGCCTGCTGCCACAACCCCACGGGCTACGACCTGACGGCTGCGCAGTGGGACCAGGTGATCGCCGCCGTCAAGGCCAAGGGCCTGACCGCATTCCTGGACATGGCCTACCAGGGCTTTGGCCATGGCATCCAGGAAGACGGCGCCGTGGTCGGCAAGTTCGTGGCCGCCGGTCTCAACATCTTTGTCTCGACCTCGTTCTCCAAGAGCTTCAGCCTGTACGGCGAGCGCGTGGGCGCCCTGTCGGTGGTGGCATCGAACAAGGAAGAAGCCGACCGCGTGCTGAGCCAGCTCAAGGTCGTGATCCGCACCAACTACTCCAACCCTCCCACGCACGGCGGCGCCGTGGTGGCCGCGGTGCTGGGCAACCCCGAACTGCGCGCCCTGTGGGAAAAGGAACTGGGCGAGATGCGCGTGCGCATCAAGGCCATGCGTCAGAAGCTAGTGGATGGCCTCAAGGCCGTCGGCGTGCAGCAGGACATGTCCTTCATCACCACCCAGATCGGCATGTTCAGCTACTCGGGCCTGTCCAAGGACCAGATGGTGCGCCTGCGCAGCGAGTTCGGCGTGTACGGCACCGACACCGGCCGCATGTGCGTGGCCGCGCTCAACAGCAAGAACATCGACTACGTCTGCCAGGCCATTGCCAAGGTGGTGTAACACGGCCACCCAGCGCTACCATGGCGCCAACCCCGAGCCGCCTGCGGGCGGCTTTTTTTTGAGCAAAATTCGGCTCCAGCGCCCGTCCATCAAGCGCTAGTAGCTATTATATTTATAGCGATCATGCCCCACACTGCTGCCCACCCCACGCCCCTGCAAGGCTCCCGCGTCCTGAGCCTGGCGCTCAACCTGCCCGGCCCTGCCGCCCTGCTGCGCTGCGCGCGCATGGGCGCCGAGTGCACCAAGCTGGAGCCGCCCCCTGCGCCGGGCCATGCCAGCGCCGACCCCATGGGCATCTACAGCCCCACCGCCTATGCCGACTTGCACCAAGGCGTGCGCGTGCTGCACGCCCACCTCAAGACCGACGAAGGCCAGGCGGCACTGCACGCGGAACTGGCGCGCACCGATGTGCTGATCACGTCCTTCCGCCCCTCGGCCCTGGCCAAGCTGGGGCTGGGCTGGGAAGCGCTGCAGGCGCGCTACCCGCGGCTGTCGCTGGTACGCATCGTCGGTGCGCTGGGCGAGCGTGCCGAAGAACCCGGCCACGACCTCACCTACCAGGCCGAAGCCGGGTTGCTGGCGACAGGACTGCAGGTGCCGCCCACCCTGTTTGCCGACATGGCGGGCGCACTGGTGGCCAGCGAGGCTGTGCTGCAGGCCCTGCTGGCGCGCAGCCAGCAAGGTGCTGGGGTGTGCATCGAAGTGGGCCTGGCCGAGGCCGCACAGTGGCTGGCCCTGCCGCTGCACTGGGGCCTGACCACCCCGCAGGGCGACGTGGGCGGCGCCCACGCGGGCTACCGCATCTACCCCTGCCAGGATGGCCGCGTGGCTGTGGCCGCGCTGGAGCCGCACTTCGCCGCCCGCATGTGCGCCGCTGCGGGCCTGGCGGCGCAGGGGGACGCTGAGCATTTGCGCCATCCAGCGACCCACGAAGCCATCGCCCGCTTCCTGCAAGGCCAGACCCGCGCCCAGCTCGATGCCCTGGCCCGCGCCCAGGACATCCCGCTGCATGTGCTGGACTGAACGCCCTTCCATGCAAGGCACCGTTCGGCGCTGGGATGTCGGCAAAGGCTTCGGGTTCATCCAGGCCGCACACAGCAGCAACGTGTTCTTCCACGTCCGCGACTACCGTGGCAACACCCCACCCGTGGTGGGCATGGAAGTGGAGTACGAGGAAATCCAGGTCGGCGGCAAGGGGCCGCGTGCCATGCAGGTACGCCCCCGGTCCGCCCCAGGCGTGGCGGCGCCCCGCCGTCCCCACCCACCACCCAGCTCAAAGAGCACGCCTGTGCGTCGCCCACAGCACAGTGCACCTGCAGGCACCAGCTGGGCCATGGCGTTGATGCTGGCATGGGTCGCTTTGCTGGCTTGGGGTGGCTGGACTCAGCGTCTGCCGCTGGGCTTGCTGGGCATCCTCGCCGTGCTGAATGGGGTGACCTTTGTCGCCTACGCCGTTGACAAAAGCGCAGCACAGCGGGGGGCCTGGCGCACCTCAGAGCAGACCCTGCACCTGCTGGCCCTGCTGGGTGGTTGGCCCGCAGCATGGTGGGCACAACAATGGATGCGCCACAAATCCAGCAAGGCGTCGTTCCGCATGGTGTATTGGTGCACCGTGCTGCTGCACAGCGCAGCACTGGGCGCTATCGTGTGGCAGCCCGGATGGCTCCCTTTTTCAGGCCTCCACTGAGCAGCAGACACACGTACCGCCATTCAGGCATCACGCCCCGCGGCAACAGCTACACCCTGTGCAGCATCACGGGGTGGTTGCCATAGGCATCCACACTCTCGATCTGCACGCCAAAGCCCCACAGGCGTGCTACATGCTTGAGCACCTCCAGTGTGTCATCGGCCAGGGGGCGGCCCTGGTATTGGGTGTGGCGCAGGGTCAGGCTGCGGTCACCGCGCAGGTTCACGTTCCAGACCTGGATGTTGGGCTCGCGCGTGCCCAGGTCGTACTGCTGTGACAGGGTCTGGCGCAAGGCCCGGTAGCCGTCTTCGTCGTGGATGGCGCTGACCTCCAGCTCGGGCCGGGCGGCGTCGTCGTGGATGGCAAACAGGCGCATCTCGCGCATGAGGTGGGGGCTGAGGAACTGGCCCACAAAGCTCTCGTCCTTGAAGTTGCGCATGGCGTGGTCGAGCGCAGGCAGCCAGGGCGTGCCCGCCAGGTCGGGGAACCAGCGCCGGTCTTCCTCGGTGGGGTGCTGGCAGATGCGCTGCAGGTCGCGGTACAACGAAAAGCCCAGCGCATAGGGGTTGATGCCGCTGTACCCGCGGTGCCCGGCCGGGGGCTGGAACACCACGTTGGTGTGCGAGCCCAGCCATTCGAGCATGACGCCATCGGTCAGGTAGCCCTCGTCGTACAAGGTGTTGAGCAGGGTGTAATGCCAGAAGGTGGCCCAGCCCTCGTTCATGACCTGCGTCTGGCGCTGCGGGTAGAAGTACTGCGCGATCTTGCGCACGATGCGCACCACCTCGCGCTGCCAGGGCTCCAGCAGGGGGGCGTTCTTTTCGATGAAGTACAGGATGTTTTCCTGCGGCTCGGCCGGGAAGCGCTCGGCCTGCAGGGCCAGTGGCTCCTTGCCGGGGCGCACAGGCAGGGTGCGCCACAGCTCGTTGACCTGCTGCTGCGCGTAGGCTTCGCGCTGTGCGCGCTCCTGGCGCTCCCGTGCCAGGCTCTTCTTGGAAGGACGGCGGTAGCGGTCCACCCCGAAGTTGGACAGCGCGTGGCAAGAGTCCAGGAACTGCTCCACCGTCTCCAGCCCATGGCGCTCCTCGCACTGGGCGATGAAGTCCTTGGCATAGACCAGGTAGTCGATGATGCTGGACGCGTCTGTCCACATGCGGAACAGGTAATTGCCCTTGAAGAAGCTGTTGTGCCCATAGGCC
The DNA here is from genome assembly GCF_022760965.1 of Simplicispira sedimenti. NCBI lineage: Bacteria > Pseudomonadati > Pseudomonadota > Betaproteobacteria > Burkholderiales > Comamonadaceae > Simplicispira > Simplicispira sedimenti. Next base: position 56,352 of record NZ_JAKVIJ010000008.1, read on the forward strand.
GCATGGGCGATCACCAGCGCCTGCATGGCAGTGGTGTTTTCTTCCATGAGGTAACTGATGCAGGGGTTGGAGTTGATGACGATTTCATACGCCAGCCCCATGTGCCCGCGCCGGTAGCGCCGCTCGGTGGCCAGAAACTCCTTGCCGTAGCTCCAGTGCCGGTAGTTCACGGGCATGCCCACGCTGGAATACGCGTCCATCATCTGCTCGGCAGTGATGATCTCCAGTTGGTTGGGGTAGGTGTCCAGCCCGAAGCGCTCGGCCGTGGCGGCAATGGCGCTGTGGTAGCGCTCGATCAGCTCAAACGTCCAGTCACTGGGGTCGGGCAGCGGCTGCATGGGGCGTTGCCCTGGGGGCAACGGCGCCTCAGGCACCCCGCGGTGGCGGCGCTCGCCCACGGTGGCAGCCTTCCAGGGGTTGTCGCCCAGGCGGCGCTCCAGCACGGGGTATTGGGTCATGTTCATACCTGCACCCCTTCTTTCTTGAAGAGGTCACGGAAGACCGGGTAGATCTCGCTCGGGTCGGACACCTTGCGCATGGCAAAGTGGGCAAACCAGGGGAGCAACTGGCTGTATTCATCCCAGAGGTTCTGCTCTTCCTCGGCCACCTGCACGTAGGCAAAGTAGCGCACCAGCGGCAGGATCTTTTCAGCCAGCAGGTTGCGGCAGTTGCCGCTGTCGTTGCTGAAGTTGTCGCCGTCGCTGGCCTGGGCGACGTAGATGTTCCAGTCCTCTAAGGGATAGCGCGCACGGATGATCTGCTCCAGCAGCACCAGCGCGCTGCTCACCACCGTGCCACCGCTCTCCGTCGAGTGGAAGAACTGATCTTCATTCACCTCGGCAGCCTGGGTGTGGTGGCGAATAAAGACGATGTCGATCTTGTCGTAGTGCCGGGTGAGGAACAGGTACAGCAGGATGAAAAACCGTTTGGCCAGGTCCTTGCGCGCCTGGTCCATGGAGCCGGACACGTCCATCACGCAAAACATCACGGCCTGGCTGTTGGGCACGGGCACCCTGGCGCGTGCCCGAAAGCGCAGGTCGATGGGGTCCAGGTACGGCACCTTGCCGATGCGCTCGCGCAGCTGGAGGATCTTGCATTGCAACTGGGCTACGGCCTCGCTGGTGCCGTCGTCCTGCGCCAGCAGGGCATCAAGCTCGTCCTGCAGCGCCTGCAGTTCGCGCTGCGGTGCGTTGGTCAGCGCAATGCGCCTGCCCAGCGCGCCGCGCATGGTGCGCACCACAGCCAGGTTGTTGGGCGTACCGTCCTGGCTGTAGCCCGCGCGGCGGCTCTTCCACTGCGGGTTGTCGCCAATGTGGGTGCGCAGCAGGTGCGGCAGGGCCAGGTCTTCAAAGAAGAGCTGCATGAACTCTTCCTTGGTCAGCGTGAAGGTGAAGTCGTCCTCTCCCTCGCCGCTGTCGCTGGCCTGCGAGCCGCTGCCCTGTCCGCCCTGCGGGCGCTGGATGCGGTCGCCGCGCACATGGTCGGTGTTGCCAGGGTGCACCGTGTCGCGGATACCGCCCTGGCCATGGTGGAAGACCGGTTCACTGATGTCCTTGCGGGGGATGGTGATGCTCTCCGCACCCTCGATGTTGCGGATGTCGCGCTGCGAGACGGCGCGTCGCACAGCGTCGGCGATCTGCTCCTTGTAGCGACGAACAAAGCGCTCGCGGTTGCCCACCGACTTGTTCTTGCCTGCGAGCCTGCGGTCGATGATTTGGAGTGCCATGCGTCAGCCCCCGAACGAACCAGCCCCCCAGCCACGGCACGGGCGCGACCCCAGCGCGGGCAGCCGCGCAAGGGCCGCCAAGCCGCAGCAAAGGCGGCACTTCGCTGGCGTGCGCTGGCTGCGTCCCCCTTCCCACGCGCAGCGTGAGAGAAATGGGAAGGCGCGAAGCGACTCAGGGGGTTGTTTCATATCAGCTACTTTTGCGCACACGCAGGTACCACTCACACAACAGCCGCACCTGCTTGGGCGTATAGCCCTTGGCCACCATGCGGGTAACGAAGTCCTCGTGCTTCTTGGCCTCCTCGGCACTGGCCTTGGCGTTGAAGCTGATGACCGGGAGCAGTTCCTCGGTGTTGGAGAACATCTTCTTCTCGATCACCAGGCGCAGCTTTTCGTAGCTGGTCCAGCTCGGGTTCTTGCCCTGGTTGTTGGCGCGGGCGCGCAAAACGAAGTTGACGATCTCGTTGCGGAAGTCCTTGGGGTTGGCGATGCCCGCGGGCTTCTCGATCTTCTCCAGCTCCGCGTTGAGCGCGCCCCGGTCGAACACCTCGCCGGTATCGGTGTCGCGGTACTCGTTGTCCTGGATCCAATAGTCCGCGTAGGTCACGTAGCGGTCGAAGATGTTCTGGCCGTACTCGCTGTAGCTCTCCAGGTAGGCGGTCTGGATCTCCTTGCCGATGAACTCGGCGTAGCGTGGCGAGAGGTATTCCTTGATGTAGCCGGTGTACTTGGTCTCCAGCTCGGCCGGGAACTGCTCGCGCTCGATCTGCTGCTCCAGCACATACATCAGGTGCACCGGGTTGGCCGCCACCTCGGCGCTGTCGAAGTTGAACACCTTGGACAGGATCTTGAACGCGAAGCGGGTGGAAATGCCGGTCATGCCCTCGTCCACGCCCGCGTAGTCGCGGTATTCCTGGTAGCTCTTGGCGCGCGGGTCGGTGTCTTTCAGGCTCTCGCCGTCATAGACCTGCATCTTGCTGAAGATGCTGGAGTTCTCGGGCTCCTTCAGCCGCGTGAGGATGGCGAACTGCGCCATCATCTTGAGCGTGCCCGGCGCACACACCGCGTTGCCCAGCGAGGATTCGCGGATCAGCTTTTCGTAGATGCGCGTTTCCTCGCTCACGCGCAGACAGTACGGCACCTTGACGATGTAGATGCGGTCCAGGAATGCCTCGTTGTTCTTGTTGTTGCGGAAGGCCTTCCACTCGCTTTCGTTGCTGTGCGCCAGCACCACGCCGTCGAACGGGATGGCGCCAAAGCCCTCGGTGCCCTTGTAGTTGCCCTCCTGCGTGGCGGTGAGCAGCGGGTGCAGCACCTTGATGGGCGCCTTGAACATCTCCACAAACTCCAGCAGGCCCTGGTTGGCCAGGCACAGGCCGCCGCTGTAGCTGTAGGCGTCGGTGTCGTCCTGTGCAAAGCTCTCGAGCTTGCGGATGTCCACCTTGCCCACCAGGCTGGAGATGTCCTGGTTGTTCTCGTCACCGGGCTCGGTCTTGGCAATGCCCACCTGCTTCAAGATGCTGGGGTAGCGCTTGACCACGCGGAACTGGCGGATGTCGCCGCCATATTCCTCCAGGCGCTTGACCGCCCAGGGCGAGAGCACGCGCTGCAGGTAGCGGCGCGGAATACCGAACTGCTCTTCGAGCACCGGGCCGTCCTCTACCGCATCGAACAGCCCGAGCGGAGATTCGTTCACCGGCGAGCCCTTGAGCGCATAGAACGGCACCTTCTGCATCAGGTACTTGAGCCGCTCGGCAATCGAGCTCTTGCCGCCGCCCACGGGCCCCAGCAGGTAGAGGATCTGCTTGCGCTCCTCCAGCCCCTGCGCAGCATGGCGGAAGAAGCTCACCACCTGCTCGATGGAGTCTTCCATGCCGTAGAACTCGGCAAAGGCCGGGTAGCGCTTGATGACCTTGTTGGCAAAGATGCGCGACAGGCGCGGGTCGTTGCGCGTGTCCACCATCTCGGGCTCGCCAATGGCGGCCAACATGCGCTGGGCGGCCGTGGCGTAGGCCATGGAATCACGCTTGCACTCGGCGAGGTACTCGTCGATCGACATTTCCTCTTCACGCGAACGGGCGTAGCGTGCGGTGAAACTGCTGATGGCATCCATAGTGGCCTCCTGTGACAGCACGCTCTGATGGACTCAGACCACGCCGCAAAGTTGCAAAGCATCGGGCTATCGGCTTGAGGCCGTTGTAGCACCATGCTGTGGCTTTGAACAGGGTAATTGGGGGTGCTGGCAACGCAATTTTTCAGGCCTTCACCCACAGGACCGGAACACGGCATACTGCACGTTTGCCCCCGACAGAGCCGCGCATGCGGCCGCCACGGTCGGGCTCGGTCAGACTGCGGCACGCGTGGTGCCGCAGCCTCTCAGCGCTTGCCGACCGGACGCTTCTTGCCTAGCGGTTTGCCCTGGATGCCTGCACGCGGCGGCAGGCCGGTGTGCTGGGTCAGGATTTGGCCCGGCTCGGGCTGTGCTGGCTGGCGGTTGAGCGGGTCCGGTCGCATGGTCGGAATGACGATGTACTTGGCCTTGTCCTGCTTGCCACCACACTTGCCCACCGCGGGTTGGTAGGTGGGGATCAGGTGGTGCTTGCCGTTGCCGATCAGGTCGGCGCGGCCCATGGCCTTGAGGGCCTCGCGCAACAGCGGCCAATTGGCCGGGTCGTGGTAGCGCAGAAAGGCCTTGTGCAGGCGGCGCCGCTTCTCGCCGCGCACCACGTCCACGCGCTCGGCCCGCTCGTCGCGGTGGATGCCCTTGAGCGTGTTGAGGTTTGTGTGGTACATGGCCGTGGCCGAGGCCATGGGGCTGGGGTAGAAGGTTTGCACCTGGTCGGCGCGAAAGCCGTTCTTCTTGAGCCAGATCGCGAGGTTCATCATGTCCTCGTCGCTGGTGCCGGGGTGGGCCGCGATGAAGTACGGAATGAGGAACTGCTTCTTGCCCGCCTCGGCGGTGAATTTCTCGAACAGCGTCTTGAATCGGTCGTAGTTGCCGATGCCGGGCTTCATCATCTTGGTCAGCGGGCCGGCCTCGGTGTGCTCGGGCGCGATCTTGAGGTAGCCGCCCACATGGTGCTGCACCAGTTCCTTGATGTACTCGGGCGACTCCAGCGCCAGGTCGTAGCGCAGGCCCGAGCCGATGAGGATTTTCTTCACGCCCTTGATGGCGCGGCCGCGCCGGTAGATCTTGATGAGCGGGTCGTGGTTGGTGGTGAGGTTCTGGCAGATGCCGGGATAGACGCAACTGGGCTTGCGGCAGGCGGCCTCGATCTCGGGCGTGCGGCAGCCCAGGCGGTACATGTTGGCCGTGGGGCCGCCCAGGTCGGAGATGGTGCCGGTAAAGCCTTGCACCTTGTCGCGCACGTCCTCGATCTCGCGGATGATGGACTCTTCCGAACGGCTCTGGATGATGCGCCCCTCGTGCTCGGTGATGGAGCAGAAGGTGCAGCCGCCGAAGCAGCCGCGCATGATGTTGATGGAGAAGCGGATCATCTCCCACGCGGGGATCTTGGTCGCGCCGTCGTGGCGGCCGTTCTCGTCGGCGTAGCGCGGGTGCGGGCTGCGCGCGTAGGGCAGGTCGAAGATGAAGTCCATCTCCGGCGTGGTCAGCGGCACGGGCGGCGGGTTGATCCACACATCACGCGCCGTGCTGCCCTCGCCGTGCGCCTGCACCAGTGCACGGGCGTTGCCGGGGTTGGTCTCCAGGTGCAGCACACGGCTGGCATGAGCGTAGAGCACCGCGTCGCTGCGCACCTGCTCGTAGCTGGGAAGGCGAATGACGGTGCGCTCCTGCGGCGGGCGCTTGCGCTTGGCTTCCAGGGCCGGGTTGGGCACAAAAGTCAGCGGCTTGGTGTTGCCTTCCAGTCCTGATTTTTCAGAGCCATTTTGGCCTGCAACGCCCGCTGGTAAAGCGCCATCAGCTATCGAAACAGTAGTACTCTGCGCGCCACAGCTGCCCCCCTGGCTGGCGGCCTGCTCGCTGGTGGTCTGGTAGGGGTTGATGTGGGCCTCCACCGGGCCGGGCTGGTCCACCTCGGTCGAATCCAGCTCGAACCAGCCCTCGGTGCTGGGGTCGCCCGGGCGGCGGATGAAGGCCGTGCCGCGCACGTCGGTGATGCGATCCACCGGCTCGCGGCGCGCCAGGCGGTGGGCAATCTCGATGAGCGCGCGCTCGGCGTTGCCGTACAGCAGCAGGTCGCATTTGGCGTCCACCACCATGGAGCGGCGCACCTTGTCGCTCCAGTAGTCGTAATGCGCGATGCGGCGCAACGACCCCTCCATGCCGCCCAGCACGATAGGCACGTCCTTGAAGGCCTCGCGGCAGCGCTGGCTATAGACAATGGCCGCGCGATCCGGGCGGCGCCCGGCCTCGGCGCCGGGGGTGTAGGCGTCGTCGCTGCGGATCTTGCGGTCGGCCGTGTAGCGGTTGATCATGGAATCCATGTTCCCCGCCGTCACGCCCCAGAACAGGTTGGGCTTGCCCAGCGCCTTGAAGGCCTCGGCGCTCTGCCAGTCCGGCTGCGAAATGATGCCCACCCGAAACCCCTGCGACTCCAGCACGCGCCCAATCACGGCCATGCCGAAGCTGGGATGGTCCACGTAGGCATCGCCCGTCACCAGCACCACGTCGCAGCTGTCCCAGCCCAGTTGCTCCATCTCCGCCCGGCTCATGGGCAAGAACGGCGCCACACCAAAGCGCTTGGCCCAGTAGGGCTTGTAGCTGGTGATCGGCTTGGCCGCGCGCGGGAAGAAAGAGACGTCAACGTAGGCGTTCATGGGGGTGCGGCCATCTGACGGGCCAGTCGGGGGGTGCAAGATTTTACGAGGGCAACCCAATCACCTGTAGATCAAGGGGCTACAGGGCGCCTGCCAGAACCGGCAACCGCACTGCTATGCTGGCGCGGTCCCTGCTGCAACGCCGCTCCCCATGAAACGTCTTTCCCAGTACTTTTTCCGTGGGCTCATCGCCTTTCTGCCGGTGGCGCTGACTGTCTATGTGCTCATCCTCTTTGTTACCTGGGCCGAGCGCTCGGCCATGGCGCTGCTGAGGCCGGTGACGGGGGACTTCTACCTTCCGGGGCTGGGCATCGCCCTGGGCGCCCTGCTGATCCTGGGGCTGGGCGTGCTGATCTCGCTGCCCAGTGCCCCGCGCATGCTTTCATGGGTGGAACTGCCGTTCACCAACCTGCCAGTGGTCAAGAGCATCTATTCGTCGTTGAAGAACTTCGCCGACTACTTCGCGCCGCATGCGCAGGACACCCAGCAGGTGGTGCTGCTCACCATGCCCGGCTCGGAGCTGAGCACCGTCGGCCTGATCACGCGCCAGAGCATGCAAGGCCTGCCCCAAGGCATCAGCGCGCTGGACGACCGCGTCGCGGTGTACCTGCCCATGGGCTACATGATCGGTGGTTACACGGTGTTTGTTCCACGCAGCTGGACGACGCCGCTGGACATGTCCGTGGAAGAAGCCATGCGCATGGCCTTGATCGCGTTCATGGCATCGGGCAAGGGCAAGGTGGAGTGACCAAGGCACACACTGTCGCGTCCATGCCGCCCTGGTAAGGTCAGGAACCGCGTCGCCCCCGGTACTGCCCCGGCCCGACCCCCTGCCACTGCTTGAAGGCATGGTGGAAGGCCGATGGCTCCTGGTAGCCCAGCAGGTAGCCCACCTCGGTGATGGGCATGTCCGAATGGGCCAGGTAGTGGCAGGCCAGTTCGTGGCGTGTGGCGTCCAGCAGGGTCTGGTAGGCCACGCCCGCGTCCATCAGGCGGCGCTGCAGGGTGCGGGTGGACAGGTGCAGGTCATCGGCCACATCAGCCAGTTTGACGGCGCCCTGCCCCAGCCGGGCCGAGATGCGCTGGCGCACCTGGGCCACGATGCCGGTGTCGCGCGGGTGGCGCGCCTGCAGCAGTTCGTCGGCATGGTTTTGCAGCAGCGGCAGCAGGGCCTTGTTGGCCTGGGGAATGGGCAGGTCCAGCAGCACGGCGGGAAAGATGGCGCGGTGCGCCGCACCACCCCAGCGCAACTGCGCGCTGCTGGCCTGGGCAATCGCCTGTGCCGTAGCCTCGTCGCGCGTGTGGGCAAACTCCAGCACAAAGCCGCCGATGGGCTGGCCCACCAGCCATTGCGCGCAGGTCTGGATGCCCGCGAACACCGACTCGGCCAGTGCGGCAGCAGCCGGGTGGTCTGACCAGTGGTTGGCCCAGGCGTACTCCACGGTGTCACCCTGGCGCGCGAAGGACGAGCGCCCCAGGTCGTGCACCAGCGACTCGAAGCGCAGCACCTGCGCCAGCGCCTCGCCCAGCGTTGGGCAGGCCAGCAGCAGGATGCCATTGACGCCGTAGGTGGTGGGCTTGACACTGCTGCCGAGGCGCCAGCCAAAGCCCGGCCCCGCGTGCGCCAGCGCCTGCTGCAGCAGGGCGAGGTAGGTGGCGACGGGCATGTCGTCCTCGCCCGGCGCGTCGTGGCCCAGGGCTTGCGCCAGGGCGGCGGCGGGAACGCCCTCGGCGCGCGCAGCGTCCCACAGCGTGCGCGCATAGGGGGCCACGACCCGGGGCGCGGGCGTGTTTGGCGTGATGGAACAATCGGTTGGCGGCATTGCGAAATGGCAAACGGGCGCCCGATTCCTACAGTAGCGCCGATTGTTGGGAGTATGTCATGCGACGCTGGAACGGCTGGGGCGACGACGCCACCGCGATGAACCTGGGCGAAGGCGCCCGTGCCATGTTGGCCGAACGGCTCGGCCCGGGCCACCCTGGGCAGGACGCGCGGCGCGAAGATCTGCTGGCGCGCATCCCGCCCTCGCGCCTGCCCGAACACCCCTTGATCGACCGCAGCCCCGAGGCGCGCCTCCCCGTGGCCTGGGGCGAGAGCTATGCCGACTGGATCCGCAAGCGCCTGGGCCACCTGCCGCCGGTGCCCGATGGCGTGGCCTTCGTGGAATCAGGCGAACAGGTGCGCACCCTGCTGGACCTGGCGCACGCGCAGCGCTGGGTGGTGATTCCGTTTGCGGGCGGCACCAGCGTGTCGGGCCACCTGGACTGCCCCGCGGGCGAGCGGCCCGTGCTCTCCCTGCACCTGGGGCGCCTGAACCGCCTGCTGCACCTGGACCGAACCAGCCAGCTCGCCACCTTTGGTGCAGGCACACCGGGGCCGCTGGTGGAGTCGCAACTGCGCGCCCAGGGCTACACGCTGGGGCATTTTCCGCAGTCGTTCGAATACTCCACCGTGGGCGGCTGGGTGGTCACGCGCTCCAGCGGCCAGCAGTCCCTGCGCTACGGGCGCATCGAGCAGCTTTTTGCCGGTGGCCGCATGGAGACGCCGGTGGGCACGCTCGCCCTGCCCACCCTGCCCGCCTCCAGCGCCGGGCCGGACCTGCGCGAGATCGTGCTCGGCTCCGAAGGGCGCTTTGGCGTGCTGACCGAGGCCACCGTGCGCGTGTCGCCCCTGCCGGGGCACGAAAGCTTTCACGCCCTCTTCCTGCCCGACTGGGACGCCGCCGAGGCCGCCGTGCGCGCGCTGGTACAAGAGCGCCTGCCGCTGTCCATGCTGCGGCTGTCCAACGGCATCGAAACCGAGACCAACCTGCGCCTGGCAGGCCATGAGCGCCAGATCGCGCTGCTGGAGCGCTACCTGGGCTGGCGCGGCTGCGGCCAGGGCAAATGCCTGCTGACCCTGGGCGTGACCGCCGCCCCCGCCACCGCGCGCCACGCCCTGCGCGCCGCGCGCAAGCTGCTGGCGCGGCATGGCGCGGTGTACATCGGCCCGGCCCTGGGCAGCAAATGGGCGGCCAACCGCTTCAAGGGCCCCTACCTGCGCAACACCCTGTGGGAGCTGGGCTACAGCGTGGACACCATCGAGACCGCCGTGGACTGGCCCCGGGTCAAGCCGCTGATGCTGGCCATGGAACAGGCCGCGCGCGATGCCTTCGCGCCCTTCGGCACGCCCGTGCACGCCTTCACCCACCTCTCGCACCTGTACCCGCAGGGCAGCAGCATCTATGCGCAATACGTCTGGCCCACGGCACCGGGCGGCTTTGCGCCCAACTTTGCGCGCTGGCAGGCGCTCAAAAAAGCCGTGGCCGCACAGATTGCCGCGCACGGTGGCACCGTGAGCCACCAGCACGGCGTGGGGCGCGACCATGCCGCGCACCTGGCACAGGAGAAAGGCCCGCTGGGCATGGCAACGCTGGCCGGGCTGTGCCGCCAGTTCGACCCGCACGGCATCATGAACCCCGGCAAGCTCCTGCAGGATGGCGGGCCATGGAGGGACTGAACGGCGCACTCCCCCCCGGCGCATTCCCGCCGCGCGTCCAGGCACTGGCACGGCTCCCAGCGCAGGAATGGGACCTGGCCGTCATTGGCGGCGGCATCACCGGCGCCGGCGTGGCGCAGCAGGCCGCGGCCCAGGGCTGGCGCGTGCTGCTGGTGGAGCAGCGCGACTTTGCCTGGGGCACGTCGAGCCGCTCATCCAAACTGGTGCACGGCGGGCTGCGCTACCTGAAGGAAGGCGACCTCAAGACCACCCTGCATTCGGTGCGCGAACGCAATCGCCTGCTGCGCGAGGCACCCGGCCTGGTGGAGCCGCAGAGCTTTCTGTTTGCCGACTGCGCGGGCCGCAAACCCAGTCGCTGGCTCATGCAGACCGGCCTGGTGGTGTACGACTGGATGGCCGGAAACCGCCGCTCGCGGGGCGGCCACTTCCACGCCGACCTGGCCGCCACGCAGATGCTTGCGCCCGGCCTGGCACCTCCCGGCCTGCGCGGCGCGCTCGTCTTCCAGGACGCCAAGACCGACGACGCCCGCCTGGTGCTGCGCGTGCTGCAGGAGGCGCGGCGGCAGGGCGCCACCACCCTCAACTACATGGCGGCGAGCGGATTGCGGCTCGAACAAGGTCGCGTGGCGGGCCTGGAGCTGCAGGATGCCCTGGAGGGGCAGCGCTACACCGTGCGCGCGCGCTGCGTGGTCAACGCCACCGGCGCCTGGGCCGACCGGCTGCGCACCGGCACGGGCGCCCGGCCCCTGCTGCGCCCGCTGCGCGGCAGCCACCTGGTCGTGCCCTTCTGGCGCCTGCCAGTGGCGCAGAGCATCAGCTTCATGCACCCGCAGGACGGGCGGCCGGTCTTCCTCTACCCCTGGGAGGGCGCGACGCTCATCGGCACCACCGACCTGGACCACCGCGAGCCGCTCGACGCCGAGGCGAGCATTACCCAGGCCGAAGTGGACTATCTGCTGGACGCCGTGAACGACCAGTTCCCCGCCACGCACCTGCGCCCGGCGGACGTGGTCGCCTGCTACGCGGGCGTGCGCCCGGTGCTCGACGACGGCCAGCAGGATGCCTCCAAGGCCACGCGCGACCATGTGGTGCGCGACGAAGCGGGCCTCATCACGCTGACCGGCGGCAAACTGACCACCTTCCGCCTCATGGCGCAGGACGCGCTGGCCCTGGCCGCGCCGCATGTGGGCCAGCCGTTTGCGCGCAGCGATGCGCCCTTGTTCACCCCCGCCAGCCCGCTGGACCCACGCTGGAGCCCCGCCGTGCGCCAGCGCCTGCAGGCGCGCTACGGAAGCCTGGCCGCCAACCTGTGCGCCAGTGCAAACAGCGACGACCTGGAGTGCATTCCCGGCACGCAGACGCTCTGGATCGAGCTGCCCCTGGCCGCCCGCCACGAGGCCGTGGAGCACCTGGACGACCTGCTGCTGCGCCGCACTCGGCTGGGCATTCTGCTGCCGCAAGGCGCACTGGAACACCTGCCGCGCATCCGCGCGCTGTGCGCACCGCACCTGGGCTGGAGCGATGCGCACTGGGAGGCGGAAATCGCCCGCTACCGCGCACTGGTGCACACCCACTATCAGCCGCCGAATTTAGAAAAAATTGGCCTCTAACGCTTATCCATATTGCGCAAGCAGCTATCAAAACAATAGCACATTCCAGGAGACGCCATGACCCAGCCCTATCTGCTGGCCATAGACAACGGCACCCAGAGCGTGCGCGCCCTGCTGTTCGATCTGCACGGCAACCTGGTGGACAAGGCACAGGTGCCCATCACCACCTACCAGTCGCCCCAGCCCGGCTGGATGGAGAACGACCCCGAGGCCTTCTGGCAAACGCTGTGCCAGGCCTGTCAGCGCCTGTGGGCCAGCACGGCGGTGCCCAAGGAGGCGATTGCCGGCGTGGTCGTCACCACGCAGCGCGGCACTACGGTGTCGCTGGGGGCCGACGGGCAGCCGCTGCGCCCCTCCATGATCTGGCTGGACCAGCGCCGCGCCGAGCTGGCCCCGCGCCTGCCCTGGTGGTGGGAGGCGGCCTTTGCCACCATCGGCATGCGCGACACGGTGCGCCACTTCCAGCGCGAGGCCGAGGCCAACTGGATTGCCCAGCACCAACCCGACCTCTGGGCGCGCACCGACAAGTTTTTGCTGCTCTCGGGCTACCTGCACTGGCGCCTGGCGGGGCGCATGGTCGATTCGGTGGCCTCGCAGGTCGGCTACGTGCCCTTTGATTACAAAAAAGGCCGCTGGGCGCCGCCGCACGACTGGAAGTGGCACGCCCTGCCCGTGCGCCCGTCCATGCTGCCCGAGCTGGTGCAACCGGGCACGGTGATCGGCACCATCACGCCCCAGGCTGCGCAGGACACCGGCATCCCCGCCGGCCTGCCCATCGTGGCGGGCGCGGCCGACAAAGCCTGCGAGGTCATCGGCGCGGGCTGCCTCACGCCCGAGATCGCCTGCCTGTCCTACGGCACGGCCGCAACCATCAACACCACCACGCCGCGCTACCTGGAGGCCACGCCCTTCATCCCGCCCTACCAGGCGGCGGTGCCGGGGCACTACAACACCGAGGTACAGATCACGCGCGGCTTCTGGATGGTGAGCTGGTTCAAGGAGCAGTTTGGCCAGCACGAGGAGCGGCTGGCGCGAGAGCGCGGCGTGCCGCCCGAGAGCCTGTTCGACGAGTTGGTGAACGCCGTGCCGCCGGGCGCGCAGGGCCTGATGCTGCAGCCCTTCTGGAACCCCGGCATCAAGGTGCCCGGCCCCGAGGCCAAGGGCGCCGTCATCGGCTTTGGCGACGTGCACACGCGCGCCCACCTGTACCGCGCCATCCTCGAAGGCCTGGCCTACGCACTGCGCGAGGCCAAGGAGCGCATCGAAAAGCGCGGCGGCGCGGCCATCGAGCGCGTGCGCGTCTCGGGCGGCGGCTCGCAGAGCGACGCAGCCATGCAGATCACCGCCAACATCTTCAACCTGCCCTGCGAGCGCCCGCACCTGTACGAGACCAGCGGCCTGGGCGCGGCCATCATCGCCAGCGTGGGCCTGGGGCTGCATGCCGACTTTGCCACCGCCGTGCGCGCGATGACGCGCATCGGCCAGGTCTTTTTGCCCGAGCCCGAGCATGCCCGCACCTACGAGCAGCTCTACCGCCGCGTCTATTGCCGCATGTATGAAAGGTTACAGCCCCTGTACCGGGACATCCGCGCCATCACCGGCTACCCTTCACACGATTGACCTTTGCCCCAAAACACCCTGTTGCCATGAAACGCCTGCTTGTCACCGCCCTGCTCACCCTCAGTGCCACCAGCCCCGCCTGGGCCTGGAGCAACCACGCCCTGGCCAGCTACCGCGCGTTTGAAGGCATGCCCCAGGTTGAGCAGGCCACACCCGTGGCGGCCGAGCCGCTCGAAGCGTTCCTGGCGGCACAGGCCCAGCCCATCGCACAGCTATTGACCGAACAGGACACCTGGGCCCAGCAACACATCGCCACCTACCCGCCGTTGCCCGCGGCGCTGCGTTTCGACCCCGCCGTGGCCGCCCAGGGGCCGCAGGCCCTGCGCAAAGCCTTTCTGACGGCGCTGCGCATCTCGCCCCAAAGCCGGTTTGCGCTCTACGTGCAGCCCGACCCCTGGGCCGCGCCGCCGCAGGCCGAACGCATGGCGCACGACCTCGTCAGCGCCCTGCCCGCGCGCGACAAGGACGGCGGCGGCCACCACTTCGTGGCGCTGCGCGCAGGCGAGATGGTGGCGCCCCTGGCCGTGCTGGCATCGGCCAGCGACGAGCCCGATTACGGCATGGACCTGAACCTGTGGGAAGACAGCCCCTCCGACTGGGGCCCAGGCTACGGCTTCGGCAAGATTCCCTTCGGCAACCCCAACCTGGACTTCTCCACCCAGGCGCCCTTTCACATGGGCTACTACCACGAGGCTCCGGTCATCTACATGGCGGCGGGCTTTCTCAAGCGCACCTACCCGATGCTGCGCATCCACCAGTACGCAGGGCTGTCGGAACTGGCCTTTCGCACCGGGCACCCCTATTGGGGCTGGCGCTTTGCCGGGCTGGCGCTGCACTACCTGCAGGACCTGACCCAGCCCTACCATGCCAGCCTGGCGCCGGGATTCTCGTCCGCGCGGCTCATCGGCATCAACCTGCTGGCCATGCTGGGCATGCCCGGCGCCAAGAACGACATGGTCATCCTGCTGTCCAACCGCCACTTCGTGCTGGAACGCTATGAGAGCCAGATGATCCAGGCCAGCGCCCAGGCCCGCCAGAGCGGCAGCGTGGACCAAGCGCTGCGCGACACCAGCACCGACGCGAGCCATCCCGCCTGGAGCGAAACCTACGCCCGCGACACCGTCTCCCAGCAGGCCCACGCCCTGGGCCCCACCGTGACCGAGCAAATGCTGGCCAGCGTGCAGCCCGGCTACGTCAACGACCCCAGCTTCGACTTTGGCGTACACGCCAAGGCTATCGACCTGGTGGCCGAAGTCGCCAGCCAGGGCGAAGCGCAGCGCCAGGTGCTGGAGTCCACCATCGCCACGCTGATGCGAAACTTTGGCGCGCACAGCCGCAACATGGTGCGCGGCATCCTGGCCAGCACTGACACACGCTGATCGCCATGCCGTAGTGGGGGTAAGCTACTGCCCCCATGCCCCACACCCTGGCCGCCCCCGCGCACAGCGAACTCATCATCAAGAAAAGCCGCTTCATCGGCTGCGTGCAACCCATGCCCGACCGCGCCAGCGCCCAGGCGCATGTCGATGCGCTGTGGAAAGAACACCCCGGCGCCGCCCACATCTGCTGGGCGCTGCTCGCGGGCGGTCAGTCTGCCGCCGTGGACGACGGCGAACCCGGCGGCACCGCCGGCCGCCCCATGCTCGACGTGCTGCGCCACCAGGACCTCGAAGGCGTGCTGGCCACCGTGGTGCGGTACTTTGGCGGCGTCAAACTCGGCGCGGGCGGCCTGGTGCGCGCCTACACCGACACCGTGGCCCAGGCCCTGCTCACCGCCACCAAGGTGCCGCTGCAACGCATGACCCACCTGCAATGCCTCGTGCCCTACGCCCTGGAAGGCCTGCTGCGCCGCGAGATCGACGCCGCCCATGCCGAGCTGCTGGAGGTGCAACACGGCCAGCTCGTCACCCTTCACCTGCGCCTGCCCGCAGCCCAGGCCGCTGCCTTTGTGCAGCGCATCAACGACCAGGGCCAGGGCCGCGTGGGCTGGCAAGACGCCCCCGGCATTGCCGCCTGAGCGATTTCACTTCAGAAAAGCGGGCCGTCTGCCGATACCCAGGTGTTGCACCCCTGGAGCCCTGCCATGGACGTCGCCCTCTCCAACACCATCATCCAAACCGCCACCCACCTGGCCAGCGCCAAGCAGTCGGACGCCGTCAACATCGCCATGCTGAAAAAAGCGCTGGACATGCAGGAAACCGCCGCCGCCACCATGCTCGACACCATGGTGCAGTCCATGCCCCAGCCCCAGCTTGCCACCTCGGGCACGCTGGGCACGCAGGTCAATACCTTTGCCTGAGGTTCATCGCTGCCCATTCCACTCTTGGTTGGGCACGGCGTCGCCATAGCTCCACACACCGGCAAAGCCGGAAAAATCAGGATTGAAGCGGAACACCATGCGACCCTCGCCATTGGTCTGGGTCCAGCGCCCCGTCAGCGTATTGCCGCTCAGCGTGCCCTCTACGCGCCCACCCTTGTGGGTATAGGTGCCGGTCACGCGGTTGCCGTTGCGCTGCATGGTCAGCGTGCCAAACGTTGACTGGTAGGGGCCGAATGTGTCGGGCACACCGCCTGGTGCAGGATCTGGGCGGGGCGCGGGCGGTGGAGCCGGACGCGAAACCGGCGGAGGTGACGGTGGCGCCACCACCGAATCGCCCCCCCCATCCGAACCCTCCAGATCCATGCACACGGCGCCACAGGCCTGTGTTTCGCCACCATCAGGGTCTTTGGCCAGCAGCCACCACGACGATTTTGGATTCCCGCCCACAGCGCAGTAGCTGTTGAAGCCCCCGCTGTGCACATACGACAGTGCGCAGAAGCTGTGGCGGCCCATATCCACCCGCTTCTCACCGCAGGCATGGCACTCTGCGTTGTACGAGGTCACACGCGGTGCGGCGGACACGCCTCCCGCCCACAGAGCCAAAGCCATCAAAGACATAGATCGCAGCATGAAAAGCCCTTCCTGAAACAAGCCGCAATCCAGTCTATCAACGGGCTGCCGGCTCAGAAAGCAAAAGGTACAAGTGTCTTGATCAAAAGCAGCAGAGTGTTAGTATTACGAACGTAATAACATTCTGAAGCGTTGCCATGCACACCCTCAAACTTACACAGATCGGTAATTCTGTGGGCGCAGTGTTTCCGCGCGAACTGCTCAACCAGTTGCAACTGGACAAGGGCGACCTGCTCTACGTGACCAACTCCCCCGACGGCCTGCGAATGACCAAGCACAACCCCGAGTTCGCGCAGCAAATGGAGGCCGCACGCCAGATCATGAAAAACCGCCGTGCCGTGCTGCACGAGCTGGCCAAGTG
The DNA here is from genome assembly GCF_022760965.1 of Simplicispira sedimenti. NCBI lineage: Bacteria > Pseudomonadati > Pseudomonadota > Betaproteobacteria > Burkholderiales > Comamonadaceae > Simplicispira > Simplicispira sedimenti. The sequence continues at coordinate 72,900 of NZ_JAKVIJ010000008.1, forward strand.
AGCGCCTGGGTCTGGATCCAGCGCGAAGTCATCGTTGCGATCCATGAAATGCAACTGGCCGAACACGGCGGCCTGGAGGGCGTGCGCGATGCCGGCCTGCTCGACTCCGCCATGGGCCGCCCTCAAAACCTTGCCGCGTATGAAGCCCCCGACGCTGCCGCACTGGCCGCCGCCTACGGCTGGGGTATCTCGCGCAACCATCCATTCATCGACGGCAACAAACGCACCGGCTTCGTGGCCACCGAGCTATTTTTGAGCCTGAACGGCTTTGAACTCACCGCCACCGATGCCGACTGCGTGATCACCATGCTCAACGTCGCCGCAGGCGAGCTTTCCGAAGAAGCCTTTGCCGCCTGGCTGCGCCAGCACTGCGCAGCGCGCGGCTGACGGCACAGCGGCCTGTGGTGCCCCGCTATCATCCAGCGCATGGGAGAGAGCACCACCAACACCGACGCTGCCACCACCGCAGCGCATGCCTTCATCGCCCGCTGGAGCGGCAGCACCGCCAGTGAACTGGCCAGCGCGCAGAGCTTTGTGATCGACCTGTGCGAGCTGCTGGGTGTGGACAAGCCCCACCCCACGCCAGAGCAAAGCTACATGTTCGAGCGGCCCATCACCTTTGCGCATGGCGACGGCAGCACCAGCCCTGGGCGCATTGACTGCTACCGGCGCGGCCACTTTGTGCTGGAGGCCAAAAAGTTCAAGGCCCCCACCCACACCAAAGGCTTTGACGACGGCCTGCTGCGCGCCCGCAGCCAGGCCGAGGGCTACGCCCGCGCCCTGCCCGCCACCGAAGGCCGACCGCCCTTTGTGCTGGTGGTGGACGTGGGCAACGTCATCGAGGTCTATGCCGAATTCAGCCAGAGCGGCGCCACCTACACCCCCTACCCCGACCCGCGCAGCCACCGCCTGCTGCTGGCCGACCTGGCCCGGCCCGAAGTGCGCGAGCGCCTGCGCCGCATCTGGTGCGACCCCGACAGCCTGAACCCCGCACGCATCAGCGCCCAGGTCACGCGCGACGTGGCCGCGCTGCTGGCCCGCCTGTCGCAATCGCTCGAAGCCAGCCTGGGTTTGATGCCAAATATGGCTCCAGCGCCCGGTACACAAGCGCAAGCAGCTCCTGAAATCGTAGCAGCCTACCTCACCCGCTGCCTGTTCTCCATGTTTGCCGAAGACGTGGAACTGCTGCCCAAAGGCGCCTTCCAGGGCCTGCTGCAAACCCACCGGGGCGACCCCGTGGCACTGCAACACATGCTGCGCATTTTGTGGGCCGACATGGACCGGGGCGGCTTTTGCGCCGCGCTGGCCAAGAACGTGCTGCACTTCAACGGCAAACTCTTCAAGGGCGCAGAGCACGCGCACTACAGCCTGCTGCTCAGCGCAGAGCAAATCGACCTTCTCATCCAAGCCGCCCGCGCCAACTGGCGCGAAGTGGAACCCGCCATCTTCGGCACCCTGCTCGAACGCGCCCTGGACCCCACCGAACGCCACGCCCTGGGCGCGCACTACACGCCCCGCGCCTACGTGGAGCGCCTGGTGCAACCCACCGTGATCGCCCCACTGCGCCAGGAATGGGAATACGCCCGCGCCGCCGCCCTGGTGCTGGCCCGCGAAGCCGCCGAGCTGGAAGGCAAGGCCCAGCAAGCCAAGCTCGAAGCCGCCCGCGCCGAAGTGCTGCGCTTTCACCACCGCCTGTGCACCGTGCGCGTGCTGGACCCCGCCTGCGGCAGCGCCAACTTCCTGTACGTCACGCTGGAACACCTCAAGCGCCTGGAGGGCGAAGTCATCAACCAACTGCAGGAGCTGGGCACCACCCACGAACACCTGCAGGGCCGCCTGGGCTTTGAAGGCGAAACCGTGACGCTGCAGCAACTGCGCGGCATCGAACTGAACGAACGCGCCGCCGCCCTGGCCGAGCTGGTGCTCTGGATTGGCTACCTGCAATGGCACATCCGCACCCGCGGCCATGCCAGCGTGGCCACGCCCGTGGTGCACAACTACGGCAACATCGAATGCCGCGACGCCTTGCTCGCCTGGGACGCGCAGGAACTGGCGTATGACGACGCGGGCCGCCTGCTCAGCCGCTGGGACGGCCGCACCTTCAAAACCCACCCCGTGACGGGCGAACAGGTGCCCGACGAAGCCGCCCAGGTGCCGCAGTGGCGCTACGTGGGCGCCCGGCAGGCGCAGTGGCCGCAGGCGGATTTCATTGTGGGGAACCCGCCTTATTTGGGCGCTCGAACAATTCGACAGTCGCTTGGTGCTGGGTACTTGGACGCTCTGCGCAAAGCGCACTCAGACGTGCCCGAAAACGCTGATTTCGTAATGTATTGGTGGAACAAGGCAGCCGCCTTGGTCGCATCACAGCAGTGTCGGCAGTTTGGACTGATCACCACAAACAGTCTTCGCCAATCGTTTAACCGTGTGGTTCTTGAGAAATTCCTCGACAAAGGACTGAGCCTTACCTTTGCCATCCCCGACCACCCGTGGGTGGATAGCTCCAACGGCGCAGCTGTCAGGGTTGCACTCAGTGTTGGACGATCAGGTAAGCATGATGGAACGCTAGGTTTGGTCACTGCTGAGGAAGCACTTGCTGAAGGTGAATTTGCTATTGAAGTCCAGGAGTCACTCGGACACATAACGCCAGGGTTGACGATTGGTATAGATGTAGCTGCGGCCCCGCCATTGGTAGCAAATAGGGGCATGAGTTGTGTCGGATATCAACTCACAGGAAAAGGGTTTGTTGTTGATGCTGGGCAGGCTCACGCGCTGGATCCGCAATTTGGAAATGCAAATGCTCGAATCACCCCCCTGCTAACTGGGCGAGACATCACTCAGGAGAATCGTGGCCTCTTCGCAATCGACAGTTTCGGGCTCAGTTCGGATGATCTGCGTACGCGCTACCCTGCGATCTACCAATGGCTATTTGATCGGGTGAAACCTGAGCGCGATACCAATAGCGACAGGCTGATAAAAGCCAACTGGTGGCTGTATGCGCGAACACGAGATGAATTTCGACTGGCCTTGAATGGGTGCAACAAAGCCATCGCGACATCACTCACCGCAAAACATCGGACTTTTGTTTTTGTCCCCGCCAATGCCGTCTGCGATAGCACTACGGTCATGTTTGCTTTGCCAAGCGCCTTCCATCTTGGAATTCTCAGCAGCAAAGTTCACGTGGAATGGTCATTGGCATCCAATAATCGCCTCGGCGTTGGTAATGATCCTCGCTACATCAAAACCGTTTGCTTTGAGAACTTCCCCTTCCCCGACGAAGACACCGGCCTGACCCCGCAGCTCCGCGAGCGCATCGCCCAGCTGGCCGAGCAGATCGACGCCCACCGCAAGCGCGTGCTCGCCCCCGAATCCGGCAACACCGGCCTCACCCTCACCGGCCTCTACAACGTGCTGACCGCCCTGCGCGAAGGCCGGGCGCTCACGACCAAAGAGAAAACCCAGCACGCCCAGGGCCTGGTGGGCGTACTGCGCGAACTGCACGACGAGTTGGACGCCGCCGTTCTGCAAGCCTACGGCCTGGGCGCCCAGGCCAGCACCGACGACATCCTGGCCCACCTGGTGCAACTCAACACCCAGCGTGCCCAGGAGGAAGCCCAGGGCCGCGTGCGCTGGCTGCGGCCCGACTTTCAAAATCCGCAAAATTCGGTGCAAAAACAGGAGCTGCTACCGCAGGAGGATCAAGCGCTGGATGCCGATTTGGATGGTGAAAAACCACTATCAAAACCAGAGCAAACCAAACCCCAGCAACTCCCCTGGCCCGCCACCTTGCCCGAACAGGTGCGCGCCGTGGCCGCTGTGCTGGCCGCCAGCGCCGCGCCGCTGACCCTGCCCGCCATCGAGGCGCGCTTCAAGGGCCGGGGCCCCTGGAAGAAAGGCCTGCCCACGCTGCTGCAAACCCTGGAAGCCCTGGGCCGCGCGCAGCACGTACTTACGCCCCAGGGTACGGCCTGGCGCTGAGCGCAGCCAGCACCGCTTCAGGGCCCGGTACTTTCCTGCGGGCGCTGCGGCCCCAGCTTGAACACGCCGCTGGCGCGGGCGCAGGGCACGCCGTCGGCGGTGACCAGGCCTTGCGCAAAGACCATGGAGCGTGTGGCGCGCAGGAGCTGGGCCGTGCCCTCCAGCCAGCAGCCCAGGGGGGACGGGGCGAGGTAGTCGATCTGCAGGCTGATGGTGGGCAGAAAGCGGTCGGCCAGGGCGGCGTCCTGGTAGTGCACGGACAAAGGTAAAAGCATGTCGCAAAAGCTGGCCATCATGCCGCCGTGCAGGTTGCCCATGGGGTTGATGTGGCGCTCCTGCACGCGCATGCCGAATTTGACCACCTCCCCCTGGTGCAGCAGGTACAGCGGGCCGTTGATGTGCATGAAGTTGCCGCCCGCGGGAAAGGGCACAAAGCCGGGCGGAACGTCTGCCGCAGGGTGCGCGAGAGACTGGGCCATGGAATGCGCGGCGGTGAGCGTGGTGGGGGCGGTCATGCGCCGGTCTCCTGTTGTACGTCGTCTTGAAAACTGGCGCCCTGCAGCGCGGCGCTGTCGCTCAGGCCGGGGCCATAGACGCGGGCAAAGTCCTGCACCATGGCGTCCAGCGGCAGGTCGTCGAAGGTGCCGCGCTGGTGCACGTATTCCATGTGGCGCTGACCCGCGCGGTCGTAGGGGTGGTAGAGGGAGTCGGTGCGGCCATCAAACTCCAGCGGCAGCAGGCCAAAGCGCTCGCACAGCTCGATGTTGAAGGCCGGTGTGGCCTTGACCCAGCGCCCGCCCAGCCACAGGTCGGTGTAGCCGTGCCAGATGAACAGGTCGGTCTGCATGGTCTGGCGCATGCGCTCGGTGCTCAGGTGGTTGCGCACGTCGGCAAAGCCCAGCCGTGCCGGTATGCCCGCCGCGCGGCAGGCGGCGGTGAGCAGCACGGCCTTGGGCACGCACCAGCCGTGGCCCTGCGCGAGCACGGTGCTGGCGCGCATGCCGCTGGGCGAGAGGTCGATGCGGTAGGGGTCGTACCGAAAGCCGTCGCGCACTGCCAGGTACAGGGCCACGGCGCGTTCGCGCTCGTCCTGCCCCTGGGCGTGCTGCCAGGCAAAGGCCTGCACGGCGGGGTGGTCGCTGTCGATGCTGGGGGTGGGCTGCAGGTGCTGGGGGCGTGCGGGGCGGTGGGGCATGCCCGCACCTTAGCAAACCGCAGGCAACGGTGTTACATGCAGTTGCGCAAGGAATGTCGCATGGGTGACTGTGCGAATCACCGCAACCGGCCATGCAACAGGCGCGAGCGCTGCAGCGCCAGCAACTCCATCAAACCGCCTGCCAGCGCGGCGGCCAGAAGCAACAGGGGCCAAAGGCCACGCGAACGGGTGCGGCGGTGGTGGGCTTGCATGGTGCTCTCCAATCAGGGCGATGGGAACCGCCACCGTAGCGTGCCTGTATGACAGCAGCGCGACATACCCCCAGCCCTGCGCACGCCCACAACACAGGCCTTGTCGGCGCAGGCTGCGGCGCTATGCTGGACCGTTGCACCGCCACCCGTCTGACCACCCGCCCCACTGCCACCGTGCTGCCCCGCGCCCTGCCGGAACTCGACGCCCTGGAACGCCTGCTGGCCCAGCACGCGCAGCACCTGCATGTGCAGCAGGTCTGCCACGTGGCACTGCCGCAGGCGCCCGCGTTTCCGGTGTACGCCATCGGCATGGGCAGCACCGACCCCAGCGCCCCGGCGGCAGGCTTTTTTGGTGGCGTGCACGGGCTGGAGCGCATTGGTGCGCAGGTGGTGATTGCCTTCCTGCAAAGCGTGCTGCACCGCCTGCCGTGGGACAGCACCTTGCAGCACCTGCTGGAACGGGTACGCCTGGTGTTCATGCCCATCGTCAACCCCGGCGGCATGTGGGCCGCCACGCGGGCCAACCCGCGCGGCATCGACCTGATGCGCAATGCCCCGGTGGACGCCAGGGACCGGGTGCCTTTTTTGGTGGGCGGCCAGCGCCTGAGCAGCGGCCTGCCCTGGTACCGGGGCCGCCTGGGCGACCCCATGGAGGCCGAGAGCCAGGCACTGTGCAGCGTGGTGCAGACCGAGTTGCTGGGGCGCCCCTTCAGCCTGGCGCTGGACTGCCATTCGGGCTTTGGCGTGACGGACCGGCTGTGGTTTCCCTACGCCCACACGCGCGAACCCATGGCGCACCTGGCCGAAGTGCACGCGCTGCAGCACATTTTTCTGCAGGCACACAGCCAGCACCCCTACGTGATCGAGCCGCAAAGCGCCCAGTACCTGGCGCATGGCGATCTGTGGGACCACCTGTACCTGCAGGCCTGCCAGCAAAGCGGCACGGTGTTTCTGCCGCTGACGCTGGAGATGGGATCGTGGCTGTGGATCAAGAAGAACCCGCAGCAACTGTTCTCGCGCAACGGCATCTTCAACCCGCTCATCACCCACCGCCACCAGCGTGTGCTGCGCCGCCACCTGGGCCTGCTGGACTTTCTGACCCGCGCCGCCGCCAGCCACAGCCAGTGGCTGCCCCTGGGCGAGGCGCGCCAACACCACCACCGCCATGCCCTGGACGCCTGGTACTGAAGCCCCCCCGACGGAAGCTGCGGCCACCCGCCCCCCCCGCAACTGGGTGCTGCTGCGCGGCCTGACGCGCGAGGCCACGCACTGGGGCCGCTTTGTGCCGCTGCTGGCACAGGCCCTGCCGCACGACCGCATCTTGACACTGGACCTGCCCGGCAACGGCCACCTGCACGCGCAGGCATCGCCCTGGTCGGTGCCCGCCATGGCGCAGGCCTGCCGCCAGGCGCTGGCCGCGCAGGGTGTGCGCGGGCCGGTGCATCTGCTGGCCATGTCGCTGGGCGCCATGGTGGCCACGGCATGGGCCCACAGCGCACCCGAAGAGGTGGCGGGCTGCGTGCTCATCAACACCAGCATGCGCCCGTTCAGCCCGGTGCACCACCGCATGCAGCCGCAGCACTGGCCCACGCTGGCCCGCCTGCTGCTGTGGCCGCACACGCCGCTGCAGATCGAAACCACCGTGCTGCGCATGACCAGCAACCACCCCGCCGCCCATGCCGAGGTGCTGCCCCAGTGGGTGCTGGCGCGCCAACAGCGCCCGGTGCGCGCCGCCAATGTGCTGCGCCAACTGGCCGCCGCAGCCCGCTACCGCGCCCCGCCTACGCCGCCGCCCGTGCCCACGCTGCTGCTGGCCAGCACGCACGACCGGCTGGTGCGCTGCGCATGCTCGCGCGCCCTGGCGCGCGCCTGGCGCTGCGCGCTGGTGGAACACCCCCACGCAGGCCACGACCTGCCGCTGGACGATCCGCAATGGGTGGTGCAACAGGTGCTGGAAGCAACGGGCGGGTGATGTTGACTTCAGTGCTGGAACTGTGCGTCCAGACGGGGCGAAGGTACATGAGCAAGGCCACAGCGTCTGCTCATCGCCTTGTGTACATGCTCTTGTGGGCCTGGTTCAGACCCGCTCCAAGATGACAGCAATGCCCTGCCCCACGCCAATGCACATGGTGCACAGCGCGTAGCGCCCGCCCGTGGCGTGCAGGCGGTTCACCGCCGTGGTCGCCAGGCGCGCGCCCGAAGCCCCCAGCGGGTGGCCCAGCGCAATCGCGCCGCCCCAGGCGTTGACGCGCGCGTCGTCGTCCTGCAGGCCCAGCAGGCGCAGCACCGCCAGGCCTTGCGCGGCGAAGGCTTCGTTGAGTTCGATGACGTCGATCTGCTCCAGGCTCAGGCCGGTCTGCGCCAGCACTTTCTGCGTGGCCGGTGCCGGGCCGATGCCCATGATGCGCGGGGCCACGCCGGCCGTGGCCATGCCGACGATGCGGGCCTTCGGGGTGAGACCGTTCTTGGCGGCGCTGGCCTCATTGGCCAGCAGCAGAGCGCAGGCGCCGTCGTTCACGCCCGAGGCGTTGCCGGCGGTGACGCTGCCGTCCGGGCGCACGACGCCCTTGAGCTTGGCCAGCGCTTCGAGGCTGGTCTCGCGCGGGTGTTCGTCCTGGCTCACGACGATGGCGTCCCCTTTCTTCTGGGGGATGGTGACGGGGGTGATTTCACGGGCCAGGTGGCCGGCCTTCTGGGCGGCGACGGCCTTGAGCTGGCTGGCCAGGGCCATGCGGTCCTGGGCTTCGCGTTCGATCTCGAACTCCTGGGAGACGTTCTCGGCGGTCTCGGGCATGGAGTCCACGCCGTATTTTTCCTTCATCAGCTTGTTGATGAAGCGCCAGCCTATGGTTGTGTCATAGACGGCGTTGCTGCGCGAGAAGGCGCTTTCCGCCTTTGGCATGACGAAGGGGGCGCGGCTCATGCTCTCCACGCCACCGGCGATCATCAACCCGGCCTCGCCGGCCTTGATGGCGCGCGCGGCCGTGCCCACGGCGTCCAGGCCGGAGCCGCACAGGCGGTTGATGGTGGCGCCGGGCACTTCCAGGGGCAGGCCCGCGAGCAGGCTGGCCATGTGGGCGACGTTGCGGTTGTCTTCGCCGGCCTGGTTGGCGCAGCCGTAGAGCACGTCGGTGATGCCCTCCCAATCCACATGGGGGTTGCGCGCCATGAGGGCGCGCAGGGGGATGGCGGCCAGGTCGTCGGTGCGCACGCTGCTGAGCGCGCCGCCGTAACGGCCGATGGGGGTGCGGATGGCGTCGCAGATGAAGGCGTGGGTCATGGCAGCTTCTGTTTGGATGGTGTTGGGCGGTTTGCCTTGGTGGAGCAAGACAGTGACATCCATTAGCCCAACAGCCCCCCGCCTTGACGGATTTTCTCCTGCTGGCGCTGTATTTGGGCACAGTGCCTGCAGCTTGCATACAAGCAACAAAAAATAAAAAACCCCGCTACCGATTTGATAGCGGGGTTTCTTTATGCCGTTTGGTGGGTCGTGCGTGACTCGAACACGCGACCAACGGATTAAAAGTCCGCTGCTCTACCGACTGAGCTAACGACCCACTACAGCCCAAACTCGCGCTGAAGCCAAGCTGTAAAGCCTTGCATTATAGTATGAAAATTGCTGCTTGCGCCGAAACCTGGTGGTTCAAAAGCTACTTGTCAGCCCGTGACGCCAGGGCGTCCAGCACCCACCCTGCGGCACATTGGCCGAAGGTGGCGGTAACGGCCACCACGGAGCCGTACCCATGGCAATTGAGGCTACCGTCACCCTGTACAGCACAAGATGCATCGGGCGGCGCCACTGCCTCGCGGCTGAAGACGCAGGGCACGCGCATCTTCTTTCCGTCCCGCGGCGCGCCATGGTGCTTGCGCAAGCGGTAGCGCAACTGGGCCAGAAGGGGATCGTGGGTGACCAGCGACAGGTCGTCCACATCCACCTTGTGCGCCAAGCGCTTGCCACCCGCCGCACCCACGGTGATGAACATGGCCTGACTGGCACGTGCCCAGACGGCCATGGCCGTCTTTGCGGGCACTTGGTCGCAGGCATCGATCACCGCGTTCACGCCTTGCGGCAATATTCCTGGCCAGTTGCCGGGCTCGACAAATTCTTCAATGCAATGCACCTGGCAACCGGGGTGAATGCGTTCGATGCGATCGCGCATCGCCTGCACCTTGGCTTGCCCCACCGTATCGTCCAGCGCATGGATCTGGCGGTTGATATTGGATTCGGCCACATGGTCCAGATCGATAAGAGTGAGCTTCCCCACGCCACTGCGCGCGAGTGCCTCCGCCGCCCATGAGCCCACACCACCCACCCCGACGACTGCCACATGCGCTGCACGGATGCGGGCCGCACCAGGTTTGCCATACAGCCGATCAAGCCCGCCAAAACGCCGTTCCAGCGCCATGTCGGGCATTGCGTCGTGCAAAGGCGATGCCTCTGTGGAGTCCAAGGAGCGATGCCCTTATTTGAGACGGGAGAGGCGCTCCTTGGCCGCCACAGCGGCTTCGGACTGCGGATACGTGCGTACAAGGTCTTCCAACGTCTTGCGGGCGCCGCGCGTTTCCTTGAGCTCGATCTGGCAATTGGCGATGGACAGGGCCGCCTCGGGCGCGCGGGCATGCTGGGGCGCAGCAGCCAACAGGGCGCGGAAGTTCTGGATGGCTTCCTTGTAGTCGCGCGTAGCGTACTGGGCGTTGCCCAGCCAGAAGCGCACCGAGTGCTGGTAGCCGCTGCCCGCGTACTGCTTGAGGAAGCTGGCGAACAGCGTCTGCGCCTCGGCAAACTTGCCTTCACGGAAACGTGCCAGGGCTGCCTCGAAATCACGCTTTTCTGCAGGGTCGGCCTGGAACTCCTGTCCATCGACTGCGACCTTGACAGGCTCGAACTGGCGCAGGCGCTCGTCCACACCTTGCGCCATGTCCTTGTGACGGCGCTGCAGTTCGGCTGCCTCGCGCACCAGCTGCTCGTTCTGCCCACGCAACGTGGCCACCTCGGCGCGCAGGCCTTCGATTTGCGATTGCAGGTCGATCAGGGCACGGCGCAGTTGTGCGCTGTCTTCGGCAGAGCGCTGGCTGGATTGGTTCAGCACATCGACGCGCTGGCGCAGTTCCAGGATGGCGCGGCGCGCTTCGTCATCTTCAAACAGGGCCGCATGGCCCTGGGGCAGATAGGCACAGGCCAACAGCGCTGCCAGCAGCGAAGGGGCCAGGCGCAGGGATGTCATGGCAGCACGCATGGGCCAGTGAATCAACGGTAAGAGATTTCAGCGCGGCGGTTCTTGGAATAGGCGTCTTCGCCATAGCCTTGCACGGCAGGCTTCTCTTCACCAAAGCTCACTGCTTCGATCTGGTTGTCGGACACGCCCAGCAGGCCCAGGGCGCGGCGCACGGCTTCTGCGCGGCGCTGCCCCAGTGCAAGGTTGTACTCGCGGCCACCGCGCTCGTCAGTGTGGCCTTCAATCACGGCCTTGCGTGCAGCCCCTGCCTTGATGAAGCGCGCATGGGCTTCGATCAGCGATTGTGCTTCGGGCTTGATCACATAGCTGTCGTAGTCGAAATACACCACGCGGCCCACGCCTTGGGGGCCAGCCTTGTCGATGGCCGACTGGGACAGGTCCACGCCCTGCACACCACTCTGGCCGGCATTGCCCGCATTGGCACCACCCGTGGACAGCGGGGCACCGTTCTTGTCTTCGACGGGGACCTTGTCGAGATCGACACCGGAACTGCAACCGGCAACAAGAGCGAGGACAGCCAGGGCAAAGGGAATACGCTTGAACATGAAAAACTCCTGAAAGCAAAAAAGAAAAGGATTCACTGGAACTGGTAGGGACCCCAGTCCGGCTCGCGAATGTCGCCACCCTGCCCCGCCAAACGGGCCTTGATTTTTCCATCCAGGGTGGTGGTCATCAGCGCTTCACGGCCCTGCTGCTGGGTCGCATAGACAATGAGTCGGCTGTTGGGTGCAAAACTGGGGCGCTCGTCCGCTGAGGAGTCGGTGATGGCGGTGACATTGCCAGTGGCCAACTCCATCACTTGCAGCTTGAAGGCACCACCGGCACGCGAGATATAGGCCAGCCAACGGCCATCGGGGCTGATGGCGGGCGAGATGTTGTAGCTGCCATTGAAGGTCACGCGTTCAGCACTGCCCCCGCTACTGGACACCTTGTAGATCTGGGGCGCTCCACCACGGTCGCTGACGAAGTACACATGTTTGCCATCGGGCGAGAAGGCAGGCTCGGTGTCGATGCCACTGCTTTGCGTCAGACGACGCGGTTCACCGCCGTTGGCGTCCATGGTGTAGAGCTGCGAGTTGCCATCGCGACTCAGTGTGATGGCCAGCGTGCGGCCATCGGGCGACCAGGCAGGCGCACTGTTGGAACCCTTGAAATTGGCCACGAGGCGGCGGCGCCCGGTGGCCACGTCGTGCACATACACCACGGGCTTGCGCGACTCAAAGGACACATAGGCCAGTTGGCCACCCGAAGGCGACCAGGCAGGCGAGATGATGGACTCGGGGCTGGAGAGAGCTGCCTGGGCATTCTCACCATCGGAATCGGCGACCCACAGGCTGAAGCGGTTGCCAGCCTTGGTGACATAGGCAATGCGGGTGGAAAACACACCACGCTCGCCTGTGAGCTTTTCATACACATAGTCCGCGATGCGGTGTGCCACCAACCGCAGATCGGCCTGCACCACGACATAGCTCTGTCCGCCCAGGTCCTGGCCACGCACTACGTCCCACAGCCGGAAACGCACGTCGTAGCGGCCATCGGCCAGGCGCACCACACTGCCAGACACCAGCGAGTCCGCACCCTTCTGGCGCCACAGAGCCACGTCGGGGCGTGCGGCTTCATCCAGGCGAACACCGCCAGTGTCGATGCCACGAAACTGGCCACTGCGCTCCAGATCCGCCTGCACGATGGCAGAGATTTTTTGGGGAGACTGGGTTTCGTCCCGGAAGGCGGCAATCGCAATGGGCAACTGCGTCATTCCTACACCCGTGACTTCCACACGGAACTGCGCCCACGCTGGCACCGTAGCCAGAGCGCTCAAGCCCGCCACAAGGTGGCGACGTGTGGGAAGAAAGGTGGGAGCGGAACCAGAACGATCAGGGGAGCGATGGTGTAGGGTCATTCTCAGTACTTGGCAATCGTGCAAACGCCACAAATCAGGCGGAATGGTACACACCCCGGACATACCCCCATGTCACAAACTGTTGATGGGGCCAAGGACAGAGGGAAATCTCCCTTGCCCTGGGCCCCATCACGCGGTGCGTGAATGCCTCAGTCGGCCGTGGCTTCCTCCGGCTCCGCTGGTTCCGACTTGGTGGCGCCGCGCTCTTTCTTGGGCAGGGGCTGGATGTCCAGGAGCACCTCGGAGGTTTCGGCTCCCTTGTCGTCTGTTTGGTGGGTGATGTCCACCGTCAGGCGTCCACCGTCCTGCAGACGACCGAACAGCAGTTCGTCGGCCAGCGCCCGGCGGATGGTGTCCTGAATCAGGCGCTGCATCGGACGTGCGCCCATCAGGGGGTCGAAGCCCTTCTTGGCAAGGTGCTTGCGCAGCGCGTCGGTGAAGGTGACTTCCACCTTCTTTTCGGCGAGCTGCGTTTCGAGTTGCAGCAGGAACTTGTCCACCACGCGCAGGATGATCTGTTCGTCCAGCGGCTTGAAGCTCACGATGGCATCCAGCCGGTTGCGGAATTCGGGCGTGAACAGGCGCTTGATGTCGCCCATTTCGTCGCCTGCCTGGCGCGGGTTGGTAAAGCCAATGGTGGCCTTGTTCATGGTCTCGGCGCCCGCGTTCGTCGTCATGATGATGATGACGTTGCGGAAATCGGCCTTGCGTCCGTTGTTGTCGGTCAGGGTGCCGTGGTCCATCACCTGCAACAGCACGTTGAAGATGTCCGGGTGCGCCTTCTCGATTTCGTCGAGCAGCAGCACGGCGTGCGGCTTCTTGGTGATGGCCTCGGTCAGCAGGCCGCCCTGGTCGAAGCCCACATAGCCGGGCGGAGCGCCAATCAGGCGGCTCACGGCATGGCGCTCCATGTACTCCGACATGTCGAAGCGGATCAGCTCGATGCCCAGGATGTAGGCCAACTGCTTGGCGGCCTCGGTCTTGCCCACGCCCGTGGGGCCGCTGAACAGGAAGGAGCCGATGGGCTTGTCGCCCTTGCCCAGGCCCGAGCGCGCCATCTTGACGCTGGACGCCAGCACCTCCAGCGCCTTGTCCTGGCCGAACACCACGCTCTTGAGGTCACGCTCCAGCGTCTGCAGCTTGCCGCGGTCGTCGTTACTGACATTTGCGGGCGGGATGCGGGCAATCTTGGCAACGATTTCCTCGATCTCGGCCTTGCCGATGGTCTTCTTGCGCTTGCTCGCCACCAGGATGCGCTGCGCGGCGCCGGCCTCGTCGATCACGTCGATGGCCTTGTCGGGAAGGTGCCGGTCGTTGATGTACTTGGCGCTGAGTTCCGCCGCAGCCTGCAGGGCGGCAGCGGCGTACTTCACGCTGTGGTGCTCCTCGAAGCGGCTCTTGAGGCCCTTGAGGATGTCCACCGTTTCCGCCACGGTAGGCTCGACCACGTCCACCTTCTGGAAGCGCCGCGACAGGGCCGCATCCTTCTCGAAGATGCCACGGTACTCGGTGAACGTGGTGGCGCCGATGCACTTGAGCGCGCCCGAGCTGAGCGCGGGCTTGAGCAGGTTGGAGGCGTCCAGCGTGCCACCCGAGGCCGCACCCGCGCCGATGAGCGTGTGGATCTCGTCGATGAACAGGATGGCGTGCGGCTTGTCCTTCAGGCTTTTGAGCACGCCCTTGAGGCGCTGCTCGAAATCGCCCCGGTACTTGGTGCCCGCCAACAGCGCGCCCATGTCGAGCGAGTACACGGTGGCCTCGGCCAGGATCTCGGGCACGTCGCCCTGGGTGATGCGCCAGGCCAGGCCCTCGGCGATGGCCGTCTTGCCCACGCCGGCCTCGCCCACGAGCAACGGGTTGTTCTTGCGACGGCGGCAGAGGATCTGGATCGTACGCTCCACCTCATAGTGGCGGCCGATCAGCGGATCAATTTTTCCATCCTTGGCCAGCTGGTTGAGGTTCTGCGTGAACTGCTCCAGGGGCGAGGCTTTCTCGCTGCGCTCGCCACCGCCAGACTCCTCGCTTTCAGCCGGGCCTTCTGCGCCCTTGGCGGGCTCGGGCGGCTCGCCCTTCTTGATGCCATGGGCGATGAAGTTGACCACGTCCAGCCGCGTCACGCCCTGCTGGTGCAGGTAGTACACGGCATGGGAGTCCTTTTCACCAAAGATGGCCACCAACACGTTGGCGCCGGTAACTTCCTTCTTGCCATTGCCCGTGGACTGCACGTGCATGATGGCGCGCTGGATCACGCGCTGGAAACCCAGCGTGGGCTGCGTATCCACCTCATCGGTACCAGACACCTGGGGGGTGTTGTCCTTGATGAAGTTGGACAGCGAGGTGCGCAAATCCTCAATGTTGGCCGCGCAGGCGCGAAGCACCTCGGCAGCGCTGGGGTTATCGAGCAGTGCAAGCAACAGATGCTCCACGGTGATGAACTCGTGGCGCTGCTGGCGGGCCTCGACGAAGGCCATGTGCAAGCTGACTTCCAGTTCCTGGGCAATCATGTGAACTCCTTTGTGCTTGCAGGTCAGGGATAGGGGGGGTAGTTCGGGGCGGGGAGGCCTTTATTCAACCGGCTCGCACACGCATTGCAGGGGGTGGCCCGCCTGGTGGGCGGCATCCAGCACCAGATGCACCTTGGTCAGCGCAATGTCGTGCGGGTACACCCCGCAGACACCCCGGCCGTCCAGGTGGATCTTGAGCATGATCTGCGTGGCGGTTTCGCGGTCTTTGTGGAAAAACTCCTGCAGTACCACCACGACAAACTCCATGGGGGTGTAGTCGTCGTTGAGCATCAGCACCTGGTACATCTGCGGGGGTTTGACCTTTTGCGGCACCCGTTCGAGCACCACCGAACCGCCGTCGTCCGGCACGGGCGGCTTGACGACCGGCCCGGGAGGGGGAGATGGTGGTTTGGTAGCCATGGATTTCATTCTAGCGAGCAGAAAATACAGTTGCAGGGTCAAGAAATTTGACCATTCAGGTCTATTTCAAGGTCTCGGGTCACCGTTCGGTCATTCATAGACCACGGTGACGTCACCACCACACGCCTGGGCGCGCCAGGAAGCCAATGCAGCGTCGGTGGGGTAGGTGCGGAAGGCCTCGCCCAATTGCAGCTCGGCGCAGGCGCTGTCGCCGTCCTGCGTGCACCGCACGCCCAGGCGCACACGCAGCCCATGCTGCAGCTCGCCGTGCTCGGTGGATTCCTTGCGCGGCGGATGTTCGCGCAGCAACCGCGCCACGTCAGGCGGCGGATGCCCCACAGCCACGCGCAGGTATTTGCCAAAGCGGCAGCGCCCCCCGGCCAGGTCGTGCACCTGCTGGACGATGAAACGGGCCTCAAAGCCATTGCGTCCCGGCTGCAAGCGCCCGGTCACGATGACCAGCTCATCGTCCTTGAGCAGGTCGCGGTGCGCCTGCACGACAGCATCGCTGGCTGAAGCCTCGACGCGCGAGGCACCGTCCTCCAGCACAAATATGCCCTGGCGCCCCCGCTGGCCATTGACCACGCGAAAGTCGCTCACAATGCCCGCCACGGTTTGCGGTTCACGGGTGTCCACCAGGTCCGCAATCCGCATGCGCACAAAGCTGGCCAACTCCCGCGCCGCTTCATCGAACAGATGGCCCGACAGGTAAAAGCCCAGCGCGGTTTTTTCCTGCATGAGCTGCTCGCGCACACCCCAGGGCGGCACTTCGGCAAGCTCTGGTTCCTGCGTGCTGGAGCCCTGGGCATCATCGCCCATCATGTCGAACAGCCCGCCCTGGTTGGCGTTGGAATGCTGGGCTGCTGCGTAGTCAAATGCGCGGTCGATGGACGCGGATAGCGCTGCGCGGTTGCGGTGCAAGCCGTCAAACGCACCCGCCTTGATCAACGCATCGACCGTGCGCTTGTTGATGCGGCCCCGGTCCACGCGCACGCAGAAATCGAACAGGCTGGTGAAGGGGCCACGGACACTGCCCCTGGGACCCTCGCCCTGCCCTTCGCGTGCAGCGACGATCGCCTCGATGGCCTGCTGCCCCGTGCCCTTGACGGCGCCCAGACCATAGCGAATCACCGTGTCGCTCACCGGCTCAAAGCGATAGTTGCCCCGGTTGATGTCCGGTGGCTCGAACTGCATGCCGAAATGCTTGGTGGCATCTTCGTACAACACCTTGAGCTTGTCGGTGTCGTCCATTTCCACGGTCATGTTGGCGCAGAAGAACTCGGCCGTGTAGTGCACCTTGAGCCAGCCGGTGTGGTAGGCCAGCAGCGAGTACGCGGCGGCGTGCGACTTGTTGAAGCCGTAGCCCGCGAACTTCTCCATCAGGTCGAACACCTCGTCGGCCTTCTCCTGGCTGATGCCTTTTTCTGCGGCACCCTTGCGGAAGATGGCCCGGTGCTCGGCCATCTCCTCGGCCTTTTTCTTGCCCATGGCACGGCGCAGCATGTCGGCGCCGCCCAGGCTGTAACCGCCCAGCACCTGGGCGGTCTGCATCACCTGCTCCTGATAGACCATGATGCCGTAGGTCTCGGCCAGCACGGGTTCCACCAGCGGGTGGGGGTACTCCACCACTTCCTTGCCATGCTTGCGCGCCACAAAGCTGGGAATCAGGTCCATGGGACCGGGGCGGTACAGGGCGTTCAGCGCAATCAGGTCTTCCAGCCGACTGGGGCGCGCTTCCTTGAGCATGCCCTGCATGCCCCGGCTTTCAAACTGGAACACGGCTTCGGTCTTGCCCTCGGAGAAAAGCCTGTAGGTTGGGCCGTCGTCCAGTGGAATGTTCTCGAAGGCAAAGTGCTCCTGGCCCTTGTGCCGGCGCACGATGAATTCCTTGGCGATCTCCAGGATGGTGAGCGTGGCCAGGCCCAGAAAGTCGAACTTGACCAGGCCGATCGCCTCCACGTCATCCTTGTCGTACTGGCTGACGGCCGACTCGCTGCCCGGCTGCTGGTACAGCGGGCAAAAGTCGGTCAGCTTGCCCGGCGCAATCAGCACGCCGCCCGCGTGCATGCCGATGTTGCGCGTCATGCCTTCGAGCTTTTGCGCCATCTCGATGACGGTGCGCACGTCCTCTTCCTTGCGCACGCGCTCGTACAACAGGGGCTCCAGTTCCAGCGCGTAGTTGTTCTTGTCACCTTCCTTCTTGGTCTCGGGCGGATAGGCCAGGGTGTAGGTCTGACCGGGTTTTGCGGGCACCAGCTTGGAGATGCCATCACAAAACGTGTAGCTCAGGTCCATCACCCGGCCCACGTCGCGGATGGCGGCCTTGGCTGCCATGGTGCCGAAGGTGGCGATCTGGCTCACGGCATCCTTGCCGTATTTTTCCTTCACGTAATCGATCACCCGGTCGCGGTTGGCCTGGCAAAAGTCGATGTCGAAGTCGGGCATGGAAACCCGCTCGGGATTCAGAAAGCGCTCGAACAGCAGGTTGTACTGCAAGGGATCGAGGTCGGTGATCTTGAGCGCATACGCCACCAGCGAGCCCGCTCCCGAACCCCGCCCCGGCCCCACGGGGCAGCCGTTGTTCTTGGCCCACTGGATGAAGTCACCCACGATGAGGAAGTAGCCGGGGAAGCCCATCTTGAGGATGGTGCCCAGCTCAAACTCCAGCCGCTCCACATAGCGCGGGCGTTGGCGGTCGCGCTCGGCGACATCGGGATACAGGTGCTGCAGTCGTTCTTCCAGTCCGTCGTGCGAGACCTTTCGGAAGAATTCCTCGATCGTCATGCCCCCCGGAATGGGAAAATTGGGCAACTGCGGCTTGCCCAGCACCAGCGTGAGATTGCAGCGCTTGGCAATTTCCACCGTGTTGGCGAGTGCCGAGGGAATATCGGCAAACAAGGCCTGCATTTGCGCACTGCTCTTGAAATACTGCTCACGCGTAAAACGCCGCACCCGGCGCGGGTTCGCCAGGATTTCGCCCTCGGCGATGCAGACACGCGCCTCATGCGCCTCAAAATCCTCCTCGGTCGCAAACTGCACCGGGTGGGTGGCGACCACCGGCAGGTTCAAGCGTGCCGCCAGGGGCACGGCTGCCGCCACATGGGTTTCGTCCTCGGGTCTGCCAGCGCGCTGAATCTCCAGGTAAAAGCGGTGCGGAAACACGCCCGCCAGCCGCAGCGCCAGATCGGCAGCTCCCGCCTCGTCACCCCGCATCAGTGCCTGCCCCACCGGCCCGGCCTGGGCGCCCGAAAGGGCAATCAGGCCGGGCGAGAGTTCCTCCAACCAGGCCCAGGTGCACAGGGCCTGGCCCTTGGCGGCATTGCGCGTCCAGGCGCGGGCCAGCAATTCGGAAAGATTGAGGTAGCCCTGGCTCCCCTGCACCAGCAACACCAAGCGCGCAGGCGGGTGACTGCCCTCGCCTTCCAGCACGATTTCGGCCCCCAGAATGGGCTTGACGCCCTTGCCGCGCGCGGCCTTGTAGAACTTGACGGCGCCAAAAAGGTTGTTGAGGTCGGAAATGGCCAGCGCGGGCTGGCCATCGGCCGCGGCACTGGCCACCGCTTCATCGATCCGGTTGGTTCCGTCCACGACGGAGAATTCGGTGTGCAGGCGCAAATGGACAAACATGGCTGCATTGTAGAAAGCCCTCGCCCGCCCCTCGGTCGGCACCACCACGCGGGGTGCTGGCCGTCGCTACAATCCTTTGGCTGCGAACCAGCCATGCTGCGGTGCCCTGGGCGCCGCCAAATCCGTGCATCTTCCCGTCAGAAAGCCGCCTGCCATGTTGCGAGCCCCTTTTTCCATCGTTACGGCCCTGTTGGCCGCCAGTCTGCTGGCGACCGGGTGCTCCAGCACCCCGGAAGACAAAACCGCAGGGTGGACGACCGACCGCATCTACGCCGAGGCACGCGACGAGCTCAACAGCGGCGGGTACGACGCTGCGGTACCCCTTTTTGAAAAGCTCGAAGGTCGCGCTGCGGGCACGCCCCTGGCGCAACAAGCACAGCTCGACAAGGCCTACGCGCAGTACAAGGCGAACGAAAAGCCCCAGGCCATTGCCACGCTGGACCGCTTCATGAAGCTGCACCCGGTCAGCCCAGCCATTGATTACGCGCTGTACCTCAAGGGCCTGGTCAACTTCAATGACAACCTGGGCATGTTTTCCTGGGTGTCGCGCCAGGATCTGTCGGAGCGCGACCAAAAAGCCGCCAAAGACTCCTACGAATCCTTCCGCGAGCTGGTGGCACGCTTCCCCGATTCGCGTTATGCGCAGGACGCCCGCCAGCGCATGACCTACATCATCAATTCGCTGGCGCAGTACGAGGTGCATGTGGCACGCTACTACTTCCAGCGGGGCGCCTATGTGGCGGCAATTGGTCGTGCGCAGTCTGCCTTGAGCGACTACGAGGCCGTGCCCGCCCATGAAGAAGCGCTGTATATCCTGGTGCAGTCCTACGACGCTCTGGGCTTGACCCAGTTGCGCGACGACACGCGCCGCGTGCTGGACAAGAACTACCCCAACAGCAGCTTTATCGCCAACGGATTCAGGGGCAAGAGCGATCCATGGTGGAAGTTCTGGTGATCAGCGCCTGCAGCGCGTCGTCAAATTCCTCTGCTGACCCCAGCCTGCGCATAGTCGGCAGGGCCGCCATCAGGCGTTTGCCGTAGCCACGGTCCAGCAGGCGGGTATCGGCCACCACCAGAAGTCCCTCATCGGTTTCGTGCCGGATCAGCCGTCCCGCACCCTGCTTGAGCGCCACAGCGGCTTCGGGCAGGGCGTGGTCACGGAACGGGCTACGGCCCGCCCGCTGCAAACGCTGCGCGTGCGCCTGCACCAAGGGGTCGGACGGCACCGGGAACGGCAGTTTGTCGATGACCACCAGCTGCAACGCATCGCCGGGCACATCCACCCCCTCCCAAAACGACACCGAAGCCACGAGCACACAGCCCGGCGCCCCCTGGGCACTGCCTTGGCGAAAGCGCTCCATCAGGCTGTGCCGTGTGCCCTCGCCCTGCACCAACACCTGCAGCCCAGGCAAGCGGGCACGCAGCGCCTCACCCAGCACACGCAGCGCCCGCAGACTGGTGGTGAGTACCAGCGTTCGGCCTTGCAGGCGTGAGGCCGCCTCAGCCACCCACTCGCCCAAGGCAGCGCTGTGGGCAGCGTCCGTGGGCGGAGGCAAATCCCGTGGAATGTAGAGCGCCGCCTGGCGCTCCAGGTCAAAAGGACTGGGCACGCGCAAGGTACGCGCCTGGTCCAGCCCCAGGGGCTCGGTGAACCAGCTCAGGGCCTCGTCCGTCCCCAACGTGGCGGAGGTGAAGACCCATGCCCTGGTCGGGGCGGCCTGTGTGGCACCCGGATGGGTCTGTGCGGCATCCGGCAGCTGCAACCACCCCTGCACCACCGGGGCCAGGTCCAGCGGCGCCTCGACCAGGCGAACCTGCAGGCCCACTTCCACCCAGCGCACCCCCTCGATCTGGGAGGGCGTGGCAAAGCGCTGCACCTGCGCGCACAGGGCCAGGGTTCGCTCGTGCAGCCGGACAAAGTCGGGCGCCATGTCCAGCACGGCAACCAACGATTCGCAGGCCTGGGCGCATACCTGGTTCAGGCCATCAAGCACCTCGATCCAGTCAGAAGACGTGACGCCTTGCGGGACAGCTTCCGTCCAATTCAATCGCGTGCCCGTGGGATACGCGCCGCACGCCAGGCGCAAGCGGCGCGCAAGCTGCTCCAGGTCGTGGTGCAGACCCTGCCAATCTGCCATGCCGCGCGCACGCTGCATACCTGCGCTGCGCAGGTCACGCGCCAGATCCAGCATCTGGGCGCTGCCCAGCGATTGACCAAGAAACTGCACCCCGGTCTCCTGGATCTGGTGCGCCTCATCGAACACCACCACGCGCACATCGGGCAGCAGCTCGGCCATGCCGGTTTCACGCAGCGCCCAGTCGGCAAAAAACAAATGGTGGTTGACCACCACCACTTCGGCCGCCAAGGCCTCACGCCGTGCCTGGAATACATGGCAGCGCCGGAACTGCGGGCAGTGGCTGCCCAAGCAGTTGTCACGCGTGGAGGTCACCCAAGGAAGAATGGCCGACCGTTCGTCCAGACCCGGCAGTTCTGCCAGGTCGCCACTGCGGGTGGTCTGGGCCCAGGTTTCCACCCGCGCCAGTGCATGGGTCAGGCTCGCATCGCAGGCAGAGGCATCCTGCCGGCTTTGCTCCAGGCGGTGCAGACACAGGTAGCTGGCGCGGCCCTTGAGCAAAGCAGCGCGCACCGGCAAACCCAGCGCCTGGGCCAAGCGGGGCAGGTCACGGCTGAAAAGCTGGTCCTGCAAAGCCTTGGTGGCGGTGGAGATCAGCACCCGCTCGCCACTGAGCAGCGCTGGGACCAAATAGGCATAGGTCTTACCGACGCCCGTACCCGCCTCGACCACCAATGCCCCACCATGGGCCACCGTGTCGGCCACAGCCAGTGCCATGGCGGTCTGGCCTGGGCGCTGGCGAAAACCCGGCAAGGCTTGCGCCAAAGGGCCGCCATCGGCAAAGCACTGCTGCACTGCGTCTGGCAGCGCACCAAGAGGGCTGGGGTGATGTGTGGACACAGAATCGCAGTACGATGGCGAAAAAGCCACAGCGCGTTCGATAATAAGCGAGCTTGTGCCCTATTCTGGGGCTTGGCAGGCCGCCACACACCACAATCCACGCCATGTCCAGACCGATTCGCCTCAGTGCCTCCACCGGCATCCACAAGGGTGACCGCGAATACCAGCAAGACCAGGTGGCTTTGCTCTCGCACCCGCGCTACAACGGCTGCGTGCTGGCCGTGCTGGCCGACGGCATGGGCGGGCGCAGCGGCGGGCGCAAGGCGTCCGACCAGGTCATGCTGACCGCACGCCAGTTGTTCGACCGCTATTCGCCCGAAACCGATGATCCTGTGGCCATGCTCAAGAACCTGGTGCAGGAATCGCACATCGTCATCCGGCTCACGGCCATCACGTCTGAACAGGAGCCGCACAGCACCATTGCGGCCTTCCTGATCAACCCACGCGGCGACTGCCACTGGATCCACGCGGGCGACTCGCGCATCTACCACTTTCAGAATGGCCGCATGATGCACCGCACCAGCGACCACTCCTACGTGCAGGCCTTGGTGGACCGCGGCGAAATCACCGAGGCGGAGGCCAATACCCACCCGCACTCGAACATTCTGGTGGGCTGCCTGGGCACCGAGAGCGATCCGCCCATGACCACGCACATGATCCACCAGCTGATGCCGGGGGATGTGCTGCTGACCTGCAGCGACGGGGTCTGGCACTACTTCTCGCCCACGGAACTGGCTTCCGTGGTGGAATCGCTGACACCACGCGAAGCGACCGAATTCCTGATCGAGAAAGCGCGTATCCGCGCACGCGGCACGGGGGACAATCTCTCGCTGGCCATCGTCAAGATCGAAGCACTGGTAGAAGAGAAAAAGCCCCTCGCGCCGGCCCCATTCTTCAAGCCACCTGCAGCCGTTTGACCCTGCGCCCCCGCAAGGACAAGGTTTACTGAGCCGCTGATGCCGCAGGCAGCGCTGCGGCGCGGGATCGACCTCGGTTCGCCTCCTCGGCCCGGCGAGCGTCGCGCTGGGCCTTGCGCTGACGGGCCACTTCTTCCTTTTCCAGGCGTGCACGGCGGCGTTCTGCCGCCTGCTCCTGCAGGGCAGTGCGACGCTGCGCCTTCTCTGCCTGCGCCCGCTGTTGTTGTTGCGCATGGGCGCGTGGATCGCCGGAAGGTGCGGGCGCTGATTTGGGCTGCCTGGGGGTCGCTTGGCGGGTGGGTACCGGCGGTTGGGTGGCAGCATGCTCCTGTTGGCGCAGTTCGATGGCTCGCAATCGGCGCTGCGCACGTTCCTGCCGCTGGGCTTCATCCAGGCGCTCTTCCTGCTGGCGCAAGCTGTGGAGGCGTTCGCGCGCCTGCCTGCGCACTGAACGCAGGCAGTCATCCACCGCAAAGCGCTGCTGACACTGGCCTTCGTCCTGCGCCTGCTGCTGCGTGATGGCGTTGCGCTCGCGGGCAATGCGCTCGCGTTCTGCCTGAGCCGCGTCAGCAGCCAGGTCCTGCGCATTCACCCCACCCCATGGCGCAAGCACGGCCAGGCAGCAGACGAGCCAACCCCATTTGCTCATGTCAGCCCTGTGTCCACCACCCGGCGCTCCAACGCCAGGAATTCCTTGGACTGCATCTCGTTGAGCCGCGAGACCGTGCGCGGAAACTCGTGGGCCAGCGGGCCATCGGTGTAGAGCTGCTCGGGCGGCACGGCGGCCGACAGGATGAGCTTGACGCGCCGGTCGTACAGCACATCCACCAGCCAGGTAAAGCGCCGCGCGGGCGAAGCCATGCTCACGGGCATGTAAGGCACGTCGGAGAGCAGCACCGTGTGGAACTGCGTGGCGATCTCCAGGTAGTCGTTCTGCGAGCGCGGGCCGCCGCACAGCGTCTTGAAATCAAACCAGACCACGCCGCCAGCCTTGCGCCGCGCCTGGATCTCGCGTGCCTCGATGTGCAGTACCGGGTCTTCGTCATGCACCTCGGCCAGTTGGTCGAACGCTTCATTCATCGCGGCGTCGGCCTCGGGGCCCAGGGGCGTGTGGTAGAGCTTGACCTGCTCCAGCGTGCGGCGCCGGTAGTCGGTGCCGTTGTCGACATTGATGACTTCAAGCTTCTGCTTGAGCAGCGCGATGGCGGGCAGGATGCGGTCGCGGTGCAGGCCGTTGGGGTACAGGCCGTCGGGCTCGAAATTGGACGTGGTGACGAAGCCCACGCCGTTGTCGAACAGCGCCGCCAGCAGGCGGTGCAGGATCATGGCGTCGGTGATGTCCGCCACATGGAATTCATCGAAGCAGATGAGCTTGTAGCGCTTGGCGATGCGCTGGCCCAGCACATCCAGCGGGTTCTGCGTGCCCTGCAGCGCCGCCAGCTCGCGGTGCACTTCGCGCATGAATTCGTGGAAATGCAGGCGCACCTTGCGCTTGAGCGGTACGGCGTTGAAGAAGCAGTCCATCAGGAAGCTCTTGCCGCGCCCCACCCCGCCGTACATGTACACGCCGCGCGGAATGTCAGGCCGGTTGATGAGCTTCTTGAGCGCGTTCGAGCGCTGTGTCTTGTAGGCGGCCCATTCATGCGCGCAGCGGTCCAGCGCCTCCACGGCACGCAGTTGCGCCGGGTCGCTTTTGAAACCCTTGGCCTCCAATTCGGCCTGGTAGGCGGCCTTGACGCTGGAAAACTGGCTCATATGCTATAAAAACAATAGCTGCTAACGCCCTATTTACGGACGCTAGCAGCCATTTTTTCCTCAAATCAGAAATTGAGGGTGCGTTTGTCCACCGCCAGCGCGGCTTCCTTGGTCGCCTCGCTCAGGGACGGGTGGGCGTGGCAGATGCGCGCGATGTCTTCGGCGCTGGCCTTGAACTCCATGGCCACCACGGCCTCGGCGATCAGCTCGCTGGCCATGGGGCCCACGATGTGCACGCCCAGGATCTCGTCCGTGGCGGCATCGGCCAGGAACTTGACCATGCCGGTCGTGTCGCCCAGCGCACGCGCGCGGCCGTTGGCCAGGAAGGGGAAGGTGCCGGCCTTGTACTTCACGCCGTCCTGCTTGAGCTGCTGCTCGGTGCGGCCCACCCAGGCGATCTCGGGGCTGGTGTAGATGACCCAGGGGATGGTGTTGAAGTTGACATGCCCGTGCTGGCCGGCAATGCGCTCGGCCACGGCCACGCCCTCTTCCTCGGCCTTGTGCGCAAGCATGGGACCGCGCACCACGTCGCCCACGGCCCAGACGCCGGGCAGGTTGGTCTTGCACTCGCCATCGACCACGATGGCGCCGCGCTCGTCGAGCTGCAGGCCCACTCCTTCAGCGTTCAGGCCGATGGTGTTGGGCACGCGGCCGATGGAGACGATGAGCTTGTCCACCTCCAGCGCCTGGGCCTCGCCCTTGGCGTTGGTGTAGGCCACGTTCACGCCCTTCTTGCCGGTCTTGATGTCGCCGATCTTCACGCCCAGCTCGATCTTCAGGCCCTGCTTGTCGAAAGCCTTCTTGGCTTCCTTGGCGATCTGCTCATCGACCGCGCCCAGGAACGTGGGCAGGCCTTCGAGCACGGTCACCTCGGCACCCAGGCGGCGCCAGACCGAGCCCATCTCCAGGCCGATCACGCCCGAGCCGATCACGCCAAGCTTCTTGGGCACGGCACCGATGCGCAGCGCGCCGTCGTTCGACAGGATGTTCTCCTCGTCGAACGCCACGCCGGGCAGCGCGCGGGCGTTGGAGCCCGTGGCGACGATGACATGCTTGCCCACCAGGGTCTCTTCGGTGGCGCCCGTGACCTTGATCTCGTAGCCGCCCGTGGAACCGGAGGTTCCACCCTCACCGGGTGGAACGGCCTTCACGAACGAACCACGGCCATGGAAGAAGCTGACCTTGTTCTTCTTGAACAGGTACAGGATGCCGTCGTTGTTCTGCTTCACCACGGCGTCCTTGCGGCCCACCATCTTGGCCACGTCCATCGTCACCTTGCCGGTGCTGATGCCGTGCTCGGCGAAGTGCTTGTTGGCGTGCTCGAAATGCTCGGACGACTGCAGCAGCGCCTTGGAGGGGATGCAGCCCACGTTGGTGCAGGTGCCGCCGGGAGCGGGGCCGCCCGCAGCGTTCTTCCACTCGTCGATGCAGGCCACGTTGAAGCCCAGTTGCGCGGCACGGATCGCGCCGATATAGCCGCCGGGGCCGCCGCCGATGACGATGACGTCGAATTGTTTGCTCATGATGCGAATACTTGAAATGAGGTTGAAAAAACCCACCACTGGGCGTTGCCGAGGGTGGGTTTGTTGCGCCTGGCTGCGAATTACAGATCGAACAGCAGGCGGGACGGGTCTTCCAGCGCGTCCTTCATGGCCACGAGGCCCAGCACGGCTTCGCGGCCGTCGATGATGCGGTGGTCGTACGACATGGCCAGGTAGTTCATCGGGCGCACCACGACCTGGCCGTTCTCGACCACGGCGCGGTCCTTGGTGGCGTGCACGCCCAGGATGGCCGACTGCGGCGGGTTGATGATGGGGGTGGACATCATCGAGCCGAAGGTGCCGCCGTTGGAGATGGAGAAGGTGCCGCCGGTCATCTCTTCGATGCCCAGCTTGCCTTCAGCCGCCTTCTTGCCGAATTCGGCAATCTTCTTCTCGATGTCGGCAAAGCTCATCTGGTCGGCGTTGCGCAGGATGGGCACCACCAGGCCACGGGGCGAACCCACGGCGATACCGATGTCGAAGTAGCCGTGGTACACGATGTCGTTGCCATCGACCGAGGCGTTGAGCACCGGGAACTTCTTCAGCGCGTGCACGGCAGCCTTGACGAAGAAGCTCATGAAGCCGATCTTCACGCCGTGTTCCTTGGTGAACGCGTCCTGGAACTTCTTGCGCATCTCCATCACCGGGGCCATGTTCACTTCGTTGAACGTGGTCAGGATGGCATTGGTGGACTGCGACTGCAACAGGCGCTCGGCCACGCGGGCACGCAGGCGGCTCATGGGCACACGCTGTTCGGGGCGGTCGCCCAGGTTGGGGGCGGCAGGTGCGGCCACCTGGGGCAGTGCCTTGGTGGGCAAGCCGGTGGGAATCACGCTGGCGGCAACCGGTGCGGCCGGCTTGGCACCGCCCGCCACAGCGGCCAGCACATCACCCTTGGTCACGCGGCCATCCTTGCCCGTGCCGGCCACGGCCGAGACGGACAGGTTGTTATCGGCCAGCAGCTTGGCGGCAGCCGGCATGGCCACATCGCCCTTGGCGCCGCCCGCTGCCGCCGCAGCAGCAGCGGGTGCAGGCGCAGCAGCCGCTGCCACTACGGGAGCAGCGGCGGCAGCGGCAGGCGCAGGCGCAGGCGCACCGGCCTTGCCCTCGGTGTCGATCTTGGCGATGAGCTGCTCGGCCACCACGGTGCCACCATCGCCGACCACGATCTCGGCCAGCACGCCAGCTGCGGGTGCAGGCACTTCGAGCACGACCTTGTCGGTTTCAATCTCGATCAGGATTTCGTCGGCGCTGACGGCCTCACCGGCCTTCTTCTTCCAGGTGAGCATGGTGGCTTCGGCCACAGACTCGGACAACTGGGGGACTTTGACTTCTACGATAGCCATTTTGAATTCTTTCCAGAAAGGTGTTTTGTACTGAGTGAGGGGTTTCCGGCCTTACTTGGTCAGGACAAAACCCTTGAGCTTGGCAAAGGCACCGTCAACCAGCGCCTTTTGCTGTTCCTGGTGCAGGTGCGAGTAGCCCACGGCGGGCGACGCGGAGGCCGCGCGGCCCGAGTAACCCAGCTTCTGCCCATCGAGCATGTTCTCGTGGATGTTGTGCTGGATGAAGAACCAGGCGCCCTGGTTCTGCGGTTCGTCCTGGCACCACACGATGTCCGTGGCGTTGGGGTACTTCTTCAGCTCGGCGGCAAAGGCCTTGTGCGGGAAGGGGTAGAGCTGCTCGATGCGGACAATGGCCACATCGGAGGCTTCCTTCTCGGCGCGCTTCTTCACCAGGTCGTAGTACACCTTGCCCGAACAGGCGATCACGCGCTTGACCTTGTCGGCCTTCTTGGTCACGTCTTCGTTGGTCTCGGGAATGACGGTCTGGAAAGCACCCTTGGTGAATTCGGACAGCGGAGAAGTAGCGTCCTTGTTGCGCAGCAGGCTCTTGGGCGTGAAGATGACCAGGGGCTTGCGCAGGTTGCGCACCATCTGGCGACGCAGCACATGGAAGATCTGGCTGGCGGTGGTGGGCTGCACGATCTGCATGTTGGTGTCTGCAGCCAGCTGCATGAAGCGCTCCACACGCGCCGAGCTGTGCTCGGGGCCCTGGCCTTCATATCCGTGCGGCAGCATCAGCGTGATGCCGTTGACACGGCCCCACTTGACCTCGCCCGAGGCAATGAACTGGTCGATCACCACCTGCGCACCGTTGGCGAAGTCGCCAAACTGGGCTTCCCAGATCACCAGCGTGTTGGGGTCGTTGGAGGCGTAGCCATATTCAAAACCCAGCACCGCCTCTTCGGACAGGATGGAGTCGATCACGACGAACGGAGCCTGATTGTCGGCCACGTTCTGCAGGGGCACGTAGGTGCCGGTGTCCCACTTTTCGCGCTTCTGATCGTGGATCACTGCATGGCGGTGCGTGAAGGTGCCACGGCCGCAGTCCTCGCCCGACAGGCGCACGGGGTAGCCACTGGCCACCAGGGAGGCAAAGGCCATGTGCTCACCCATGCCCCAGTCCACGGGGATCTCTCCCCGGCCCATCGCGGCGCGGTCGTCATAGACCTTTTTCACCAATTGGTGCGGGGTCACGGTGTCGGGCAGCGTGGTGAGCTTTTCCGCCAGGCGCTTCCATTCGGTCAGGGGAATTGCGGTATCGCCAGCGTCGGTCCACTTCTTGCCCAGGAACGGACTCCAGTCCACGGCGTACTTGCTCTTGAAGTTGGTCAGCACCGGATCGACCGTGTGCTTGCCCGCGTCCATGGCAGCGCGGTAGGCCTTGACCATTTCGTCAGGACCTTCGGCGGACAGCACGCCCTGCGTAATCAGCTTGTCGCCATAGAGCTTGCGCGTTCCGGGGTGGGCCGCAATCTTCTTGTACATCAGGGGCTGGGTCAGCGCAGGCGTATCCTGTTCGTTATGGCCCAACTTGCGGAAGCAGGTGATGTCCACCACCACATCCTGGCGGAACTCCATGCGGTATTCCAGGGCCAGCTGGGCAGCCAGCACCACGGCTTCGGGATCATCGCCATTGACATGCAGCACCGGGGACTCGACCATCTTGACGATGTCGGTACAGAAGGTGCTGGAGCGCATGTCGCGCGGGTCGGAGGTGGTGAAACCGATCTGGTTGTTGATGATCAGATGCACCGTACCGCCAGTGGTGTAGCCACGGGTCTGCGCCAGGCAGAGGGTTTCCTGGTTGACACCCTGGCCGCCAAAGGCGGCGTCGCCGTGCACCAGCACAGGCAGCACCTGGCCACCCAGGGTGTCGCCACGGCGGTCCATGCGGGCGCGAGCGGATCCTTCGACCACGGGGTTGACGATTTCCAGATGGGAGGGGTTGAACGCCAGACTCAGGTGCACCGGGCCGCCAGGGGTGGAAACGTCGGAGCTGAAGCCCTGGTGGTATTTCACGTCACCTGCGGGCAGGTCTTCAGGGGCTGTGTGGTCGAACTCGGCAAACAGGTCCGCAGGCATCTTGCCCAGGGTGTTGACCAGCACGTTCAGGCGGCCACGGTGGGCCATGCCGATCACGATTTCCTGCACGCCCTTGGCGCCAGCCTGCCGGATCAGCTCGTCCATGGCGGCGATGAAGCTCTCGCCACCTTCGAGCGAAAAGCGCTTCTGACCCACATACTTGGTGTGCAGGAAGCGTTCCAGGCCTTCTGCGGCGGTCAGGCGATCGAGGATCTGCTTTTTCTTCTCGGCGCTGAATTGGGGCTTGCTGCGGATGGACTCCAGTTTTTGCTGCCACCAGCGCTTTTCCGCCTGGTCGGAGGTGTACATGAACTCGGCACCCAGGGTGCCGCAGTAGGTTTCGTGCAGCGCGTTGATGAGTTCGCGCAGCGGCATCTTGTCCTTGCCAAAAAAGGTGTTGCTCGTGTCGAACACCGTTTCCTGGTCGGCATCGCTGAAGCCGTAGAACGAAGGCTCCAATTCAGGAATCGCGGGGCGCTCGGTGCGCTTGAGGGGGTCCAGATCGGCCCAGCGCTGGCCTACGTTGCGGTAAGCGGCAATCAGCTGCTGAACGGCTGTGCGCTTGCGGCCCATCTCAGCGTCTTCGCTGGCCACCACCACCTTGGTTCCACCGGCCTTGGCACGCTCGGCAAAGGCATTGATGACGGGCATGTGGGGCACGTCACGGGCATTGGTGCCATCGACGGCAGGCACATGCTGCAGCGCATCGAAGTACTCGCGCCAAGTGTCAGGCACGCTGCCTGGATTGGCCAGATAGTTTTCGTACATCTCTTCGACATAGGGCGCGTTGCCGCCGAAGAGGTAGGTGTTGCCTTGGTAGGCTTGATAGACGGATGTCGTATCGCTCATGTTCCGCTGACCTCCGTCTCCCTTGGGGAGACATTAGCTGGTTGAAAAAACCTTCCGCGACACGGCTGAACCGGTTGGCGGATGCGACTGTGGCTGGGGAAGGGCCGAGTACGGACGCGATTGTGCCACTGTTCGCCCCAGGACGCTTGTGGTTTTTTCCTATCGCGACATGCGAAACAGCACACGCGCGCCGAGCCGGATCACAGACATCGGGGTAACGTACATTCGCGTATTGTTTCAACAGACTGCGCTGTCCATGAACACTCCCACACTGCAGAACAAGACTTTTGTGTTTCTGCTGATCGCCGTGTCGCTGGCGTTCGGTGCCATTCTTTGGCCTTACTACGAAGCGGTTTTCTGGGGGGTGGCCTTGGCCATCCTGTTCATGCCCTTGCATCGGCGCATGTTGCTGCGCATGCCTGGCAAGCCAAACCGGGCGGCGCTGGCCACGCTGCTGCTGTGCCTGGTGGTCGTGATTCTTCCACTGACCCTGATCGGAATTTCGCTGATCCAGGAAGCCACACACATCTATGAGCGCCTACGTTCAGGCCAATTGAACTTTGGCGCCTACTTGGAACAGGTCATTGCGGCGCTGCCCAGTTGGCTGGTGAGCATGCTCGACCGGTTGGAACTGACCAGTGTGGCTGCGGTACAGCATAAGCTGTCGGCATTCTCGGTGCAGGCAGGCCAAGTGATTGCCACCCAGGCCCTGAACATCGGACAGAACACCCTGCAATTCGCCGTGGGTTTTGGCGTCATGATGTATCTGTTGTTCTTCCTGCTGCGCGATGGCCCTGCGCTGGGAAGACGCATCCACCGCGCCATACCGCTGGAGGAGCAGCACAAACGCGACCTCAGCGCCAAGTTCATCACGGTGATCCGGGCCACACTCAAGGGCAACCTGATGGTGGCGGCAGCGCAGGGCATGCTGGGCGGATTCATCTTCTGGGTGCTGGGCATCCAGGCACCAGTATTGTGGGGTGTGCTGATGGCCTTCCTCTCTCTCTTGCCTGCCGTGGGAGCAGGCCTGATCTGGGGGCCAGTAGCCATCTATTTTTTGGCCACGGGAGCGTTGTGGCAGGCGGGCGTGCTGACCGCTTTTGGCGTGGGGGTGATCGGCCTGGTGGACAACCTGCTGCGCCCCTTGCTCGTGGGCAAGGACACCAAGATGCCCGACTACGTGGTTCTGATTTCCACGCTGGGGGGCATGACGCTGTTCGGCATCAATGGTTTTGTCATTGGGCCGGTGATTGCAGCACTGTTCATGGCCTGCTGGGACCTGGCCACGCCGAAGAACCCATAAGGCCAAGCCGAGCAGCTTCCATACCGGTTTTCAGTGGGCCATGCCCATCTCGCGTAGTTTTCGATACAGAGTGCTACGGCCAATGCCCAGTATGCGAGCAGCTTCCGAATGGTTACCGGCGCACGACTGCAGCGCCCGCGCAATGCTTTGGTGTGAGAGCGTGCGCAGGTCGCTGGGCAATTCGACCTGAGATGCCGACGGCCCCGCCGTGGACTGGGAGCGCAGGTCCAGTGCCAGGTCGTCGGGCAGGTGGTGCCAGTCGATCACGCTCTCCTGTGCGTCCAACAATGCACACGCGGTACGCAAGGCGCTGGCCAACTGGCGCACGTTGCCGGGCCAGGGGTACGAGCGCAACCGCTGGCGCAACTCCGTGGCGACGGTCAAAGGCCTGTGCGGCATGAGATTCTGCAAGTGGCTGTCGAGAAGGTGATCGAAGTCAGTTCTCTCGCGCAGTGCGGGCAGACACAGTGTCAGGCCGTTGAGGCGGTAGTACAGGTCCTCGCGAAAACGCCCCTCCTGGATCTCACGCGGAAGGTGACGGTGGGTTGCACAGACCAGCGCAAAATCGACGGCTATGGGCTTGCCCCCCCCCAAGGGCGTCACCTCGCGGTCTTGCAGTACACGCAACAAGCGCGCCTGCAGAGACAGCGGCATGTCACCGATTTCATCCAAGAACAAGGTTCCGCCATCGGCCTCACGGACGCGCCCTGGCGCCCCCTCTCGCCGAGCGCCAGTGAAAGCGCCGGACTGGTAGCCAAACAGCTCCGCTTCTATCAGCGATTCCGGCAAAGCCGCGCAGTTGACGGCAACAAAGGGCTTGTGCTGGCGCGGCCCGCTCTGGTGCAGCGCTCGCGCAAAGACTTCTTTGCCCACGCCCGACTCACCCTGCAACAACAAGGGGATGGGCTTGTCTACCACCTTGCGGGCACGGGCGATCGCAGAGCGCAGCGTGGCGTCACCCGTATCAATGCGTGCCAACGCATCCTCTGGCACAGCCGCAGTGTCCTTGTGCACCTGCGAGTTGCTGAATGATCCCTGGAGGACCCGGCCGGCTTCTGTCTTGACCCACAAGGTGTGACCCGCCACGGTATGCACCACCCGCGCCACTGCCGGTGACCGCTGACACCACTCCAGCAACTGGTGCATGGATTCCACCAGCACCTGCTCAATCCGCACAGCACCCAGGTCGCTCCATTGCAAACCCAGCAGTTGAAGCGCCGTGACACTGGCGCCCACCAGCAGCTCATCTTCACGCACGGCCAACAAACCTTCAGTGACCGTACCCAGCCCCTCTGGCTGCGCATGCAGGCGCAGGCGCAGCCCGCTCCAGTGGCGCGGGTCGTGCCTTGTGTCGAACAAACGGTGCTCAATCATCCGCACCGCCGAACGCACCAGAGCCAAGGTGTGCCGGTGGTAGCCCCGATGGTCACCAGAGACATCAAGCACCCCCAGCAACCGTCCATCGGCCGCATGGATCGGAGCCGCTGCACAGGTCAAAAACCCATTGCGCTCCAGAAAATGCTCCTGCGCGTGCACCACAAGGGCACGGTCATCGGTCAGTGCCGTGCCGATCGCATTGGTGCCGCGATACTGCTCGCTCCAGGTGGCGCCGGGGCGCAACGCCACCCGCTCGGCACGGCCCATGAACTGGGGATCGCCTGAGGCATGCAGGAGCATTCCATCGGTGCCGGCCAGTACCACCATGCTGTCGGTTTCACGGGTTTGCTCCAGCAGAAACTCCATCACGGGCCGGGCGTAGGCAACCAGTTCGCGCTGCTGCTCCAGGGCCCTGGCCAGTTGCGCTCCAGAGGCATGCGGTGCGCCTGGTGTGCGACCGCAAGGCTGCAGCCCTGCATCCCAACTGCGCAGCCAAGAGCGCTGCAGCTCTGCAGGTATCAGATCCGGTGGCAAGGCACCAGCACTCATCAAATGCCAGCGGGCACGGCGCAACGCGGCTGGAACCGTACGTTCCGAGTAGACAGAGGAAGGCATGGCCATTTGTCTCCTGTGTTCAGTGCTCGGGGCGGGTGCGCCGCCTCCGGCATCGCCCCATGGCAAGGAGGCGATGTGTCCATTGTGCGCCAGTCGGCAGGTGTACTTCAGCGCAAAAACCCGTTGCACTGTGCCGTTTTGGCACAGTGTGCGCAACAGGCCGACACAGTGGCACAGCCCGGTGAAACACCTTGGCATGCCCGCGACGCCGATTCGGGTGCAAGAAACGGCAACACGGGGTGGCACGCATCCTGCAATGGAAGACCGACACGCCGTGCAAACAATGCGGCGGGTTGATTTTTCATTCAATCCACAAGGAGACTTCCGATGCTGTACGCCCCCCCCGGTTCCCCCGATGCCAAGGTCCAATACAAGGCCCGCTACGACAATTTCATCGGTGGCAAGTTCGTCCCACCGGTCAAGGGAACGTATTTCGATGTGCTCACCCCCATCACCGGCAAGGCATACACCCAGGCTGCACGCTCCACGGCCGAGGATATTGAGCTGGCCCTGGACGCCGCCCACGCAGCCGCGCCGCAATGGGGGCGCACTCCGGCAGCCGACCGCGCCAACCTACTGCTCAAGATTGCCGATCGCATCGAGCAAAACCTGGAAAAACTGGCCTATGCAGAAACCGTGGACAACGGCAAGGCCATCCGCGAGACGCTGAACGCCGACATCCCACTCACCGTGGACCACTTCCGTTACTTCGCAGGTTGCCTGCGCTCACAGGAAGGCAGCCTGAGCGAGATCGATGCCGACACGGTGGCTTACCACTTCCACGAGCCTCTGGGTGTGGTCGGGCAGATCATTCCATGGAACTTTCCCATCCTGATGGCAGCCTGGAAGCTTGCGCCTGCGCTGGCTGCAGGCAACTGCGTGATCCTCAAGCCGGCCGAGTCCACGCCCATCTCGATCCTGGTGCTCATCGAATTGATCGCCGACCTGCTGCCTGCCGGTGTTGTCAACATCGTCAACGGCTATGGCCGTGAGGCAGGCATGCCGCTGGCTTCGAGCCGCCGTATCGCCAAGATCGCCTTCACCGGCTCCACCGCCACCGGCAAGGTGATTGCCCAGGCTGCCGCCAACAACCTGATTCCGGCCACGCTGGAACTGGGTGGCAAGTCGCCCAACATCTTCTTTGCCGATGTGGCCGATGCCGATGACGAATTCTTCGACAAAGCCATCGAAGGCTTGGTGTTGTTCGCCTTCAACCAGGGCGAGGTCTGCACCTGCCCCTCGCGCGCGCTCATCCAAGAGTCGATTTACGACAAGTTCATGGATCGCGCACTGGCGCGCGTACGCGCCATCAAGCAAGGCAGCCCACTGGACACCGACAGCATGATGGGCGCACAAGCCTCGGTCGAGCAAATGAAGAAGATCGAAAGCTACCTGAGCCTGGGCAAGGAAGAAGGCGCACAGGTGCTCACGGGCGGCAAGCGTGCTCAACTGCCAGGCGACCTGGCGGGCGGCTATTACATCGAGCCGACCCTGTTCAAGGGCCACAACAAGATGCGCATCTTCCAGGAAGAGATCTTCGGCCCCGTGCTGGCTGTGACCACCTTCAAGGACGAAGCCGAAGCCCTGGCCATTGCCAACGACACCTTGTACGGTCTGGGCGCAGGTGTCTGGTCGCGTGACGGCAGCCGCGCCTATCGTATGGGCCGTGGCATCCAGGCGGGCCGTGTTTGGACCAACTGCTACCACGCCTACCCGGCGCACGCTGCCTTCGGGGGATACAAAGAGTCGGGCATCGGTCGCGAAACGCACAAGGTCATGCTGAACCACTACCAGCAGACCAAGAACCTGCTGGTGAGCTACAGCCCCAAGGCTCTGGGCTTCTTCTGAGGACTATCGATTAGCCACGTTCTCATGGGGCGGTCTGCGGATCGCCCCATTTTTTTCAAAGGAGCACCAGGATGGTCGAACGCGTTGTTGCTACCCCGCAAGCCCTGGCCTTGATTGAAAAGCTCAGAGATCAGCACGGAGCGCCGCTGATGTTTTACCAATCGCACGGTTGCTGCGATGGCAGCAGCCCCATGTGCTACCTGGAAGGCGAGCTCTCGCCCGGCCGCTATGACTTGCTCATCGGAACGATTGGCGGCTGTCCTTTTTACGTGAGCGAAAGCCAGTGGGAGCATCTGAAGCAGCGCCAACTGGTCATAGACGTCACCCAGGGCAGCGGCGCAAGCTTCTCACTCGAAGGCCCGGAAGGGGTCAGCTTTGTCACCGGCTCCCGCGCCTACAGTGCGCAGGAGTGGCAAGAACTGCAAGATCAGTCGTCCTGAACGGACGCCATTTCCGGGAACAGCACCTCAGTGAACCCAAACTGCGTGAAGTCTTGCATGCGCATCGGATAGAGAATGCCGAACAGGTGGTCGCATTCATGCTGCACGACCCTGGCATGAAAGCCTTCGGCCTCACGCGCAATGGGGTGGCCCTGCAAATCGAAGCCTGAGTACTGGATGCGCTTCCACCGCGGCACCTTCCCCCGCAAGCCGGGCAGCGAAAGGCAACCCTCCCAGTCCATTTCAGTGTCACTCCCCATGGGCACTACCACAGGGTTGATCAAAACAGTCGGCGGAACCATGGGCCGCTGGGGATACCTGGGATTGGGCTTGTCCGAACCAAAAACAACGACCTGCAAGTCAACCCCTATCTGTGGGGCAGACAAGCCTGCACCACTGGCGTGGTGCATGGTGTCGTACATGTCCTGCACCAACTGGCGCAACTCGGGTGTATCGAAGACCTGTACCGGGCGTGCCACACGCAGCAATCTCGCATCGCCCATCTTGAGAATGGAATGAATGGTCATTGGCTCGTTTTCGTTTCGGCGGACTGTACCTTTATTTCGTCAGTATCGGCTTCAGTAGGACATTGTGCAAAACCGCTTTGCCCGAAGGTCAATGCAAGTACAAGCGTCGTGCACACAGGCACAATGGGCGCCTGAGCGAATGCCCTCCCCTCCCTGATGGATTCCACCCCTGGCCAGCCCAGCCCACCCAAGGTGATGCCGCCTCCCGAGCATCCACCGCTTCCCAAACCCATGCGATGGGCTTTGCTGGCGTTCGCCATACTTTGCCTGGGTTTGGGTGTGGTGGGCGTGTTTTTGCCGGGCCTGCCGACCACCGTGTTCATCCTGATGGCGGCATGGGCCGCCGCACGCAGTTCGCCCAAACTGCATGAATGGCTGTGGTATCACCCACTGTTTGGCATCATGCTGCGCGACTGGGCCAATGGTGGCCGTGTGGGGCGCCGGTCCAAGTGGAACGCCACCATTCTGATGACTGTCTGTGCAGTCATCCTGTTCTGGACAAGCAGCAAGCTCTGGGTTGCCATCATGGCTACCAGCTTCATGGCCTGCGTGCTCATTTGGCTCTGGCTGCGCCCAGAGCCAGGCTGATGCTCCATAGGAAACCGTTCCATCGGTTTTTTGGTGATTTTTGTGTATATAATGTGAGGCTTGTTCCTCGATAGCTCAGTCGGTAGAGCGCCGGACTGTTAATCCGTAGGTCCCTGGTTCGAGCCCAGGTCGAGGAGCCAAAAAATTCATGCCGATATTCCCCGATAGCTCAGTCGGTAGAGCGCCGGACTGTTAATCCGTAGGTCCCTGGTTCGAGCCCAGGTCGAGGAGCCAAAAAATTCATGCCGATATTCCCCGATAGCTCAGTCGGTAGAGCGCCGGACTGTTAATCCGTAGGTCCCTGGTTCGAGCCCAGGTCGGGGAGCCAAACAAACCACCCAGAGTTGCAAGACCTGGGTGGTTTTTTCGTTGGGCACCGATGGCGTAGTATCCCCAACATTGCTTCGCCATCGCCCATGAATCTGCCTTTACCTTGGCTCGACACTTCCGATGCACTGCCCAACGTCGACAGCGCTTGGGCGGACGACTCACCTGCCCCTGGCCTGCTGGCAGCAGGCGCCGATCTGTCGGTGACCCGACTGCTGGAAGCCTACTCCCATGGCATTTTTCCCTGGTTCAGCCAGGGTCAGCCCGTGTTGTGGTGGGCGCCCAATCCCCGCATGGTGTTGGATATCCATCGGTTTCGGCTCCACCGATCCTTGCGAAAAACGCTGCAACGCTTTCGGGCAGATCCACGGTGCGAAATCCGCGTCAACCATGGGTTTCAACGCGTGATCACCGCATGCGCCACAACCTCCCGCGAAGGCCAAAATGGCACCTGGATCGTCCCCTCCATGGTCGATGCCTACACAGCACTGCATGGCGCGGGACATGCCCACTGCATCGAAACCTGGATGGATGGCGAACTTGCCGGCGGGCTGTACTGCGTTTCCATAGGCAAGGCAGTGTTTGGCGAATCCATGTTCGCACGCCGCACTGACGCATCCAAGATTGCCTTGGCAGCACTTGTGGCGTTGTGTGGAGCACAAGGCGCTGGCTGGATAGACTGCCAACAAAACACGGCACATCTGGCCTCACTGGGAGCACAGGAAATAGATCGGACCACCTTTGTGGGCAAGGTGGCACTGGCCCGCAACCAAGCACCCCTGCATTGGCACTTCGAGCCCCTATACTGGGACTGGCTTCTCTCCCGCCCTCCCCAGTCGGCATGACACAGCTCAACGAGTATCCGTTCCAGACACTGCAGTTTTACGCCACAGCGCCCTACGCATGCAGTTACCTTCCTGGGCAAATGGCGAGATCGCAGGTCGCCACCCCCAGCCACTTGGTTGGCAACGAAACCTACTCCCGCCTGGTCAAGCAAGGCTTTCGTCGCAGTGGCATGTTCACTTACCGCCCCTATTGCGATGGCTGCCAGGCCTGCATTGCACTGCGCGTCATCACGCAGAGCTTTCAACCCAACCGCAGCCAGCGCCGAGCATTCAAGCAACATGCAAGGCTTCAGGCACGGATTGTTGCGCCAGGATTTGACCCGGAACACTACGAACTGTATCTGCGATACCAAAATGGCCGCCACCCAGGCGGCGGCATGGACCACGACAGCGTGGACCAGTACGCCCAATTTCTGCTCCAGAGCCGGGTGCGCTCCAGGCTGGTGGAATTCCGAGACCCCAGGCCCGATGGCTCACCTGGCGCCCTGCGCATGGTGTCCATTCTTGATGTGCTTGATGATGGCCTGTCCGCGGTCTATACCTTCTACGAGCCAGACCCCGAAGCCTGCTACGGCACCTACAACATCCTGTGGCAGATTGAGCAGGCGAAGAGTTTAGGGTTGCCTTATGTGTATCTGGGGTACTGGATCAGGAACAGCCCCAAGATGGACTACAAGGCACGCTTCCATCCGCACGAGATCCTTGTCGATGGCCAATGGCAAAACCCATCGGTATGACACCACGCCATCTCATTTCACAAGATAAAATCAAGCGTTGCCACACCGCGTTCAGACATGAAACGAATCGATCCAGACCTACCGTCCAAACCCAGTGTGCAGGTGCTGGAACGCATGTTCACCCTCATTGACGTTTTGGCCTCACGTGAAGAAGCCATATCGCTCAAGGAAATCAGCGAAAGAACGGGGCTGCACCCATCCACAGCACACCGCATCCTGAACGATCTGACGATAGGTCGATTTGTGGACCGGCCTGAATCCGGAACCTATCGACTGGGCATGCGACTACTGGAATTGGGCAATCTGGTGAAGGCGCGGCTCAGCATTCGCGACGCCGCCCTGGCTCCCATGCGTGAGTTGCACCGTCAGATACAGCAACCCGTCAATCTGAGCATGCGCCAAGGCGACGAAATCATCTATGTGGAACGCGCCTACAGCGAACGATCCGGAATGCAGGTGGTACGCGCCATCGGTGGCCGCGCACCGCTGCACCTGACCTCTACCGGCAAGCTGTTTCTGGCCGCCGACGACCCCCAGCGGGTACGGGCCTACGCACTGCGTACCGGGTTGCCTGGACAGACGCGCAACAGCATCACCCAGCTGGCCACGCTGGAGCGAGAGTTGGCAAAATCTCGCCAATCGGGCATTGCACGCGACAACGAAGAACTGGAACTTGGTGTGCGCTGCATCGCCGCTGGCGTGTACGACGACCAGGGCAGACTGGTGGCAGGTTTGTCGATTTCAGCACCAGCTGACCGTATCGATGAAAGCTGGACCGCAAAACTCCAAGCTACGGCACTGGACATCTCCACGGCGCTGGGCTTCAGTGGTTTTTCTCACAGCGCACCACACGGCACTTTCTCGCTGCCGGTTCGTTGAACCAAGCTTCCGGGCGTGCGCCCGGCGGCACCGCTACTCAGCTGTTGCTTCCACCCGGTGCTGGCGAGCTCCCCGAAACCGAGGAGCGAAACGAGGCATTGGTCTCAAGCCACTGGCGAACACGCTGGGCATCTCCGATACGGCTGAGCTTGCCCGCAGAATCCAGAAACACCATGATGAGCTTGCGCCCCGCAATCTGGGTTTGCATCACCAAGCAACGCCCCGCCTCGGCGATATAGCCGGTTTTTTGCAGCCCAATATCCCACGAGGGGTTCTTCACCAGCAGATTTGTGTTGTTGTATTGCAGGGTCTTGCGGCCCAAATCCACCTCGTAGCCTGGTGAGGTGGAGTAGTCACGCAACAACGGATCCATGTACGCCACATTCACCAGCACGGCAAGATCACGCGCACTGGACTGGTTCTTGCTCGACAGCCCCGTAGGCTCCACATACCGTGTGTCAGTCATCCCCAGCAGCTTGGCTTTCACATTCATCTGCTCGACAAACACCTTCAACCCGCCGGGATAGGTTCGGCCCAAGGCATGGGCTGCACGGTTTTCACTCGACATCAAGGCCAAGTGCAGCATCTCTCCTCGGGTCAGGGTTGTCCCCACGGCGAGGCGCGAACGGCTGCCCTTCTCGGTGTCAATGTCCTCTTCGGTGATGGTGATGGGGTCGTTCAAATCCAACTGTGCCTGACTGACCACCAGACCCGTCATCAGCTTGGTGAGTGATGCAATCGGAAGCACTGCGAGGTCATTTTTGCTAAGCAGCACCTCATGGGTGTCCTGATCCACCACCAAGGCCACGCTGGACTTCAGCTCCAACGGGTCACTGTGATTGCGCAGCCCCGCCAACTCACCATGCGAAGGCCGATGAGCAACGGCACGCACGGGTTCGCGCGAGGAAACGGCTGCCGACCGCACTGCTTTGGATGGCTTTGCGACTTTCCGTGGCGCTTGCGCCGACGCCTTGGCATTGGCGCGTTTGGCCACGACCTTGGTTTTCTTCTCAGGTTGCGCACTGCGCTGGGCAGCCTGTGCTCCAGCAACGGCCAGCGTCGCACCGAGCACAACCACCACCAAGCCACGCGCCCAACTACGCACGGATGCCATCGACAAAGACTGCTGCAACATATGACTCCCGGCGATACAACAACTGTGTCACAGTGTAATGTCATCAAAATGATCCTGCAAGATCAATACCTTGCAGAATCATTTGAATCAACTAATTGAGCTCTTGACCAAAGCTCAATGTATGTACTCAACCTTGGGCAGCTACCCGGTCGGCCTTGCTTTGCAGCTTGTTCAGCGCATGCAGGTACGCCTTGGCCGATGCCACCACGATGTCAGGGTCGGCGCCCACACCGTTGACGACTCGCCCGCTGTTTTGCAGGCGCACGGTGACTTCACCCTGACTTTCCGTAGAGCCGCTGATGGCGTTCACCGAATACAGCACCATTTCGGCGCCGCTGTTGACATGCGATTCAATCGCCTTGAGCGAAG
This sequence comes from Simplicispira sedimenti, assembly GCF_022760965.1. Lineage (NCBI taxonomy): Bacteria > Pseudomonadati > Pseudomonadota > Betaproteobacteria > Burkholderiales > Comamonadaceae > Simplicispira > Simplicispira sedimenti. The sequence continues at coordinate 114,425 of NZ_JAKVIJ010000008.1, forward strand.
CGTCCACCGGCCCGTTGCCGTCCGATTCGGCTCTGACTTCCTTGCCATCGACGGTGAAAACGATGCGTGCATGGGGGAGCTCGCCCGTTTCACTGTGTTGCGCCAGAGAGACAAAGCCGTATTGCTCGGATTCGCCATGCAGGTTGTCATCGCTCACCAACGCCAGGATGTCCTCGTCAAAGATCTCGCTCTTGCGGTCCGCCAGTTCCTTGAAGCGCGCAAAGGCCGCATTGATCTCCGTCTCGCTGTCGAGCTGAACGCCCAATTCCTGCAAGCGCTGCTTGAAGGCATTGCGGCCGCTGAGCTTGCCCAGCACGATCTTGTTGGCGCTCCAGCCCACATCCTCAGCGCGCATGATTTCGTAGGTATCGCGCGCCTTGAGCACACCATCCTGGTGGATGCCGCTGGCGTGGGCAAAGGCATTGGCCCCCACCACCGCCTTGTTGGGCTGCACCACGAAGCCCGTGGTCTGGCTCACCATACGGCTGGCGGCCACGATGTGCTGGGTGTCGATGCCGACTTCCAGGCCGAAATAGTCCTTGCGCGTCTTCACGGCCATGACCACTTCTTCGAGCGAGCAATTGCCCGCGCGCTCGCCCAGACCGTTGATGGTGCACTCCACTTGGCGCGCACCGCCTATCTTCACGCCCGCCAGCGAATTGGCCACGGCCATGCCCAGGTCGTTGTGGCAATGCACGGACCAGATGGCCTTGTCACTGTTGGGAACGCGCTCGCGCAGCGTCTTGATGAAGTTGCCATAGAGCTCGGGGACGGCGTAACCCACGGTGTCGGGCACGTTGATGGTGGTGGCGCCCTCGGCGATCACCGCCTCGATCACACGGCAGAGGAAATCCACCTCGCTGCGGTAGCCATCCTCGGGACTGAACTCGATGTCGCCCACCAGGTTGCGCGCGAAGCGCACCGATTGCTTGGCCTGCTCCAGCACCTGCTCAGGCGTCATGCGGAGCTTCTTCTCCATGTGCAGCGGGCTGGTAGCGATAAAGGTATGGATACGGGCGCGGTTCGCTCCTTTGAGGGCCTCGGCAGCGCGGGCAATGTCCCGGTCGTTGGCACGCGAGAGCGAGCAGATCGTCGAATCCTTGATATGGTTGGCAATCAACTGCACCGCCTCGAAGTCACCGTTGGAGCTGGCAGCAAAGCCCGCCTCGATCACATCCACCTTCAGTCGCTCCAACTGGCGTGCGATGCGCAGTTTCTCGTCACGCGTCATCGAGGCACCGGGCGACTGCTCGCCGTCGCGCAAGGTGGTGTCGAAAATGATCAATTTGTCAGCCATGTGGTTCTCCTGGTTCCTGGTGGTGGGGGTGGCCCGCAACGGCAATCCCTGGCGCCCAAAACAAAAGGCCCGTTGCGAGAGCAGACGGGCCTGTGTGGAAAAAGTGTGCGCGCGCGCGTTACTGTCTCCGCCCGTAGGAGGATAGCAGTAGGGCCGGTGCAAACGATTTCATGCAGAGCAATGTAGCACAAATCCCGGGGTTCTGCAGCCAGGGCCTGCTCACTTGTGCAGGCCGCGCTCGTCGGGTTCGTCGGTGGAGGTGCTGATGACGCTGGTGTGCTGTCCGCGCGACTTGCGCCAGGCATAGACCACGTAGCCGCTGAGCCCGTACAGCACGAACACACCGAACAGGACGATGGGCGGATGGATATTGATGACGGCGATGCCCAGCGCGATCAGCACGATGACCGCGAACGGCACGCTCTTTTTCATCTGCACGTCCTTGAAGCTGTAGAACGGTACGTTGGTCACCATGGTCAGGCCCGCATAGAGCGTGAAGCCGAACATGATCCAGGTGACCTGGGTCCAGGTCAGCCAATGATCCTGGCCACGCTGCACGCCGAGTTCCGTCATCAGCCAGATAAAACCCGCCACCAGCGCCGCTGCGGCGGGCGAAGGCAGGCCCTGGAAGTAGCGTTTGTCCACCACGCCGGTATTGACGTTGAAGCGCGCCAGACGCAGCGCCGCGCAAGCGCAATAGACAAAGGCGGCGATCCAACCCCAGCGCCCCAGGCCGCTGAGCGCCCAGACATAGGCGATGAGCGCGGGCGCCGCGCCGAACGACACCATGTCCGAGAGCGAATCCATCTGCTCGCCGAACGCGCTTTGCGTGTTGGTCATGCGGGCCACGCGGCCATCCAGGCTGTCAAGCACCATGGCGCAGAACACGCCAATGGCCGCCATGTCGAAGCGCCCGTTCATGGCCATGACGATGGCGTAGAAACCGCCGAACAACGCCGCCAGCGTGAACAGGTTGGGCAGGATGTAGATGCCCTTGCGTCGCTTGCGCACCACCACGCCTTCTTCGGCGGCCGATTCTTCGCCGTCATGCATCAAATTGGTCTCCAGCGCATGTCCATCATGCGCAAGTAGCTATGAAAACAGTAGCAGGCATATCCCTGCCGGAGCATCGCAGTGTAGCCGTGACAGGCCACCCCGATCCAGAAAAGGCAAAAGCCACCGAAGTGGCTTTTGCAGGTGTAAGCGCCAGGCTCAATTGCGGGTCTGGTCGACCAGCTTGTTCTTGGCGATCCAGGGCATCATGGCGCGCAGCTGGGCACCCACCACTTCGATGCTGTGGTCGGCCGTGTTGCGGCGACGGGCCGTCATCGAGGGGTAGTTCAGGCGGCCTTCCTGGATGAACATCTTGGCGTAGTCACCGTTCTGGATGCGCTTGAGGGCATTGCGCATGGCGGCGCGCGACTGCTCGTTGATGACCTCGGGGCCGGTCACGTACTCGCCGAACTCGGCGTTGTTCGAGATCGAGTAGTTCATGTTGGCAATGCCGCCTTCGTAGATCAGGTCCACGATGAGCTTGAGCTCGTGCAGGCACTCAAAGTAGGCCATCTCGGGAGCGTAACCGGCTTCGACCAGGGTTTCGTAACCCATCTTGATCAGCTCGACAGCGCCACCGCACAGCACGGCCTGTTCGCCGAACAGGTCGGTCTCGGTCTCTTCCTTGAAGTTGGTCTCGATGATGCCGGCCTTGCCGCCACCGTTGGCCATGGCGTAGCTCAGGGCCAGGTCACGGGCCTTGCCGGACTTGTCCTGGTGCACGGCCACCAGGTGGGGCACGCCGCCGCCTTGGGTGTAGGTGTTGCGCACGGTGTGACCGGGGGCCTTGGGGGCGACCATCCACACATCCAGGTCGGCACGGGGCACGACCTGGTTGTAGTGCACGTTGAAGCCGTGGGCGAAAGCCAGCGAAGCGCCCTGCTTGATGTTCGGCTCGACGTTGTTCTTGTACACCTCGGCGATTTGCTCGTCGGGCAACAGGATCATGACCACGTCAGCGGCCTTGACGGCGTCGTTGACTTCCATGACCGTCAGGCCGGCCTTGCCGACCTTGTCCCACGAGGCACCGCCCTTGCGCAGGCCGACCACGACCTTCACGCCGCTGTCGTTCAGGTTTTGTGCATGGGCGTGGCCTTGCGAGCCGTAGCCGATGATGGCCACGGTCTTGCCCTTGATCAGGCTCAGGTCACAGTCTTTGTCGTAGAAAACTTTCATGGTCGCTCCGGTTGAAATTCGTATGGGGTTGAAACTGGAAAACGGGGATTGTCTTACATAGGATGGGGATTCGGCCGGATGGCTAGGCGGGGAGCCGCAGACAGTGCTGTGGCACGGCAAAGCTCCCCAACGACGCTGGCCGGTCGAAGGCCCATCCGTCACACGCGCAGGATGCGTTCGCCACGGCCAATACCGCTGGCGCCCGTGCGCACGGTCTCCAGGATGGCCGTGCGGTCGATGGCCTGCAGGAAGGCTTCGTTCTTGGATTGGTCGCCAGTCAGCTCGATGGTGTAGCTCTTCTCGGTGACGTCGATGATGCGGCCACGGAAGATGTCGGCCATGCGCTTCATCTCCTCGCGCTCCTTGCCCACGGCGCGCACCTTCACCATCATGAGCTCACGCTCGGTGTAGGCGCCTTCGGTCAGGTCCACGACCTTGACCACCTCGATGAGACGGTTGAGGTGCTTGGTGATCTGCTCGATCACGTCGTCGGAGCCTGTGGTCTGGATGGTCATGCGCGAGAGCGATGCATCCTCGGTGGGCGCCACGGTGAGCGATTCGATGTTGTAGCCACGGGCCGAGAACAGGCCCACGACGCGGGAAAGAGCACCAGGCTCGTTTTCCAGCAAGACAGCAATGATGTGTTTCATGAGATCAGATTCCTCTTTTCGCTACCCTCCCCCGCGCACGGTAATGCGCGGGCTTGGCAGACAATAGATTCGTCAATAAATGCTATTAAATTGATAGCAACCAGCGCTTGATGTGCAAGCGCTGGAGGCCAATTTTGCTTAAAGGTCCTCAGACCCCAGCAGCATTTCCGTCAGGCCCTTGCCGGCCTGCACCATCGGGAACACGTTCTCGGTGGGGTCGGTGCGGAAGTCCAGGAACACGGTCCGGTCCTTGAGCTTGCGTGCTTCGCGCAGCGCGGGCTCGACGTCACGCGGGTGCTCGATGAGCAGGCCCACGTGGCCATAGGCCTCGGCCAGCTTCACGAAATTGGGCAGCGCATCCATGTAGCTGTGGCTGTAGCGGCCGGAGTATTCGATCTCCTGCCACTGGCGCACCATGCCCAGATACCGGTTGTTCAGCGCCACGACCTTGATCGGCGTGTTGTACTGCAGGCAGGTGGAGAGTTCCTGGATGTTCATCTGCACCGAGCCTTCGCCGGTGATGCAGAACACCTCGGCGTCGGGCTTGGCCAGCTTGATGCCCATCGCGTAGGGAATGCCCACACCCATGGTGCCCAGGCCACCCGAATTGATCCAGCGGCGCGGCTCGTCGAACCGGTAGAACTGCGCAGCCCACATCTGGTGCTGGCCCACGTCGGAGGTGATGTAGGTCTCGCTGTCCTTGGTCATGTTCCAAAGGGTCTCCACCACATACTGCGGCTTGATGACCTCTTTGTTGCCACGGTCGTACTTGAGGCAGTCGCGCTCGCGCCAGCTCTCGATGGTGGTCCACCAGGCGGCCAGTGCTGCCTCGTCGGGCCGGCTGCCCGATTCGCGGACCATGGAAATCAGCTCGGTCAGCACATCTTTGACGTCGCCGACGATGGGGATATCGACCTTCACACGCTTGGAGATGCTGGAAGGGTCGATGTCGATGTGAATGATCTTGCGCTCGTTCTGCGCAAAATGCTTGGGATTGCCGATCACCCGGTCGTCAAAACGTGCACCCACGGCCAGCAGCACGTCACAGTTCTGCATGGCGTTGTTGGCTTCGACCGTACCGTGCATGCCCAGCATGCCCAGGAACTTGCGATCGGATGCCGGATAGGCGCCCAGGCCCATCAGCGTGTTGGTGACCGGGTAGCCCAGCATGTCCACCAGCGTGCGCAACTCCTGCACCGCATTGCCCAGCAGCACACCACCGCCGGTATAGATGTAAGGCCGCTTGGCCGACATCAGCAACTGCAGCGCCTTGCGGATCTGGCCACCATGGCCCTTGCGCACCGGGTTGTAGGAGCGCATTTCGACGGACTGCGGATAGCCCTCGAAAGGCACCTTCTTGAAGGACACGTCCTTGGGAATATCGACCACCACCGGGCCAGGACGGCCGGTGCGGGCAATGTGGAAGGCCTTTTTCAGCGTGACCGCCAGGTCACGGGCGTCCTTGACCAGGAAGTTGTGCTTGACGATGGGGCGCGTGATGCCCACGGTGTCGCACTCCTGAAAGGCATCGAGGCCGATGGCCGCCGTCGGCACCTGGCCGGTGATGATCACCATGGGAATGCTGTCCATGTACGCCGTGGCGATGCCGGTCACGGCATTGGTCACGCCCGGCCCCGAGGTCACCAGCGCCACACCCACATCGCCCGTAGCGCGCGCATAACCGTCGGCGGCATGCACGGCGGCCTGTTCATGGCGCACCAGCACGTGCTGCATGGTGTCTTGCTTGTAGAGCGCGTCGTAGATGTAGAGCACCGCACCGCCGGGATAGCCCCAGATGTACTTCACGCCTTCGGCCTGCAGGGCCTTGACGAGGATTTCAGAGCCCATGAGCTCTTGCGGGGAATGCGTGTGTTGCTGCGCAGCAGCCGCCGAAGCGATTTCGGCCTTGGTGATTTCCATGATGAACCTTTGCGAATTTCTCTGACGAAAAACCTTGGGTGCCCCTCGCGCTTGCTCTCGTGAAGCCCGCTCGGAACTTGAGGCCAAGGACATGAGCGCGATGATCTCCGCGCCGGACCGTGACCCGTTTGCCTTTAGTTGTAAAGATTCATTATCGCACCGCAACAAAGCAAATGGGTGCTCTGTCGTAAAAAAGCCTTGCAATGCGATAATCCAGCGCTGTTACAGCGGCATGCAGCTGTCTGGCGCAACCTGACGCGCATCTTTCCTTCCCGATCCATCCCCTTGGCCACCGAAAAAGAACTCTCGGATTTCCTCAAGAGCGTGGAAAAACGCGCCTTCAAGCGCGCGCTGTACCACGTTCGCAACGAGGAATCGGCCCTGGACATCGTGCAGGACAGCATGATGCGCCTGTCGGAGCACTATGGCGACAAGCCGCCTGCGGAACTGCCCATGCTGTTCCAGCGTATCCTGTCCAACTGCACGCTGGACTGGTTCCGGCGCCAGAAGACGCACAATGCATTGTTCTCGTCCATGGCAGACTTCGAGGGCAATGCCGACGACGGGGGAGACTTCGACCTGCTGGAAGCCTGGAATGGCCCTGAAGGTGGGGAGCAGGCCCAAAGCGCCCAGGACCAGGCAGAACGGGGCCAGGTGCTGCGCGACATCGAATTGGAAATCCAGGAGCTGCCCCCACGTCAACGGGAGGCCTTTCTCATGCGTTACTGGGAAGAAATGGACGTGGCTGAAACAGCAGCCGCCATGGGCTGCTCGGAAGGCAGCGTCAAAACCCACTGTTTCCGTGCCATCCAGGCCCTGAGCAAGGCATTGAAGGCCAGAGGAATCAAGCTATGAACGACCACAGCTACCCGCCATCGAACGAACGCAATGCCGAGCATTTCGCTCGCAGCGTGGCCTTTCGCCTGTCGGAAGGCACGCAGCAGCTGCCCTACGACATCAGCGAACGCCTGCGCGCCTCGCGCATGCAGGCACTGGCCCGGCGCAAGAAACCCGTTGCCATCATGCATGCCGCAGGGTCGGTGCACAGGGCCGGTCACAGCGCCGTGCTGGGAACCGGCCCCCAGGGGATGGGCTGGTGGCAATCCCTGCTGTCTGCGGTGCCCGTTCTTGCGCTGCTGGCGGGACTGGTGGTCATTCAGATGGATCTGGACGAAACGGGTATCCTTGAGGTGGCGGAGGTCGATGCGGCCCTGCTTGCCGATGATCTGCCGCCAGCGGCATACTCTGACCCGGGGTTTGTCCAGTTTCTGAAAACCACCGACAGCCATCAGGCCCACTGAGCAGCCCGGCCCTTCCGGTTCCCTTTGTTTGCATGCACCGACACAAGCGCACGCCATTGACCACTCCCTCTCAAAGCCCGACGCCAGCCATCGTGCTGGCGTTGGCATTGCTGGGTGCCTTGGTGGTGGGCGCTTGGAAAGCCGCAGGACAACTGAGCGAACTGCCCGGCACCATCTACACCACGCCGGAAAACATCCGCCATCCCAGCGCGGTCGCAGGGCCTACAGGCAGTTCTGCCACCCCGCAGGCCTCGGAAGGTCCAGGCTGGGAAACGCTGGACACCCCCCAAAAGCTGGCGCTGTACCCCTTGGCCGAACGCTGGGCACTGATGAGCGAAGTGCAAAAACGACGCTGGCTGGCATTGGCGCAAACCTTCCACACCCTGCCTGAATCCGAACAGGCCCGCCTGCACGAGCGCATGACGGCCTGGGCCAGCCTGAGCATTCAGCAGCGCAACCAGGCGCGGATCAACTTTGCTGCCACCCAGCGCCTGCGACTGGATGACAAGCGCTCGCAGTGGGACGCCTACCAAGCCTTGAGCGAAGAGGAAAAACGACGCCTTGCGGCCAGTGCCGCCACCAAACCTCGGGGCGCAGCCACGTCCATCCAACCCGTACCGCCCAAGAAGTTCACCCGTGTTCCAGCCGCCAAAGAGGCTCCGGACAACGTGGCCAATCCCCCGAAAGTGCCTTCATCGAAGAACTCCCCTCCGCGCATTGCCGCGCCTGGCGGAGGCGAGAAGCGCACTTCCGAGCCGCCGGTGGCGCCCGCCCCGACCCAGGCACCTGCCGCGACGGCATCCAGCGCCGCCGACAGCATGGAGCCTGCCATGGCGCCGGACGCCTCCGCCCCCGCACCGACTGGCGCACCGGCAGAAGGCCCCTCCAGCAACATCTACATCAACTGATCCGACGCTGGCGGCATGGCGCTGCCTGCAATCGCCTTGCCCATGCAATCTGGCACCTCCCCCACCCCTCCGACCTTGCCGCAGCCGCCCGACGGCAGCGCACTCTCGCCAACGCCTGGCCTGGGTCGCCGCATGGCCTGCTGGCTGTACGAAGGCATGCTGATGTTTGGCGTGGTCTTCATCGCTGGCTACCTGTTTGGCACCTTGAGCCAAACGCGCCACGCGCTGGACAACCGCAACGCCTTGCAGGCCTTCCTGTTCGTGGTCTTTGGCATCTACTTCGTGTGGTTTTGGTCCAAGGGGCAAACACTGGCCATGAAGACCTGGCACATCCGCATGGTGGATCGCTTCGGCGCCCCGGTGAGCCAGCCACGCGCCCTGCTGCGTTACGTGCTGAGTTGGCTGTGGTTTCTGCCACCCCTGCTGGCGGTGGCACCGTTTGGGCTGCCGGTGGGTGAAATTGCGGTGCTGGTGATCGGCTGGATCCTGGTCTGGTCCCTGTCGAGCCGACTCCATCCCCAGGGCCAGTTCTGGCATGACGTACTGGCCGGAACCCGGCTCATAGACTCCAAGCCCAAAGCCCTTGGCAAGCAGGACACCCCCCATGTCTGAACCGGCTTTTTCGCTGTGCGTGTACTGCGGCTCACGCCCTGGCAACCTGGATTCGTACGCCGATGCGGCCCGCGCTGTGGGTGCATGGATTGGCTACCAGGGTGGGCAACTTGTGTATGGCGGCGGTAGTAGCGGCCTGATGGGCCTGGTGGCCCAGGCCACCGCAGCGGCCGGTGGCCGCGTGGTGGGTGTGATACCGCAGTCGCTGGTGGACCGTGAATTTGCCAACCATGCCTGCGACGAGCTGCACATTGTGCAAACCATGCACGAACGCAAGGCACTGATGGCCGAGCGCAGCGGTGCCTTTCTGGCCCTGCCGGGGGGCATTGGCACCTTCGAAGAGTTGTTCGAGGTCTGGACCTGGCGCCAGCTGGGCTACCACGACAAGCCCATCGGCCTGCTCAATGTGGACGGCTATTACGACGGACTGCTGGCCTTTTTGCAGTCCAGCGTGGCCCATGGCTTCATGGGGCCCTGGCAGATGGACCTCGTGGACGCCGATACCCAGCCCACTCCCCTGCTGGAGCGTTTGGTGCGGGCCACCTCGGGCGCAGGCACCGGGCCTGCGCTGCGCGCGGTGATCTGAAATCGGTCAGATCGCCGATTCGTCCAGATCGCCGGTGCGGATGCGTACCACGCGCTCGACGGGGGTGATGAAGATCTTGCCGTCACCGATCTTGCCGGTGCGCGCCACGTTGACAATGGCATCCACGCAGCGGTCCAGGTCCTCGGTCTTGACGACCACTTCCACCTTCACCTTGGGCAGAAAGTCCACCACGTACTCGGCGCCACGGTACAGCTCGGTATGGCCCTTCTGGCGGCCAAAACCCTTGACCTCGGTGACCGTCAGGCCCGTAACGCCGCAATCGGCCAGGGCCTCGCGCACTTCTTCGAGCTTGAAGGGCTTGATGACAGCCGTGATCATTTTCATGGTGGGAACTCCTCAGGGATAGTGAAAAAACAGGGGTGGCGCGCCCGGCAAAAAGGCTCAGGCGCGGAACTGGCTGGTGATGGGATAACGCCAGTCCTTGCCAAAACTGCGTCGCGTCACACGGATGCCCACCGGGGCCTGGCGGCGCTTGTACTCGTTGATCTTGATCAGGCGCGTGACCTTCTCCACATCGGCACGCTGAAAGCCAGCCGCAATGATGTGCTCGATGGGCTCGTCGTTTTCCATGTAGCGCTCCACGATGGCGTCCAGCACCTCGTAGTCGGGCAGGCTGTCCTGGTCCTTCTGGTCGGGGCGCAGCTCGGCACTGGGCGGGCGCGTGATGATGCGCTCGGGAATGGGGTTGGCACCCGTGCCATAGGGGTCGTGGGCATTGCGCCAGCGCGCCAGGGCAAACACTTGGGTCTTGGCCACGTCCTTGATGGGCGCAAAGCCGCCCGCCATGTCGCCGTAGAGCGTGCAGTAGCCCGTGGCCAGCTCGCTCTTGTTGCCCGTGGTCAACACCACGGAGCCGAACTTGTTCGACAACGCCATCAACAGCGTGCCACGGATGCGGGCCTGCAGGTTTTCCTCGGTGGTGTCCTCGGCCCGGCCCGCAAAGTGTGGTGCCAGCGCGGCCTTGAAGGTCTCGAACTGCGGCGCGATGGCGATCTCGTCGTACTGCACGCTCAGGCGCTGCGCCATCTCGCGCGCGTCGATCCAGCTGATGTCGGCCGTGTAGGGCGAGGGCATCATCACCGTGCGCACCTTGTCCGCACCCAGCGCATCCACCGCAATGGCCAGCACCAGCGCCGAATCAATGCCGCCCGACAGCCCCAGCAGCACGCCCGGAAAGCCGTTTTTGCGCACGTAGTCTCGCACACCCAGCACCAGCGCGTCCCACAGCTCGGCCTCGGGGCTTTGCTCGGGCGCCATGTTCGCTATTATTTTTATAGCTTCTTGCGCAGTGTCCACCTGCGCAAAAACCAATTTTTCCTCAAAAGCTGGTGCCCGGGCGCAGACGGTGCCATCCGCACCCAACGCAAAAGAGCGTCCCTCGAACACCACCTCATCCTGCCCGCCCACCAGGTGGGCATAGACCAGGGGCAGCCCCGTCTCCTGCACCCTGGCGCGCATGGTGGCCTCGCGCTCGGCCCCCTTGCCGCGGTGGAAAGGCGAAGCGTTGATGACCGCCAGCATCTGCGCACCGGCAGCCGCGCAGTCGCGCGCCGGGCCCGCGTGCCAGGCGTCCTCGCAGATGAGCAGGCCTACGCGCAGGCCCTGCACCTCGAACACACAGGGGCTGTGGCCGGGGACGAAGTAGCGGCGCTCGTCGAACACCTGGTAGTTGGGCAGCTCGCGCTTGGCGTAGGTCTGCTCGATCTGGCCGTTGCGCAGCACGCTGGCGGCGTTCAGGCAGGTGCTGAATGCGGGCGCCTGCGGGTGGCAGCGCTGCGGATGCCCCAGCACGATGACCAGGTCTTTCAGGCCCGCCGTCTCCCGCGCCACGGCTTTGACGGCATCATCACAGGCCGAAAGAAAGGCGGGGCGCAAGAACAGGTCTTCGGCGGCATAGCCGCACAGCGCCAGTTCGGGCGTGAGCAAAAGGCGCGCGCCTGCGGCATGGGCCTCGTGCGCTGCGGCAACGATACGGCGCACGTTGCCGGGCAAGTCACCCACCACAAAATTGAGCTGTGCAATGCAAAGGGAGAACGTCATGGAATGCCAGGCGGCCCACGGGGCCGCACCCTTCAAACGCCAGGCCGCGCCCGTGCCAGACACGGGGCATGGGGGCAGACATGGCTGAAACGGGCATTATCACCCGCATGCACCCCTCGGTGCAGGACATCGCCGAGCAAGCCTGGAACACGCTGCTGGACCAGCAGCCGCACCCCACGCCCTTCATGCGCCACGCCTACCTGGCCGCCCTGGAGACCAGCGGCAGCGCCACGGCCGCCACCGGCTGGAGCGCACGTTACCTCACCCAATGGCGCGGCCCTGCGCTGGTGGCCGCCTGTCCGGTGTACCTCAAGGCACATTCCTGGGGCGAATACATTTTTGACTGGGCCTGGGCCCGCGCCCATGCCGAGCACGGCCTGCCCTACTACCCCAAGGCCGTGGTGGCAGTGCCCTTCACGCCCGTGCCGGGTACCCGGCTGATGGCCTGCGACCCAGCACAGCGCCTCGCCCTGGCCCAGGCCCTGCGCGACTGGAGCGAGAGCGAAGGCCTGTCGTCCCTGCACGTGCTGTGGTGCGCCGCCGAAGACCTGGAGGCCTGCACCCAGGCCGGGCTGATGCAGCGGGACAACGTGCAGTTCCACTGGAGCCACGCGGGCGAGGCCGACTTCGACGGCTTTCTGGCCCGACTCACCCAGGACAAGCGCAAGAAGATCCGCCAGGAACGCAGGCGCGTGGCCGAAGCCGGGGTGCGGTTCCATTGGGCGCGTGGCGCCGACATCACGCCGCAGGACTGGGACTTCTTCTACCACTGCTACGAACGCACCTACCTGGAACACGGCAACCCGCCCTACCTCACCCCGGATTTCTTCCAGCGCCTGGCGCACCATGAACCCGAACCCTGGGTGCTGTTCACTGCCGAGCGTGCCGGCGAACCCATTGCTACCAGTTTGATAGCTACTGGCGCACAACCTACAAGCGCTGCAGGCCAAAATGGCATGGAAACAGTGGCCTACGGGCGCTACTGGGGTGCCACCCAGCGGGTGGACTGCCTGCACTTTGACGCCTGCTACTACCAGCCGCTGCAGTGGTGCATGGCCCACGGCGTGCAGCGCTTTGAAGGCGGCGCCCAGGGAGAACACAAGATGGCCCGCGCGCTGCTGCCGGTGCGCACGCACAGCGCCCACTGGCTGGCGCACCCGGCCTTTGCCGATGCGGTGGATCGCTTTCTGGCGCAGGAACGCCTGGGCGTGGACCAGTACCTGCAGGAGCTGTGGCGCCACAGCCCGCTCAAAAACTGAAGCCTGGCGTTCAGGCCGTCACCGGCATGGTCAGCGGCCCGGCTTGCAGCAGCGCGCCAAAGTCCCGTGCCGCCATGGGGCGCCCGAACAGATAGCCCTGCACCTCCATGCAACCGTGGTCCTGCAAAAAGGCCAGCTGCTCCGCCGTCTCCACCCCTTCGGCGATGGTGCGCATGTCCATGCCCTGGGCCATGGAAATGATGGCACTGACGATGCCGCGGTCGTCCGGGTCGTCGGCAATGTCGCGCACAAAGGACTGGTCGATCTTGAGCTTGTACACCTTGAATTTCTTGAGGTGGTTGAGCGAGGAGTAACCCGTGCCGAAATCGTCGATGGACAGCAGCACTCCCTGCTGGTGCAGGCGGTCCATGGTGTCGATGGCCAGGGCCGGGTCGGTCATGGCCACGCCTTCGGTCAGCTCCAGCTCCAGGCAATGCGGGGGCAGACCGGCATCCTGCAGGATCTGGCCGATGCGCTGCGGAAAGTCGGCCTGGCGGAACTGGACCAGCGACACGTTGACCGCCATGGTCAGCGCATACCCTTGGTCCATCCATTCGCGCAACTGGCGCGTGGCGGTTTGCAGCACCCAGTCGCCCATGGGCAGGATCATGCCGCTGGACTCGGCCACCGGGATGAACTCGGCCGGCGACACGCGGCCCAGCTCCGGGTGCTCCCAGCGCAGCAAGGCTTCGGCCCCCACGATGGCGCCGCTGGCCACGCAGACCTGAGGCTGGTAGTGCAGGTAGAGCTGGTTGCGCTCCAACGCACGGCGCAGGGCGTTTTCCAGCAGCAGACTGCGGTCCGAATCGGCCTGCATCTCTGCCGTGAAAAAGCGGTAGTGGTTGCGCCCGCCCTGCTTGGCGATGTACATCGCCGCATCGGCGCAGCGCGACAGCGTGTCAAAGTCCTTGCCATCCTGCGGATACATGGCAATGCCCATGCTGGGCGTGATGACCAGTTCATGGGCGTCGATGTCAAACGGTTGATCGGCCGCGCGCAAGAGCTTTTCGGCCACGTGGGCCGCACCCACGGCGTCGGTATCGGGCAGCACCAGGATGAACTCGTCCCCACCCAGGCGCGCGATGGTGTCCTGCTCGCGCAGCAGGCCGGAAAGACGCTGGGCCACGGCGCACAGCAGGGCATCGCCCACCCGGTGACCCAGCGCATCGTTGATGTTCTTGAAATGGTCCAGGTCCAGAAACAGCAGCGCCACGCATTGCCCATGGCGCTGCGCGGCGCCCAGCGCCTGCTGGCACCGGTCCGCCAGCAGGCTGCGGTTGGGCAGCCCGGTCAGGGCATCGAAATGGGCCAACTGGAGCACCTTTTCCTCGGCCAGCTTGTTGTCGGTCACATCGCGCGAGATGACCACAAAGCGCGGCCCCTCGCCCGTGGCCGAGGCCTTGCGCGCCACCGAAAGCTCAAACCAGCGCTCGCCAATTTCCAGCGGCAGGCAGATCTGTGCTCCCATAGACCAACCCTTCACATGGGCCTCTTGCAAGGCCTGCAACACCCGGTCGGCCTGGGCCTGGGGCATCACATCGTGCACGGTGCGGCCCAACAGTTCCTTGCTCGGCCGGGCCAACAGCTCTTCACGCGGAGAATGGGTGCTGTAGTAGCGGCCATCCAGGTCCACCTCGAACATCAGATCGGGGATGGCACTGATGGTCGCCTGCAGGTGGCGCTGCGCCGCCAGGATTTCGCTGGTGCGCTGCGCGACCAGCGCCTCCAGCTCCAGATCCCGCAAGCGCATGGCGTACAGCAACCAAGCCAGGTAAGCGAGCAAGGCACTGAAGGCTGCGCCCACCAGACCCTCCAGCATCAGGCCGCTGCGCTGTACCCATCCGCGCGTGGGCGCCAGGCTCAGGGTCCAGGCACCATTGGGCAGCTCCAGGTCACGCCCCACAGGGTCGCGCAAGGCTTCGGGCTTCCAGGCCTCGATGCGCTGACGCTCGCCGGTTTCAGGGTTTTTGCGCCACAGCTCGTAGGCATAGCCACGATCGCGCAGCATCTCCAGCCGGGCCGATTCAAGGGCCTGCGGGAAGCGCAGCGTGACGTAGCTGAAACCCCAGAACACCTGGGTGTCGTCCCCCTGGCCCAAATAAATGGGCAAGCGCCCCACCACCCCCAGGCCACCCTGTGCCAGTTGCACCGGCCCCGCCAGCGTGAGCTTGCGTGTGTCGCGGGCGCGCCGAGCTTCCTTGTTCTGGACGATGTCTTCCAGTTGGTTGAAGCCGATGCTGTTCTCGTTGCCTGCACGGGGCACCACACAGCAGATGACGCCCCCTGGCGACAGCCCGATAGCGGCTATGCCGGGATAGAACGGCAGCATCTGCGTGGCCACCCCGTTGAAATCGTTCACGAAACCCCGGCCCTGGTGCACCAGCGCAGCAATGGCATAGGTAGCAGACAAGGCCCGTTCAATGCCCCGTTGCAACGACTGTGCGTGGTCTGCCGCCAGGTCGGCCGCCAGTGCGCGGCTTTTGGCTTCCTCCTGCTGCGCCGAATGGCGCAACCAGAACGAGACCATGACCAGTCCGCACGCAAACACCAGCAGCGCAAGCAGCCACTGACGTTGACGAACGGCAGAAACGGACATGGGTGGTTACGGATGGTGGCAACGGGTATGGGGCATTGTCACCATTTCCGGGAACTTGTGCATGTGTTGGCGAGCCCCTGCGCCCGCCTGTCAGCAGCATGCAACGACCCCAAACCCATGGCCAAGGTGCGGTCAAACCGGGCTGGATTTGCAGGAATTCAAAATGATGCATACGCTATGCATATTTAAATCATCACTTAAAGACTATGCCCGCGCCCACCGAAACCGCAGCCCCCCGCCGACCGCAGGACGCGGCCCTGCAGCAGGCCCTGAACACGCCGTACCCGCACGGCTTCTCCACCGACATCGAATCCGACAGCCTGCCGCCGGGACTGGACGAAGACACCATCCGCGCCATCTCGCGCAAGAAGCGTGAGCCCGCCTTTTTGCTGCAGTGGCGCCTGGCGGCCTTCGAGCGCTGGCACAGCATGGAGCCTCCGGACTGGGCGCACCTGCGCATGGCGCCGGTGGACTTCCAGGCGCTGTCGTACTACTCGGCGCCCAAGTCGCTCAAGAACGCGCCCAAGAGCCTGGACGAGGTGGACCCCCAGCTGCTCGAAACCTACGAAAAGCTGGGCGTACCCCTGCACGAACGCGCACGCCTGGCCGGTGTGGCGGTGGATGCGGTGTTCGATTCGGTGTCCGTGGGCACCACCTTCCGCGAGCAGCTCGCCGAGGTGGGTGTGATCTTCTGCTCGTTCTCGCACGCCGTGGAACACCACCCGGCGCTGATCGAGCGCTACCTGGGCAGCGTGGTGCCGGTGGGCGACAACTTCTACGCTGCGCTGAACTCTGCGGTGTTCTCGGATGGCTCCTTTGTCTATATCCCCAAGGGGGTGAAATGCCCGATGGAGCTGTCCTCGTACTTCCGCATCAACGCACGCAACACCGGGCAGTTCGAGCGCACGCTCATCATTGCCGAGGAAGGCAGCGCGGTCAGCTACCTCGAAGGCTGCACCGCACCGCAGCGTGACGAGCACCAGTTGCACGCCGCCGTGGTGGAGCTGGTGGCGCACGACGATGCATTCATCAAGTACTCCACCGTGCAGAACTGGTACCCCGGCGACGCCCAAGGGCGCGGTGGCATCTACAACTTCGTCACCAAGCGCGGCCTGGCCGCCGGCAAGAGCTCGCGCATCGCCTGGACGCAGATCGAAACCGGCTCGGCCATCACCTGGAAGTACCCCAGCGTGGTGCTGCAGGGCGACGACTCCAGCGGCGAATTCCACTCCATCGCCGTGTCCAACCACTTCCAGCAGGCAGACACCGGCACCAAGATGATCCACCTGGGCCAACGCACCAAGAGCCGCATCGTCTCCAAGGGCATCAGCGCCGGGCACGCACAGCAAAGCTACCGCGGCCTGGTGCGCATGAACGCGGGGGCGGCACAGGCGCGCAACCACACGCAGTGCGACTCACTGCTCATCGGACCGGACTGCGGCGCACACACCTTCCCCTACATCGACAGCGCGCGCGGCGACGCCGTGGTGGAGCACGAAGCCACGACCACGCGCATCTCCGAGGAGCGGCTGTTCTATTGCCAGCAACGCGGCATCGACCCCCAGGAGGCCACGGCACTCATCGTGGGCGGCTTTTGCCAGGCCGTGCTGGAAGAACTGCCCATGGAATTTGCCCTGGAAGCCAAGGCGCTGCTGGCCGTGTCACTGGAAGGCGCGGTGGGCTGACGCCACAGATATACAAGCAAAAACTGGCTCCAGCGCTTATCCAGAAAGCGCGAGCAGCTATCAAAATCATAGAAAGGACATCCCCATGACCCCCTCCACCCCCCTGCTGCAGGTGCGCGACCTGCGCGTCGATGTGGGCGAACGCACGGTGCTGCGCTCGGTGCACCTGGATGTGGCCGCCGGTTCGCTGGTGGTGCTGATGGGCGCCAACGGCAGCGGCAAGAGCACGCTGGGCATGGCGCTGGCCGGGCACCCGGCCTACCGCGTGGCCAGCGGCCAGGCATTGCTGGGAGGCACCGACCTGCTCGGCTTGAGCACGCATGAGCGCGCGCGCCAGGGTCTGTTCGTCTCGTTCCAGGCGCCGCCCGACGTGCCCGGCGTAAAGAACAACCTCTTTATCCGCACCGCGCTCAACGCCCAGCGCCAGGCCCAGGGTCAGGCGCCCCAGGACGCGTTCGACTTTCTGGCCGACGCCCGCGAAAGCGCCAAACGTCTGGGCCTGCCCGAATCCCTGCTGGGCCGCCCCGTCAATGAAGGCTTCTCGGGCGGCGAGCGCAAGCGCAACGAGCTGCTGCAACTGGCCCTGCTGCGCCCGCGCCTGGCGCTGCTCGACGAAATCGACTCGGGCCTGGACGTGGACGGCGTGCGTGCCGTGCTGGCCCTTGTGCAGCACCTGCGCGCACAGGGCACGGCCTTCATCGTGGTGTCGCACTACCTGCAACTCATTGAGCAATTGCAGCCCGATGCCGTGCTGCGCCTGGACCAGGGCTGCATCGCCCAAAGCGGCGGCCTGGAGCTGGCGCGCGAGATTGCCCGCTCCGGCTTTGGCCCCAAGGCAACCGCGCCCTCAACCGCGCCCACCGCAGCAGCGCACACGGTGGAGGCCTGAGCCATGGACACCGCCCTTGCCGACCGCCTGGCCGCACGCCACCACCTGCACACCCAGGGCTGGATTGCTCGGCGCAGCGAACATTTCCGCCACCTGCCACCGCCCGCGCTGGAGGCCTGGATCGGCCCCGAGCCCGACGCCCCGGCGTGCGAGGCGCCTGCCCTGTCCGGCGCAGGCTGGCTGCTGCAGCCCGTGGGGCCAGCGGCTACCGCCGGGGTGGATGCGCGCTGGCTGGACGCACTCGACCCCGCCCAGCGCAACGCCCAGTTTGCCGACCTGCCCGGCCCCGGTGATGGCGAGGCCGCACCCTTTGCCTGGGCGCACCGCGCGCTGTGCCGCCAGGGCCTGCGCCTGCGCATCCACACACCGCCCGGCAAGGCCACCGCCGACTGCGACACCGTCTGGTTGCACCTGCATCACCAGCCGCGCGACACCGTGGAAGCGCCACTCTTGGTAATGACACTGGAGCCCGGCGTGCGCTGCGTGCTGATCGAAACCCACGACCGTGCGCCGAGCGCCTGCGGCCACGCACTGGTGCAGAACCTGCACACCCACATCCACCTGGCCGAAGGCGCCCAACTGCAACACCTGCGCCTGGCCCTGCCCCAAGCGCAAGATCGCATGGCCCAGCATGTGCACGCCCGCCTGGCGCAGGGCGCACGCTATCAGCAGGCGCTGGTGGCCACCGGCGCCGCCTACCACCTGCAGCGCACCGTGGTGCAACTGCAAGGCGCCAACGCCCAGGCACGCACTGCCGCCCTGCTGCTGCCCGCTGGCCAGGTGCTGGAGCAGCAAGTACACACCCGGCTGGATGCGGCCCACACCGCCGCCCACACCGAGGTACTGGCCCTGGCCGCAGACCACGAGCGCGTGGTGGCCAACGCACACAGCCGCATTGCCCCCGGCGCCCATGAAGCCCAGGTGCGCCAGCGCCTGAGTGGCGTGGCATTGAACGGCCAGCCGCGCATGGTGCTGCGCCCGCACCTGGAAATCCTGCACGACCAGGTGCAGGCCACCCATGGCGCCACCTGGGGTCGCCTGCCCGAAGACGCGCTGTTCTATGCCCTGCAGCGCGGGTTGGACGAAGCGCAAGCCCGCGCCCTCCTCACCGAAGGCATGGCCCGCGCCGTGCTGGAGCGTGCGTTCAATGACGACCCCGGCGCCCAGGCCCTGGCCCAGTGGCTGGACAGCGGCGTGCTGGCGCAGGCCCTGGCACGCCAACTGCAAGCGGAGGTGCCCCATGCGGCTTGAATCCCCCACCACACTGGCGCCCCCGCCCACGCTGGCCCCCGGCTCGGCGACGTTGCGCGCGCAGTTCCCGTTGTTGCAGCAGGTCATCCACGGCGCGCCGCTGGCCTATCTGGACAACGCCGCCACCACCGCCATGCCGCTGGAGGTGATGGATGCGCTACAGGCTTTTGAAACCCGGCACCGCGCCAACATCCACCGTGGCGTGCATTCTTTAAGCCAATACGCCACCGACGATTACGAGGCCGCACGTGCCACGCTGCACCAGTTTGTCGGCGCCAGTGCCGAGCACGAGCTGGTCTTTACCAGCGGCACCACCGAGTCGCTGAACCTGGTGGCGCAGGGCCTGTGGGCTGGTGGGCCAGACCAGGCCTGGCTGCGCGCGGGCGACGAAATCATCGTCAGCGGCCTGGAGCACCACGCCAACCTGCTGCCCTGGCAACAGGCTGCGCGCCAAAGCGGCGCCGTGCTGCGCATCCTGCGCCCCGACGCGCAGGGCCGCCTGCACGTGGCCGACCTGCAGGCGCTGCTCTCGCCGCGCACCCGGGTGCTGGCCCTCACGGCCAGCGCCAACGCCACCGGCGAGCGCCCACCATTTGAAGAGCTGCTGCGCATGGCCGCGCAGGCCGGGGCGCTCACCGTGCTTGACGCCGCCCAGGCCGCCGCATACGCCATGCCCGCGCTGGCCCACATCGACTGCGACTTACTGGCCTTTTCCGGCCACAAGATGCACGGCCCCATGGGCATAGGCGTGCTGGTGGGGCGGCGCAGCGCGCTGGAGCGCCTGGAACCCCTGCGCCTGGGCGGCGACATGGTGGCCCAGGTCCGCTGGGACGGTGCCGACTATGCCGAACTGCCCGCCCGCCTCGAAGGCGGCACGCCCAACGTGGCGGGCGCCGTGGGCCTGGCCGCTGCGGCGCGCTTTATCGAGCAGGTGGGGCGCGACGCCATCGCCGCGCACGTGCATGCGCTGCGCGCGCAGGCCGTGCAAGGCCTGGCGCGCATCCCCGGTGTGCGCGTGCTGGCTGCGCACGCCACACAGTCGGCCCTGGTGTCCTTTGTGGCCGAACAGGGGCACCCGCACGACATCGGCACCCTGCTGGATGCACGCGGCATTGCCGTGCGCACCGGCCACCATTGCGCCCAACCGCTGATGGACCACCTGGGCCTGGGGCCAAGCACGCGCGCCTCGTTTGCCGCCTACAACACGAGCGACGAGGTGGAGCGCCTGGTCGCCGCCGTGGCGCACGCCGTGGAGGTTTTGCGATGAACGCCGAAAACGACCTGTACCAGGAACTGGTGCTGGAGCACAAGCGCACGCCGCGCAACTTTGGCCACCTCCCCCACCCCACGCACCAGGCCCAGGGCACCAACCCGCAGTGCGGCGACCAGGTGGCGGTAGAACTGCAAGTGAAGGACGGCCGCGTGCAGGACATCCGCTTCAGCGGTCAGGGCTGCGCCATCTGCATGGCGTCCAGTTCCATGATGACCGAGGCCGTCAAGGGCCGCGATCTGGCCAGTGCCCAGCAACTGCAACAGCACTTTCGCGCCGTGCTCACCGGCACGCAGGAGCCCGATGACGCCGCGCTGGGCAAGCTGGTCAGCCTGGCGGGCGTGCGCCGCTACCCCAGCCGCATCAAATGCGCCCTGCTGGGCTGGCACGCACTGATGCATGCCATTGCCGACCAGGCCGACAAAGCCGAGGGCGCCATCCCCGCAGACGCGGCGCCAGCGGAGCAGCAGCCATGAACCGCAGACCCCGCGAAGACGTGCTGGTGCGCCGCACCGTGATGGTGGAAGCCATCCCCAGTGGCGCGCCCATCGAACTGCAGGCCGGGCAACTGGCGCAGATCACCCAGGCCCTGGGCGGCTCATTCACGCTGCTGGTGGAGGGCCAGCTCACGCGCCTCAAGGGCGTGGATGCCGACGCCATCGGCAAGACCCCGCCCCAAACCGCACCCGTGCCCACTGAGGTGCACGACGGCGACGTGGAGCCCCTGGTGTGGGACGCACTGCGCACCTGCTACGACCCGGAGATTCCGGTCAATATCGTGGACCTGGGGCTGGTGTACCGCTGTGCGCTGGAACCGCTGGAAGACAGCGACAAGCTGCGCGTGGTGATCGACATGACCCTCACCGCGCCCGGTTGCGGCATGGGCGAGGCGATTGCCGATGAGGTGTGCGACAAGGTGCTGGCCCTCCCGCGCGTGGGCGAGATCACGGTGAACATGGTGTTCACCCCGCCCTGGGACCGCTCCATGATGTCCGAGGCAGCGCAACTGGCGCTCGGACTGTGATGCGCCCCCCCGACGCTGCGGCACGTCGGGGGTGTAGAAACCATCAACCGCAGCAGGCACCACCGGAGCAGCAGGAGTCCTCTGACTCCGCCTTGCTGCGCGCCGTTTCCAGCTTGCTGATCTGCACACGCCACAGGTCCGGACCCGATTGCAGGTAGGCCCACTGGAACTGGCCCGGAGCGCGCGATTCGAGCTGCAGGCGCAGCGGAACGGGGTCGTGGTCGTTCACGATCTGCAGCGCTTCGCCAGCGCGCAGAGCGTCAAGACGGCCAAAGATCTGCAGGTGGCGTTCCTGCGGAACGATGGTGCGCACGTCGATTTCGGACACAGAACTGGAACCCATGGTGAGACCTTTCAAAGTGGAATGGAGAGAAGGGACAGAAGAAGAAAAGACAAGGCATCGGAGGCTGTTCAGCCGTCCTTGCCATCCAGCCGGGTGCGCATGAGCCAGGGGGTATAGACCACCAGATAGAGCGCAAAGGCCACAGCCCACAGACCCGCCGCCACCGCCAGCGCCTGGGTGTACAGGGCGGGCGCCACGGCAGGCACCAGCACGCGCAACACGGCGGCCAGCATGACAAAGGCATAGGCCAGCACCTCGGGGCGCGACACCTGCAACGGCCGCCCGGTGTGGCCGCGCGCGGTGCGCGTGACCATGCCGATGATGAGCCCGCCGGTCACGCCCACGCCAAACGCATGCACCGCCAGCGAATAGCTCACCCAGCCCACCTGCGCCAGCGCCAGCAGCACAAAGCCGATGGGCAGCCAGGCATAGGCAGCGTGCAGAATCCACAGGATGGGGCGCTTGAACGTGACCCAGGGATGCCACATCCACAGCCGCACGGCGTGCAGCACGGCGGCCACGGCGCAGGCCACCAGCGTGACCGGCCCCGGCGGTGCAAACACCCACAGGGCCAGCGCCAGTGCGGTGACGGCCAGCAGCGCCAGTTCAAACTTGCGCGGGATGTTGATGACCAGGCCCGGCGTCACGTTCTTGGTGAACATGGGCACCACGCGGCCTGCCATCACGCACTCGACCATGACGATCAGGGCCAGCCCGGCATACAACGCGGCCACGGGCGGCACATCGATGGCACCCAGGGCCGACAGGTGGAACACCAGGTTGGCTGTCGCCATGAGCACCAGCAGGGAAATGAGCGGAATGTTGCGCTTGTTGCCTGCCTTGATCAGCACACGCAGCAAAATCAGCGCCACCGCCGGCAGCAAGGCCATGTCCAGTGCGGCATACACAGGGTACGGCGCCACCACGGCCGCCACACGCGCTGCCAGCCAGACAAAGGCCAGCGTGCCCAGCAAGGCGCCGCGCGGCGTGGGCAGGCCGGTCCAGGCTTTCACGGCTGTGAGCAAAAAACCCACAATGACCCCGGCCGCAAAGCCAAAGAGCATTTCATGCGCGTGCCACAGCAGCGGCGAAATCTCCAGCTTGAGCTCGGCGTGACCGAGAAACAGGGCAATCCACACCGGCACCGAAAGGCAGGCCAGCAGGGCCGCGCCCAGGTAGAAAGGCCTGAACCCCAGCCGCAGCAGCGGCCACCCTTGCAGCGCCGCAGCCGCGGCGGGCGGCTGGTCTTTTTCTGTGATGGTGATGAGCGGGGGTAGAGGCGGTGTCATGGGCTTGCAGCGCCGTGCCCTCCTAAAAGTGCACAGCAAATGGATCAATAAGATTCATTTTACATGAATCTTAAATTACCACCAAACAGCCTAGGCCCTAACAGCCCTACCGTCTGTGCGCCTTCAGAAGGATTCCCAGTCGTCCTCGCCCCCCGCTTTGGCGGGCTTGGCCGCGGCTGGCTTGGGTGGCACAGGTGGACTCAGGCTGGGCGCCGCCTTGGCGGCGGCTGGACGAGGCGGGGCGACCTTGGCCTGCACCGGCCTGGATGCCGGAGCGGGCACCGGGCGCGGCGCTGGTGCGGGGGCTGGCGCAGGTGAAGCGCTGCGTGCGGCAGCGGCTGGCATGGCGCTGCCCTGGGCCAGGCGGAACACCGCCACGGCCTCGACCAGCTCGCGCGCCTGGCCGCTGAGGCTGCCCGCCGCCGCTGCCATCTGCTCCACCAGCGCGGCGTTCTGCTGCGTGGCCTGGTCCATCTGCGTGACCGCTTCGCCCACTTGCGATACGCCCGCGCTTTGTTCGCTGCTGGCGGCGCTGATCTCTCCCATGATGTCGGTCACACGCCGGATGGCGTTAACCACTTCGGTCATGGTTTCTCCCGCCTTCTCTGCCTGGATGTTGCCTTGCTCCACGCGCTCCACGCTGGCGCTGATCAGGCTCTTGATTTCCTTGGCCGCTTCGGCGCTGCGTCCGGCCAGGCTGCGCACTTCGCTGGCCACCACGGCAAAGCCTCGGCCTTGCTCGCCTGCGCGGGCGGCTTCCACGGCCGCGTTGAGCGCCAGGATGTTGGTCTGGAAGGCGATGCCGTCGATCACGCCGATGATGTCGGCGATCTTGTTGCTGGCGGTGCTGATGCCTTTCATGGTCTCCACCACCTGGGACACCACTTCGCCGCCCTGCACCGCCACGGTGGAGGCGTTCATGGCCATCTGGTTGGCCTGGCGGGCGTTGTCGGCGTTCTGGCGCACCGTCGAGCCCAGCTCTTCCATCGATGCCGCCGTTTCCTCCAGCGCGCTGGCCTGGCTTTCCGTGCGCGAGGACAGGTCGTGGTTGCCCTGCGCTATCTCCGCGCTGGCGGTGGAAACATGCTCGGAGCCCTGGCGCACCCGCAGCACCACGCTGGCAAGGCTGTCGCGCATGGCCTGGATCCCGTGCATCAAGCTGTCGCTCGACTTGGACGCCGGGATGTCCACCGAAAGGTCCCCCTGGGCAATCTGGTGGGTGATGTAATTGAGCTGGGTGGGTTCACCGCCCAACTGGCGCAGGACACTGCGCGCGATCATCCAGCCCACAACCCCCAACAGCACGGCCAGCACCAGGGAAATACCTGCAGCCTGCGTCACACGGCTCAGAAACGTGGCCTGCACGGTATCCACATAGACGCCGGAACCCACGATCCAACCCCAAGGCGCGAAGCCTTTGACATAGGCAGCCTTGTCCACCGGGACATCGCTCCCCGGCTTGGGCCACATGTAGTCCACATAGCCACCGCCGCTTTTCTTGACGATCTCCACAAATTCCACGTAGAGGAATTTGCCATTCGGATCCTTGCGCTGGCTCTGGTCCTGGCCTTCCAGTTCGGGACGGATGGGGTGCATCACCACCTTGGGATGCATGTCGTTGATCCAAAAATACTCCTCGCCGCTGTAACGCAAGGTGCGCACAGCCTCTTTGGCGCGCTGCTTGGCCTCGTCTTCGGGCATGCTGCCCTTGGCCGCCAGGCCGTGGAAATGCACCAGGATGCCATGCGCCGTCTCCACCGCCTGGCGAACGCTGTCCTGGCGCTCGCGCAGGAGCATGGCCCGCTCCGACGTCATGAGCACGCCGACCAGCAGCGCCATGGCGGCCACGGCAAACCCCACCAACACCACCAAGCGCCGCGACACGCTGAGTTTGAACAAAAAGTCCATGGTCAACCTCCTGAACCAAAGGGCACCGACCAGTTGCGCAACCAGCCAACCACCCATGCATTACCACCAAACGGCATGACCTCACACCGCAGCACGCTACGCTTTTTGATGCACCTGGGCAACACCCGCCACATTGTGGTGAGGATCCGTACCTTGTGAGTTTGGAGTGCGGAGTCCAGATAGATTGCGCCTGATTGTGAAAAAATGCAACAACGGCATGCCAACGCCGAGCTGCCCGAACCCCACCCCACGATGCCATTCCCGTTCCGAAAAGCGCCAGCTCCACCAGATACCTTGCCCCCACCCGGTCTGCACCTCCTGGCCCTGGAATTTCGCGCTCCCTGGGAGTTTGGCGCTGTGCTGCCCGCCTGGCCCTTGCTGCAGAACGCGCCGCTGGGGGACGGCCACACCATCATCGTGTTCCCCGGTCTCACGGCCGGCGATGCTTCCACCCTGCCCTTGCGCCGCTACCTGGAGTCGCGCAATTACCACGCCTACGGCTGGGGCCAGGGCTTGAACATGGGCCCACGCCACGGCGTGCTGGAAACAGCCAAGCGCAAGCTCGACGAAGCCTGCCAACGCAGCGGTGCACGCGTGAGCCTGGTGGGCTGGAGCCTGGGCGGTGTGTACGCCCGCGAACTGGCCAAGGAAATGCCCGACCGTGTGCGCTGCGTGGTCACGCTGGGCACCCCCTTTGCGGGCGAACACACTTCGACCAACGCCTGGCGCATCTACCAATGGGTCAGTGGGCGCGATCCAAAGCGCGAGACAGAGCACTATGACCTGCCGGTCGCACCACCCGTGCCCACCACCAGCATCTACTCGCGCAGCGACGGAGTCGTGGCCTGGCGCGGCAGCATCCAGGCACCCGCACCCCACAACCCGCACACGGAAAACATTGAGGTGGTGGCCAGCCATTTCGGCCTGGGCCTGAACCCCAGCGCCTGGTGGGCCGTGGCCGACCGCCTGAGCCAGAACCCCGTGACCGGGGCCTGGCGCCCCTTCGAGCGCCCGCGTGTGCCCGGTCTGCAGTGGCTATACCCCGACCCACAGCGTGGCACGCCGGGCTAATTTGCTATTATTTTTGTAGCTAATAGCGCTTTATGGACGGGCGTAAAGCCCCAAATCACTAAAAACTCTCCCAATCCCCGTCGTCCTGCCCCGATTTGGCGGGCCGTGCCTGCGCCACCGCGGGTGCGCTGGGTTTGGGCAACACCGCGCTGGGCTTGGCCGCGGGTGGGCGGACCTGCTTGGCTGCACTGGGCGCTGGCGCCGACACGGTGGGTGCAGGCACTGGGCGTCCCGGGGGCCTGGGCGGTGCTGCCACGGCGTCCTGCTGCGCCAGGCGGAACTGCGCCACAGCCTGCACCAGCTCGCGCGCCTGGCCGCTGAGGCTGCCCGCCGCCGCTGCCATCTGCTCCACCAGCGCGGCGTTCTGCTGCGTGGCCTGGTCCATCTGCGTGACCGCTTCGCCCACTTGCGATACGCCCGCGCTTTGTTCGCTGCTGGCGGCGCTGATCTCTCCCATGATGTCGGTCACACGCCGGATGGCGTTAACCACTTCGGTCATGGTTTCTCCCGCCTTCTCTGCCTGGATGTTGCCTTGCTCCACGCGCTCCACGCTGGCGCTGATCAGGCTCTTGATTTCCTTGGCCGCTTCGGCGCTGCGTCCGGCCAGGCTGCGCACTTCGCTGGCCACCACGGCAAAGCCTCGGCCTTGCTCGCCTGCGCGGGCGGCTTCCACGGCCGCGTTGAGCGCCAGGATGTTGGTCTGGAAGGCGATGCCGTCGATCACGCCGATGATGTCGGCGATCTTGTTGCTGGCGGTGCTGATGCCTTTCATGGTCTCCACCACCTGGGACACCACTTCGCCGCCCTGCACCGCCACGGTGGAGGCGTTCATGGCCATCTGGTTGGCCTGGCGGGCGTTGTCGGCGTTCTGGCGCACCGTCGAGCCCAGCTCTTCCATCGATGCCGCCGTTTCCTCCAGCGCGCTGGCCTGGCTTTCCGTGCGCGAGGACAGGTCGTGGTTGCCCTGCGCTATCTCCGCGCTGGCGGTGGAAACGCCCTCGGCATAGCCGCGCACCCCAGAGACCACACGCGCCAGGTTGTCGCGCATCTGCAGCAGGGCCTGGAGCAACTGGCCCATCTCGTCACGTCCTCCGGCGGGGATATGCACCGTGAGATTGCCTTCGGAAATGGCACGCGCCACGGCCACCGCCTCATGCGCTGGACGCGATACGGCACGCGCAATGGCCACCCCCAGCACCACGGCCAGCAATACGCAAGCCAGCAAGGCCACGCCCACCCACAGGCGCGCATTGTCAAAAATGCCGCGCATGCCACCCGTGGCGACACGCACGTCCTCTGCATGGGCCTGCTGCATGCGGCCCACCATCGCTTCCATGGCCACAAAGGCCGCCTCGGATTCGCCCGCGTACATCTGGCGCAGCATGTCGCCCGACAACTCCAGTGCCTCAGCACTGCTGTAGTCCACCCCCTTGGCAATGTCGGCCAGGTCGGCGTGCAGCTTGAGGTACTGCGTCTTGCGCTGCTGGTACTGCTGGAACTGGCTGCGTGCGCTCTCGTTCAGCAGCGTGGCGTATTGCGCTTCCACGGCCTTGAGCTCGCCCAGCCGGGCCTGCACCTGATCCACCGCCCCCTGCATGTCCTCTTGGCGCGTGGCGGTGACGATGCCCGCCTCCGAGCGCCGCATGCGATTGAGCAGCACCCGCACCTCCCCCGCCTGCGATACGCTGGGCAGCAACCGGGTGGCCATGTCATCCGCCCCTGCATGGATGCGCGCAAGCTGCACCAACGACACGGCCCCCAGCACCGCCGCCAACACCACCACCAGTACGAATGCCAACCCGAGCTTTGCGCCAATGCGCCAATCGGAAAACCGCATCTCCCACCCCCTATGCAATTTGTAACAAACCGGATTGCTTTGAGTCTAGACAGCGGCGCAGACCGTGCGCAAGCGGGCATTCCAGCAAAAAAGGCATGCCCGCGTTGCCACGGGCATGCCTTCAGGGGTGGTGTCAGCGGTCTGTCAGTTCACGCCGGCCTGCGACTTCTCAAAGTTGGCCACGCCGTCCACGATTTCCTGGTGGGCGGCTTCCACGCCTTCCCAGCCCAGCACCTTGACCCACTTGCCTTCTTCCAGATCCTTGTAGTGCTCGAAGAAGTGGCTGATGGCCTTCAAGCGCATGGGGTTCACGTCCGCCACGGTCTTCCAGGGTTCGTACATCTTCAGAATCTTGGTGGTGGGCACGGCCAGCACCTTGCCGTCGATGCCGGCTTCGTCTTCCATCTTCAGGATGCCCAGGGCGCGGCAGGGCACCACCACGCCGGGGTGCAGCGGGTACGGGGTGATCACCAGCACGTCCACCGGGTCGCCGTCACCCGACAAGGTCCGGGGCACGTAGCCGTAGTTGCACGGGTAGTACATGGCCGTGGTCAGGAAACGGTCCACGAAGACGGCGCCCGACTCCTTGTCCACTTCGTACTTGATAGGATCGGATTCGGCCGGAATCTCGATGACCACGTTGAAATTTTCAGGAAGGTTCTTGCCGGGGGTGACGCTGTTGAGAGACATGTTGTCGTTCGCGTTGTTGATGATTGTTAAGGATTCACGTCGGGATTAACCCTCATTTTAAGGTCTACCCCCTTTCTCGACGCTTGCATGTCATTTTTTCGGGGTAAATTGACCGAGTTGGCCAATCGTCTCCAGGTAGGGAGCACGAGGAAGCAACGCAGCGGGGACATGACCGGTGCGTTGTGTCTCCTAACGTGCGATTCAACACCCTGGAGAAAAAGAATGGCTGGAAACACAGCGCTGACTTCCCCTCTGATACTGGCCCTCGTTTGCGGGCTGGTTGCCGTGGCCTATGGCTTCTGGGCCCGCGGCTGGATTCTCTCGAAGGACGCGGGCAACGCCCGCATGCAGGAAATCGCAGCCGCCATCCAGGCGGGCGCGGCCGCCTACCTGGCGCGGCAGTACAAGACCATCGGCATCGTCGGCGTGGTGCTGGCCATCCTCATCGGTCTCTTCCTCGACGGCAAGACTGCCATCGGCTTCGTCATCGGCGCGGTCCTTTCGGGCGCCTGCGGCTTCATC
This sequence comes from Simplicispira sedimenti, assembly GCF_022760965.1. NCBI lineage: Bacteria > Pseudomonadati > Pseudomonadota > Betaproteobacteria > Burkholderiales > Comamonadaceae > Simplicispira > Simplicispira sedimenti. The sequence continues at coordinate 143,623 of NZ_JAKVIJ010000008.1, forward strand.
GGCATGAATGTGTCCGTGCGTGCGAACGTGCGCACCGCGCAGGCTGCCACCCAAGGCATCGGCCCCGCGCTGGACGTGGCCTTCCGCGGCGGCGCCATCACCGGCATGCTGGTGGTGGGCCTGGGCCTGCTGGGCGTGACCGGCTTCTACTGGTTCCTGGTGGGCAGCAATCCGGTGGCCGACAAGACCCTCGCCGGCCTGCTCAACCCGCTGATCGGTTTTGCCTTCGGCTCCTCGCTGATCTCCATCTTCGCGCGCCTGGGCGGCGGCATCTTCACCAAGGGCGCCGACGTGGGCGCCGACCTGGTGGGCAAGGTCGAGGCCGGCATCCCCGAGGATGACCCGCGCAACCCCGCCGTGATCGCCGACAACGTGGGCGACAACGTGGGCGACTGCGCCGGCATGGCCGCCGACCTGTTCGAGACCTACGCCGTGACCCTGATCGCCACCATGGTGCTGGGCGCCCTGCTGGTGGCCGCCGCGCCGCTCAACGCCGTGCTCTACCCGCTGGCGCTGGGCGCGGTGTCCATTGTGGCCTCCATCATCGGCTGCTTCTTCGTCAAGGCCTCACCCGGCATGAAGAACGTGATGCCCGCGCTCTACAAGGGCCTGGCCATCGCCGGCGTGCTCTCGCTCGTAGCGTTCTATTTCGTCACGACTTGGATCATCCCCGACAATGCCCTGGGCGGCAGCGGCGCGCAGATGAAACTGTTTGGCGCCTGCACCACCGGCCTGGTGCTGACGGCCGCGCTGGTCTGGATCACCGAGTTCTACACCGGCACGCAGTATTCGCCCGTGCGCCACATCGCCCAGGCCTCCACCACCGGCCACGGCACCAACATCATCGCGGGTCTGGGCGTATCCATGCGCTCCACGGCCTGGCCGGTGATCTTCGTCTGCATCGCCATCCTGGTGGCCTACCAGCTCGCGGGGCTGTACGGCATCGCCGTGGCGGCCATGTCCATGCTGAGCATGGCGGGCATCGTGGTGGCCCTGGATGCCTACGGCCCCATCACCGACAACGCCGGCGGCATTGCCGAAATGAGCGAGCTGCCCAGCAGCGTGCGCGACATCACCGACCCGCTGGACGCCGTGGGCAACACCACCAAGGCCGTGACCAAGGGCTACGCCATCGGTTCTGCCGGTCTGGCCGCACTGGTGCTGTTTGCCGACTACACGCACAAGCTGGAGAGCTATGGTCGCGCGGTCAGCTTTGACCTGAGCGACCCCATGGTCATCATCGGCCTGTTCATCGGCGGCCTGATCCCCTACCTGTTCGGTGCCATGGCCATGGAAGCCGTGGGCCGTGCTGCCGGCAGCGTGGTGGTGGAGGTGCGCCGCCAGTTCAGCGAGATCAAGGGCATCATGGAAGGCACGGCCAAGCCCGAATACGGCAAGGCCGTGGACATGCTGACCACCGCCGCCATCAAGGAAATGGTCATCCCCAGCCTGCTGCCCGTGGTGGTGCCCATCGTGGTCGGCCTGCTGCTGGGCCCCAAGGCCCTGGGAGGCCTGCTGATGGGCACCATCGTGACCGGCCTGTTCGTGGCCATCAGCATGTGCACCGGCGGTGGCGCCTGGGACAACGCCAAGAAGTACATCGAGGATGGCAACCACGGCGGCAAGGGCTCCGAGGCGCACAAGGCCGCCGTCACCGGCGACACCGTGGGCGACCCCTACAAGGACACCGCCGGCCCGGCCGTCAACCCGCTGATCAAGATCATCAACATCGTGGCGCTGCTCATCGTGCCGCTGGTGGTGAAGTTCCACGCGGGCTGAGCCTGCCATCCCACCGGAGCGGGGCCGCGGGCCCTGCCCGCACCACCACAAGGGGCACATGCCCCTTGTAGTTTTTTGGGATTCCTGTGCACCCAAGGACGGGGAATAATGCCCCCTGACCTGGGGGCCCTTGCCGCCCTCACCCCACCCGCCATCCGCAGTGAGAGGAAACCGCTTGCGAGACCACGCTCCGACCGTGACTGGAACCGATGCCCAGGTGTTTGAGCACACCGTACGGCACACCCTGGACCAGAGCCACCGACTGCTGGAACGGGTGCTCGAATGCACCCGACTGGCGCTGCAGTCGCTGGAAGACCGTTCGCGCACACCCGGCGAACGCCACGGCCTGCTCGAAGCACGCCAGCAGCTCTCGCGCCTGTGCTTCACCATGGCCGAGCGCTACCCCGGCGCATTGCGCCAGACCATGGCCCAGGACACGCTGGACCGGCACAAGCACACGCGCTCCCTGTTCACGGTGCATTTCGACGAACTGGAACTGATGGACGAACACCAGATCCACGAAAGCGTGGAGCGCGCCCGTGCCCGCGAGGTGCTGGCCGAAGCCGTCGATGCCACGCTGGCAGAGTTCAACGGTCTGGCCTGCGCCGCGCAAGGCCTGCCCAACGTCAACCCCGAAAGCAACCCACTGCGGCCCGAAATGTTCCTGCAGGCCCTGCAGACCGTGGTGGGCCAGATGCAGGTGACCGATACCGTGCGCCGCGACTGGATGGGCCCCATGGCGCAGGCGCTGGGGGCAGAGCTGCGCACCCTGTACGCCGATCTCACAGCGCAACTACAGCAGGCCGGCATCAAGCCCATCGGCTATGCCATGCGCCAGGCCGACGGCCGCTATGCCTACACCCCGGCGAGCGGCCCGCAAGGCCATTCCCCAGGCTTTGCCAATGAGCCCGCCCATGCGGTGGTCGTGCCCACCGCGCCGGCCATGCAGCCTACGGCGGCAACCACCGCCGATGCCGCCGCACCGGCCCATGCCCAACAGGAAGCCCTGCTCACGCTGGAACGCCTGCGCCACCTGCTGCTGGGTGACCTGGGCGGTGCGCCCACAGGCAACCGGGTGACGGACTTTGCCGCACACTTTGCCCGCACCTTTGATGGGCAGCACGACGAAGCCGACACCCTGCCACCCACCGATTTCGAACCCACCGTGCCCGCCGCCTTCGAGGCCCTGCAGGAGATGAACCAGGTGGGCCGTCTCATGGAGCGCCTGGAAAGCCCGCGCACGCCCATGCAGCCCTCTGCGGCGGCCAGCGGTGGCTTGGGCCAGGCACTGAGCCAGGAGGTGGTGGCGCTCATGGTGGACAACATCGCGCAGGACCCGCGCCTGCTGCCGCCCGTGCAACAGGTGGTGCGCGCCCTGGAGCCCGCCCTCATGCAACTGGCCGTGGCCGACCCGCGCTTCTTCAGCGACCGCGACCACCCTGCGCGCAGGCTGCTGCAGGAAATCACCGACCGCAGCCTGGGCTTTGACAACGTGCAAGCCCCCGGCTTCGAGAGCTTTCTGCTGGCACTGCACGACAACGCCCTGCCCCTGGCACAGACCACCATCCAGAGTCGTGACGACTTCGAGCCCGTGCTGGAACAGCTCCAGCAGCGCTGGTCCGAAAGCGAGGCCCAGCGCGAGCAGGAACGCAAGCGTGCCATCGAGTCACTGTGGCGGGCCGAGCAACGCCACCTGCTGGCCTCGCGGCTGGCCCGACAGATCCGGCACCTGCCCGAATTCAGCCTGGTGCCCGCAGAGATCGGTGCCTTCCTGCAGGGCCCCTGGTCCCAGGTGCTGGCCCAGGCCAGGCTGAACAACGACAGCGGCCAGGCCGACCCTGGACGCTACCGCGAGTTTGTCGATGCCCTGCTCTGGAGCGCGCAGCCCGCGGAAACGCGCAAGAACCCCGCCAGGCTGGCACGCCTGGTGCCCAAGCTGCTGGCCCGCCTGCGCGAAGGGCTGGCCACCATCGGCTACCCGGCCACGGAGTTGGGCCCCTTCATGGACACCTTGATGCGCCTGCACCAGTTGGCCTTCCAGGGCACGGCCACCCCGGCCACGGGCCAGGCGGCGCAGGTGCCCATGCCAACTTCTACGGCAGCCACTGCCACCCAACCCAGCACCCCGCGCCTGGACGCCCCAGCCGACGACGAACCCTGGCTCGCCCCGGCCGAAGCCAAGGAGTCGGGGTTCATGGAATCCTTCGGCGCCAGCGGCCAGCCACTGGAAGCACCGGACACAGCGCCCCCCCTCAGCAGCGCACCCGACATGGCCGTGGGCACCTGGGTGGATCTGCGCGTGGACGGGCAATGGGAACGCACCCAGCTCACCTGGGTGGGCCCGCACGGCACGCTGTTCCTGTTCACCAGCGCCAGCGGGCGTTCCCAGTCCATGACACGGCGCCTGCGCGACCGGCTCATGGCCCAGGGCGCGCTGCGCGTGGTGTCGGAGCAGACCGTGGTGGGCGAAGCGCTGGACGCTGTGGCCCGCACCGCCATGCGCAACAGTGTGGATACGCGGTATTAGGGTGCACCCCCCTGAGGCGCTTCGCGCCTTCCCCCCGCTCTCGCATTGCTACGCAATGCGGGCAGGGAGACGCTCCCGGCGCGACGGGGCGGCCCTTGCGCGGGAGCCCTGGCCAAAGTCAGCACGCTGGACGCAACGTGAATATGGCACGGCCAGTGCGCTCCGCTGCGAACGCGGGCAACCGCATGTACGGAAGCTTCGAATTTGAGGGCGCGGGTGATGATCGTTGCGGGTGCCGCGCTCGCAGAATGAGCGCTGATACGGATCAGCGCACACCACCAGCTGCGGTGTATTCAGGGGCGTTTTCCAGGCGGCCCGCGGCCTCGATCAACACGCAGGCCTTGCCGCTGCGGCGGCACTGGTCCTGCACGCGCCAGAAGTTGCCATGGCCCAGGCAGCCCGTCTGGCACAGCACCAGATCGGCGGCAACGGCCTGTGGATTGCGCTCCAAGGCCAAGCGGGCGACCAAGCGTTCGTGGTCTTCACGCGCATAGGCCAGCGCCGTCTCCCGTACCACCAGTGCGCCCCGCAAGCGCACCACCTGCGCGTGCAGACGATCAATTTCGGCCTGCTGCCCAGCCATCACACGGGTGCAGCGTTCCTGCACCTCGCCATAGGCACGGCATACGGCAAGATGCTCGTCGGAAGGGGCGTAGGCGGCTGCGGTCTGCATGGCACTGGGATTCATCACAGACAGTATAAATGCGAATTGATCGCATTTGAAGTGCTTGCCTTCCTGAAACCTTCCCCGACCGCCATTCCGCCTCAACTGTTGATCTGCGCCCAGAGCTTGTCCAGGCGCTTCACGCTCACCGGCTGCGGCGTGCGCAGTTCCTGCGCGAAAAAGCTCACGCGCAGTTCCTCCAGCAGCCAGCGCAGCTCCTGCATACGCGCGTCCACCTGGCCCTTGCGCTCGGCCACGAGGCGCCAGTAGCGCTGCTCCTGCGGGCGCAGCTCGGCCAGACGGGCGGCGTCGCGGGCCGGGTCGGCGCGGAATTTGTCCAGCCGCAGCACGATGGCCTTGAGGTAGCGCGCAAAGTGCGCGAGCTGCGGCCAGGGTGCCGCGGCCAGGAAGTTCTTCGGCACGAGGCGCTGGAGCTGCTGCTGCGCATCCGCCACCGCATCCGGCGCGCCCTTGGTGTCCTTGATCTTGCGCACCGCCCCCGCGTATTCCTGCAGGATGGTTCCCGCCAGGCGCGCCACCTCGTTGGCGATCAGCGTGAGGCGCGCGCGCCCTTCCTGCACGCGGCGCTCGAAGTCCTGCGCATTGGTGGGCAGCGGGTCGAGCAGGAAGGCGCGGTCCAGCGCCACGTCGATGATCTGCGCGCGCAGTTCTTCCTGCGTGCCCAGCGGCATGTAGGCCACGGCCATCTTCTGCAAATCTGGGATGTTCTTTTCGAGGTACTTGAGCGCGTCCTTGATCTGCAACGCGCACAGGCGGCGCAGGCCGGCGCGGTGCTTGGCGGCCGCCACCTCGGGTTCGTCGAACACCTCGATGCTGACGGCGTCGCCCGCGTCGATGAGCGCCGGAAAGCCGATCAGCGTCTGCCCGCCCTTGCCGATCTCCATCAATTCGGGCAGTTCGCCGAAGGTCCAGGCGGTGTAACGTGCCTCGGCCTGCGCGGTGGGTGCGGGTTTCGCTCTTTTTTCAGGAGCACGTTGCGCTTTATCTGTCGCAATTTCAGATGGTTTTCCATCTGAATCCTTGTTAATGCCAGCGCCAGGCGCTATCTTTAATGAAGCAAGCGCCTGGAAGGCCCCGCGCGCCTTGGCGCCCAGTTCGGCCTTGAGTGCGCCCAGGTTGCGCCCCTGGCCCAACTGGCGGCCATGCTCGTCCACCACGCGGAAGTTCATGAACAGGTGTGGCGGCACCATGTCGAGCTTGAAGTCGGCGCGCTTGACGTCGAGCGAGGTCTCCTCGCGCACCTGCTTGAGCAGCGCGTCCACCAGCCCGGTGTGGCCCACGCGGTCGGGCGTGCCCAGCAGGGCGGCCAGGCGCGTGGCGTTGTCGGGCAGCGGCACGAAGCGGCTGCGCGGGCGCTGCGGCAGGCTCTTGAGCAGGGCCTGGATCTTGTCCTTGAGCATGCCGGGCACCAGCCACTCGCAGCGCTCCTCCTGCACCTGGTTGAGCACGAACAGTGGGATGGTGACCGTGACGCCGTCGCGCGGGTCGCCGGGCTCGTGCAGATAGCTCGCGGTGCAGTCCACGCCGCCCAGCCGCACCATCTTGGGAAAGGCGCTGGTGGTAATGCCCGCGGCCTCGTGGCGCATGAGTTCGTCGCGCGTGAGCTTGAGCAGGTCGGGCCGGGCCTTGCTCTCCTGGCGGTACCAGTGCTCGAAGCTGCGGCCGTTGCACACGTCCTGCGGCACCTGCTGGTCGTAGAAGGCGAAGATCAGTTCCTCGTCCACCAGCACGTCCTGGCGGCGCGACTTGTGCTCCAGCTCCTGCACCTTGGCGATGAGCTTGTCGTTGGCGGCCAGGAAGGGCAGGCGCTTGTCCCAGTCCTGCGGCGCCTCCCCGCCCACCAGGGCCTCGCGGATGAACAGCTCACGCGCGGCGTGCGGGTCCACCTTCTCGTAGCCCACGCGCCGGCCGCTGTAGACCACCAGGCCATAGAGTGTGGCGCGCTCGAAGGCCACCACCTCGGCGGCCTTTTTCTCCCAGTGCGGGTCGAGCACCTGTTTCTTCAGCAGGTGCGCGCCCACCTCTTCCAGCCATTGCGGCTCGATGGCGGCGATGCCCCGGCCGAACAGGCGCGTGGTCTCCACCAGTTCGGCGCAGACGATCCAGCGGCCCGGCTTCTTGCGCAGGTGCGCGCCCGGGTGGCGGTGGAACTTGATGCCGCGCGCGCCCAGGTACTGGTCCTCTTCCTCGGGCTTGAAGCCGATATTGCCCAGCAGGCCCGCCAGCATGGACAGGTGCAGCGCCTCGTAGCTGGCCGGCTGGGTGTTGAGCGCCCAGTGGTGCTCCGTCACCACGGTGAGAAGCTGGCTGTGCACGTCGCGCCATTCGCGCACACGGCGCACGTTGATGAAGTTCTGGCGCAAGAGCTGCTCGTACTGGCGGTTGCTGAGCTTGTGCGTGGGGGCCGCTGGCGCGGGCACGGGCGGAACCGGCGCGGCAGCCTTGCGCTGCGCCACCGGCAGCACCGCCTGCGAGGGTCCACGCGCGCGCGCCTGGGCCTGCTGCTGGCGTGCCGAGGGCAAGGCGGGGGCACCGCCGCGCGCCTCCTGCAGCCACTGCCAGAGCTTGAGGTAGCCGGAAAACTCGCTCTTGTCGTCGTCGAACTTGGCGTGCTGCTGGTCGGCCTGCTGCTGCGCGTCCATGGGGCGGTCACGCACGTCCTGCAGGCTCAGGGCGCTGGCGATGACCAGCACCTCGCTGAGGGCGCCGCGCTCGCGCGCTTCGAGGATCATGCGGCCCACGCGCGGGTCCAGCGGCAGTTTGGACAGTTCGCGCCCCATGGGCGTGAGCTCGTTCTTGTCGTCCACCGCGCCCAGTTCATTGAGCAACTGGTAGCCGTCGGCAATCGCCCGGCCCGAGGGCGCGTCGATGAACGGAAAGTCCTCCACCACACCCAGGTGCAGCGACTTCATGCGCAGGATCACGCCCGCCAGCGAGGAACGCAGGATTTCCGGGTCAGTGAAGCGCGGCCGGCCCGCAAAGTCTTTTTCGTCGTAGAGCCGGATGCAGATGCCGTTGGCCACGCGCCCGCAGCGCCCGGCGCGCTGGTTGGCCGCCGCCTGGCTGATGGGTTCGACCAGCAACTGCTCCACCTTGCTACGCAAACTGTAGCGCTTGACGCGCGCCGTGCCTGCGTCAATGACGTATCTGATACCAGGAACCGTCAAAGATGTTTCTGCCACATTGGTGGCCAGCACGATGCGCCGCCCGGTGTGGCCGTCGAAGATGCGGTCCTGCTCTGCCTGGCTCAGGCGCGCGAACAGCGGCAGCACCTCGGCGTTGCGCGTCACGGGCTGGTGCGCCAGGTGCTTGCGCAGGTGGTCGGCGGCCTCGCGGATTTCGCGCTCGCCGGGCAGGAAAACCAGGATATCGCCCCCGGCATTGCCCTGCCAGAGTTCATCCACGCCATCGGCGATGGCTTCGTTCAGGCCGTAGTCACGCGAATCCTCGAACGGCCGCCAGCGCTGCTCCACCGGGAAGGTGCGGCCCGACACCTGAATGATCGGCGCCGGGCCCTTGCCGCTCTCGAAATGTTTGGCAAAACGATCGGCGTCAATGGTGGCCGAGGTGACGACCACCTTCAAATCCGGCCGGCGCGGCAGGATCTGCCGGATGTAACCCAGTAAAAAATCGATGTTCAGACTGCGCTCATGCGCCTCGTCGATGATGAGGGTGTCGTAGGCCTTGAGCAGCGGGTCGGTCTGTGTCTCGGCCAGCAGAATGCCGTCGGTCATGAGCTTGACCGAGGCGTCGCGCGAGAGGCGGTCCTGGAAGCGCACCTTGTAGCCCACCACCTCGCCCAGCGGGGTTTTCAGCTCCTCGGCGATGCGCTTGGCCACGCTGCTGGCGGCAATGCGGCGCGGCTGGGTGTGGCCAATCAGCTGGCCCTTTTGGCCCGCGGAGGCATTACATTTGCCGCGCCCCAGTGCCAGCGCGATCTTGGGCAACTGCGTGGTCTTGCCCGAACCCGTTTCACCGCAAACGATGACGACCTGGTGCTGGCGCATCGCCTCCATGATCTCGTCGCGCCGACCGGATACGGGCAGGGACTCGGGAAACTCCAGGGTGAAGGCGCGGGAAGGTGCAGGCAGACGCGGATCGGGCAAAGGCATGGGGCGCAATTATCGGGCCGTGCAAGCCGCGCCCCTCATACGGATTTGCCTTCAACCGTATAACGTCGTTGGTTTGCCTTGCCGTGCTACAGCACTGTCTGCGGCTTCCCGCCTAGTTATCCGATTGAATGCAAACCCGTATCAAGCCCCCAGCCACCACCCCGCCCCGGCGCTGGCGGCCACCACCAGCCAGGGCGGCAGCTTCCAGGCCATGAGGGCCACGCCCGCCAGCAGCGCCAGGGCAACGTCCTGTGGGGTGTGGATGGCACTGGTCCACACAGGCTGGTACAGCGCCGCCACCAGCAGGCCCACCACGGCCGCGTTGACGCCCGCCAGCGCCGCCTGCATGCGCGGGTGGGCGCGCAGCCCTTCCCAGAAGGGCAGCGCCCCGGCCACCAACAGGAATGAAGGAGCAAAGATGGCCAGCAGGCACACCAGCGCGCCCCACACACCCTGGGGCCCCATTTGCAGCGAAGCCCCCAGAAAGGCGGCAAAGGTGAACAATGGGCCGGGCACGGCCTGGGCTGCGCCGTAGCCTGCCAGAAAAGTGTCCTGGTCCACCCAGCCGGTGGGCACCAGCTCGGCCTGCAGCAAGGGCATCACCACATGCCCGCCGCCAAAAACGAGCGAGCCCGCGCGGTAGAAGGCATCGGCCACCGCCAGCGTGGCATGCGGAAACACCGCCGCTGCCCAAGGTAGCCCCAGCAGCAGCGCCACAAACAGCGCCAGCCAGGCCATGCCCGCGTGGCGCCCCACGGGGATGGGCAGGGGCTCGTGGGCAGCGCCCTGCCCTGGCGCCAGCGTCCACAGGCCCACCAGCGCGGCCAGCGCCAGGACCAAGAACTGCGCCCAGACGGAGGACCACCACAGCACAGCGCAGGCGGCCACCGCCATGAGGCTGGTGCGCGGCACATCGGGGCACAGGCTGCGCGCCATGCCCCACACCGCCTGCGCCACCACAGCCACCGCCACCACCTTGAGCCCGTGCAGCAACCCAGCGGGCACGGCGTCCCCCCAGTGGGCCAGGCCCAGGGCAAACAGGATGAGTGCCACGGCCGATGGCAGCGTGAACCCCAGCCACGCGGCCAGTGCTCCCGGGTAGCCCGCGCGCGCCAACCCCAAGGCCATACCCACCTGGCTGCTGGCGGGGCCGGGCAGGAACTGGCACAGGGCCACCAGGTCGGCGTAGTTGCGCTCGCTCAGCCAGCGGCGCCGCACCACCAGCTCCTCGCGAAAATAGCCCAGGTGGGCCACCGGCCCGCCAAAGGACGTGAGGCCCAGGCGCAGGAAAACCAGGAAGACAGCCCAGGGGCTGCGGTCGGAGAACTCGGAGTCGGGCATGGACGCGATTGTGGATGTGCAGCAACGGCGGCGCAGAATAATCGATACACATGGCACGCCGATGGCGGCCACCGACAGCGCCCGGCGGCGTGTCTGCGCAACAATAGGGGTTTACATCACCCCGCCCGCAGCTTGCGGGCGCACCCGCTGCACACCTACCGCGCATGTCCACCGTCTTCAACTTCACCTTTGTGCCCTGGTTCCGGTCGGTGGCGCCCTACATCCACAAGTTTCGGCACCAGACCTTTGTGGTGGGGCTGACGGGTGAGGCCATTGCGGCGGGCAAGCTGCACAGCATTGCCCAGGACCTGGCCATGATCAAGGCCATGGGCGTAAAAATCGTTCTGGTGCACGGTTTTCGGCCCCAGGTGAACGAGCAACTGGCGGCCAAGGGCCATGCGGGCAAGTACTCGCACGGCATCCGCATCACCGATTCGGTGGCCCTGGACTGCGCCCAAGAGGCCGCCGGGCAATTGCGCTTCGAGATCGAAGCCGCCTTCAGCCAGGGGCTGCCCAACACGCCCATGGCAGGCTCCACGGTGCGGGTGATCTCGGGCAACTTCGTTACCTCGCGGCCGGTGGGCATTGTGGATGGGGTGGACTTTGAACACTCCGGCCTGGTGCGCAAGGTGGACGTGGCGGGCATCCAGCGCGCGCTGGACATGGACGCGCTGGTGCTGCTCTCGCCCTTCGGCTTCTCGCCCACGGGCGAGGCTTTCAACCTGAGCATGGAAGAAGTCGCCACCTCGGTGGCCATTGCGCTCAAGGCCGACAAGCTGCTGTTCCTGTCCGAGGTGCCCGGCATCCGCACCGACCCCGAGGCTCCCGAGGGCGAGGACAACCCCATCGACACCGAGCTGCCGCTGGCCCAGGCCAAGCAACTGCTGGCGCGCGTGCCGCCGAGCCAGCGCCCCACCGACACGGCCTTCTACCTGCAGCACTGCGTGAAGGCCTGCCAGGGCGGCGTGGAGCGCAGCCACATCATCCCGTTCGCCGTGGACGGCGCGCTGCTGCTCGAAATCTATGTGCACGATGGCATCGGCACCATGATCGTGGACGAGAAGCTGGAGGAACTGCGCGAGGCCACGGCCGACGACGTGGGTGGCATCCTGCAGCTCATCGAACCCTTCGAGAAGGACGGCACCCTGGTCAAGCGCGACCGCACCGAGATCGAACGCGACATCGCCAACTACACCATCATCGAGCACGACGGCGTGATCTTCGGCTGCGCCGCGCTCTACCCTTACCCCGAAAAACGCACCGGCGAAATGGCCGCTGTCACCGTCTCGCCGCAAAGCCAGGGCACGGGCGACGGCGAAAAGCTGCTCAAGCGCATCGAACAGCGCGCACGCAACCTGGGGCTGGAGTCCATCTTCGTGCTCACCACGCGCACCATGCACTGGTTCATCAAGCGCGGCTTCGTGGTGGTGGACCCCGAGTGGCTGCCCGACGCCCGCAAGCGCAAGTACAACTGGGATCGGCGCAGCCAGGTGCTGGTCAAGAAACTTTGATTGTTTTTTGCCTTCAGCACAATACCATCAAGCGCTAGCAGCTATACTTTTTATAGCAATTTAGGCTACAACCGCACTTCGTCGATCTGCTCCGGATCGAGAAACTGCTCCGCGTAGCGCTGGTACACCTTGCCCTGCACGAACACATCGAACAGGTCAGGGTCGATGTGGCCGCTGTGCACCATGCGCTGCATGATGCCCAGGGCCTGCGACAGCTTCATGCCGCTCTTGTAGGGTCGGTCGGCGGCGGTCAGGGCCTCGAACACGTCGGCCACGCCGATCATGCGCGCCTGCCAGGACATCTGGGCGCGCGTGAGGCCCCGCGGGTAGCCCTTTCCATCCATGCGTTCGTGGTGGCCCCCGGCGTACTCGGGCACGTTCTTGAGGTGGCGCGGCCAGGGCAGTGTCTCCAGCATCTTGATGGTGGCGACGATGTGGTAGTTGATGGTGTCGCGCTCGGCCTGCGTGAGCGTACCGGAGCGGATGGTGAGGTTCTCCATCTCCTCGGCGCTCAAAAAGCTGGTCTGCACACCCTCGGGGTTGCGCCACTGGCGCTGCGTGCCGATGACGCGCACGCGCAACTGGTCGGCCTGCTGCATGGCTTCGCTGCCGTGGTTGCAGCGGCGCAGGAATTCGCGGTCGGCCTCCAGGGCCTGCAGTTCACTTTGCAGCGCGGCCTGGGCCATGGCCTCGGCGCCCGCGTCCTGCACCGGGCGCAGGGCCAGCTGGGCGCGCAGGGCATCGAGTTCGGCGTCGCGCTTGAGCACCTCAAAGCGGGTGTCGATCAGCCCGATGCGGTCATAAATGGTTTGCAGCTTGGTCGCCTTGTCCACCACATGCACGGGCGTGGTGATCTTGCCGCAGTCGTGCAACAGGCCGGCCATCTGCAGTTCGTAGCGGTCGCGCTCGCTCATGCGGAAGTCGGCCAGCGGCCCGGTGGTGGTGGCGTCGGCGGCCTCGGCCAGCATCATGGTGAGCTGGGGCACGCGCTCGCAGTGGCCGCCGGTGTAGGGCGATTTTTCGTCGATGGCCACGTTGATGAGCTTGACGAAGGATTCGAACAGCGTCTCCAGTTGCGTGATGAGCAGCCGGTTGCTCAGCGCGATGGCCGCCTGCGAGGCGAGCGACTCGGTCAGGCTTTGGTCCTCCAACGAGAACGGCCCCACCTGCCCCGTGGCCGGGTCGATGGCGTTGATGAGCTGCAGCACGCCAATCACCGCACCCTCGTGGTTCTTCATGGGCACGGTGAGAAAGGATTGCGAGCGGTAGCCGGTGCGCTGGTCGAACGCGCGCGTGCCCGAAAAGTCGAAGCCTGCCTCGGCATACACATCGGCAATGTTGACCGTGCGCTCGTGGATAGCGGCGTGGGCGGCAACCAGCGCGTCGTTGGGCGAGCCGTCGGCACGGCGTAGCGGCAGGTCGGGCAAACCCACGCGCTGACCCGTGGTGCCGCCCTGGCGGATGCCCAGCGAGTCGGTGCGCATGATCTCGAAGCGCAGCGCCCCGCCATCGGGCGTCATGCTGTAAAGGGTTCCGGCATCGGCGCCGGTCAGGGCCTTGGCGGCTTCGAGGATGTTTTCGAGCAGGCGTTCGATGTCGCGCTCGCGCGAGAGCGCGGCGCCGATCTGGTTGAGCTGCTCCAGGCGACGGAACAGCTCGATGGCGGATGACTTGCCCATGGTGGTGCCTTCATGCCGACCCCCTGCGGCCAGCGCCCCGCCATGTTAGCGCCGCTTACAGCGCCATCGGTGACAGGATCAGCGGATCCGCAGGCCGCGCACCAACAGCCACAGCATGGCCAAGCCAAACACCACAAACCACACGAAGGACCAGTTGGCGATGGAGCCTCCCAGGAAGGTCCAGTCGATGGCCGTGCAGTCGCCCGAGCCCTTGAAAATCATGGGAATGGCGCGGCGGATCGGGTAGTTCTCGATCATCCCGTAGAAGTCGCGTCCGCACATGGACACCTCGGGCGGAAACCACTGCAGCCAGCTCTGGCGCGCCGCCGTGAACGCGCCAAACCCGCTGCTCAGCACCGCCAATGCGGTAAGGCTCATCCACCAGCCTTTTTTGCCACTGGCGCTTGCCAGTCCTGCGAGGATAGCTACAAAAATCAGAGCATAACGCTGCACAATGCACATGGGGCAAGGCTCCAGCCCCACCACATGCTGCAGGTACAGGCCGAACGCCAGCATGGCAATGCACGCAGCGCTGATGAACGCGAGCACGCGGCGCGGCGCGTGGTCAAACCAATGTGCAATCATTCTTCACCTTGTGGAGCCCCTGGCTGGCACGCCCGACAGGGGCGCCGCTCAGATGCCAGAGGCCTGGTCCAAAAATACCCGGGCACGCCGCGGTGTCACCAACAGCATATCCCCTTGCGCAAAGCCCATGTCGCGGTACTGCTGTGCAGGAATTTGCGCTTCGATCAGGGCCTGCGGGGCTGCATTGTGCGCTGGTTGGTGGTCGCCGGTGGGAATAAGTTCCAGCCGCGCGATCGGCCCCACCACAATGGCCCGCTCCAGTTGCGCCACGATGCCCCGCGGGCGCCCGTCCTCGTCCACGCCCGCGCCGCTGGTGTAGCGCTCCACGTCCAGATCGTGCGGGCGCACATAGGCAAAGGCCTTGGCGTTCTGCGCCTGGTGGTGCTCGGGCGAATCAAGCTCCATGCCCTCCAGGTGCACCAGGCCTTCGTGCGCACGGCCATGGAACAGGTTCACGTCACCCAGGAAGCCATACACGAACGGGCTGGCCGGATGGTCCCAGACCTGCTGCGGCGTGCCGCTTTGCTCGATCTTGCCCTGGTTGATGACGACCACGCGGTCGGCCACTTCCAGCGCCTCCTCCTGGTCGTGCGTCACGAAGATCGAGGTGACATGCAGCTCATCGTGCAGGCGGCGCAGCCAGCGGCGAAGCTCCTTGCGCACCTTGGCGTCGAGCGCGCCGAAGGGCTCGTCGAGCAGCAGCACCTTGGGCTCCACGGCCAGCGCGCGCGCCAGGGCGATGCGCTGGCGCTGCCCGCCCGAGAGCTGCGAGGGGTAGCGCTCGGCCAGCCAGTCCAGCTGCACGAGCTTGAGCAGGTCCATCACTTTTTGCCGGATCTGCGCCTCGCTCGGGCGCTCGCTGCGCGGCTTGACGCGCAGGCCGAAAGCCACGTTCTCGAACACCGTCATGTGGCGGAACAGCGCGTAGTGCTGGAACACGAAGCCCACGTTGCGCTCGCGCACATGCACGTCGGTCGTGTCCTCGCCGCTGAAGTGGATGCTGCCCACGTCGGCCGTCTCCAGGCCGGCGATGATGCGCAAAAGCGTGGTCTTGCCGCAGCCCGAGGGGCCGAGCAGCGCGATGAGTTCGCCGGACGCGATGTCCAGGCTCACGTCACGCAGCGCCTGGAAGTCGCCGAACTGCTTGCTGACGTTGCGGATTTCAATGCTCATGTTCTGTTGTCCTTCACAAACCGGCGGGCGCAGGGCGCTCCGGCGGGAGTTCTGCGGCCGCCTTGAGCGCCTGCTCGTTGCGGTGCTCGGCAACCGTCTTGATGACCAGCGTGACCAGCGCCAGCAGCGCCAGCAACGAGGCCGCCGCGAAGGCCGCGACCGACTGGTACTCGTTGTAGAGGATCTCGACGTGCAGCGGGATGGTGTTGGTCTGCCCCCGGATATGGCCCGACACCACCGACACCGCGCCGAACTCGCCCATGGCGCGCGCATTGCACAGGATCACGCCGTACAGCAGGCCCCATTTGATGTTGGGCAGCGTGACGTACCAGAAGGTCTGCCAGCCCGTGGCGCCCAGCACGATGGCGGCCTGTTCTTCGTCGTTGCCCTGTGCCTGCATCAGCGGGATCAGCTCGCGCGCGATGAACGGGAAGGTGACGAAGATGGTGGCCAGCACGATGCCCGGCACGGCGAAGATGATCTTGATGTCGTGCGCCGCAAGCCAGGGCCCGAACCAGCCCTGCGCACCAAACATGAGCACGTAAACCAGACCCGCCACCACGGGAGACACGGAAAACGGCAGGTCCACCAGCGTGGTCAGGAAAGCCTTTCCCTTGAACTCGTACTTGGCAATGCACCAGGCCGCCGCCACGCCGAACACCAGGTTCAGCGGCACAGCAATCAAAGCCGTGATGAGCGTGAGCTTGATGGCAGACCACGCATCGGGCTCGCGCAGACCTTCCAGATACGCGCCAAAGCCTTTGCGCAGCGCCTCGGCAAACACGGCGGCCAGCGGCAGCACCAAAAACAGCAGCATGAAGGCCAGCGCCAGCGTGATCAATGTGTAGCGCACCCACGGCGCCTCGGTCGTGCCTGCTTGTGCGCGACGAATGGTTCGAGAGTTGGCGCCGCTCATGCTGGAGCCCCTGCGTGGCGACGCTGCCAGGCCTGCAGCGCGTTGATGACGAGCAGCAGGATGAAGGAGATGACCAGCATCACCACCGCCACGGCGGTGGCGCCAGCGTAGTCGTACTGCTCCAGCTTGCCGATGATGATGAGCGGCGTGATCTCGGACACCATGGGCATGTTGCCGGCGATGAAGATCACCGAGCCGTACTCACCCACGGCGCGCGCGAAGGCCATGGCAAAGCCGGTCATCAGCGCCGGCGTGATGGACGGCAGGATGACGAGCCGGAAGGTCTGCCAGCGCGTGGCGCCCAGGCTGGTGGCGGCTTCTTCGAGCTCCTTCTCGGCGTCTTCCAGCACGGGCTGCACGGTGCGCACCACGAAGGGCAGGCCGATGAAGATCAGTGCAATGACGATGCCCGCGGGCTTGAACGCGAGCTGGATGCCCAGCGGCTCCAGGATGCTGCCCACCCAGCCGTTGCCTGCCAGCAGCGCTGTGAGCGAAATGCCGGCCACGGCCGTGGGCAGCGCGAACGGCAGGTCCACCAGCGCGTCCACGATCTTCTTGCCAGGAAACTTGTAGCGCACCAGCACCCAGGCGATCAGCAGGCCGAAGAACAGGTTGACCAGCGCCGCCAGGAACGACGCGCCGAAGGTGAGCCGGTACGAGGCCAGCACACGCGGCGCGCTGATGGCCGACCAGAACTGCTCCCAGGTCAGCGAAAAGGTCTTGAAGATCAGCGCCGACAGCGGGATCAGCACGATGATGCTCAGGTAGAACAGCGTGTACCCCAGCGATAGCCCGAAGCCGGGCAACACGCGTTTGGGCGCACGCCGCCCGGCCTGCGCCGGGGCTGCCCCCAGCGCAGCCACGGAGGTGGCGGCGGTCATGGCTTACTTCGCGCTATAGATTTTGTCGAACTGGCCGCCGTCGTTGAAGTGCACCTTCTGCGCTTCCGTCAGGCTGCCGAAGTACTTGGCCACGGTGAACTGCTTGAGCGGCTTGAAGGTGGCCTCGTACTTCTTCAGCACCTTCTCGGAGCGCGGGCGGATGGCGTGCTTGGCGGCGATCTCCTGGGCCTCGTCGGAGTACAGGTAGTCGAGGTAGGCCTTGGCCAGTTGCGCCGTGCCCTTCTTGGCCACGGTGCGCTCCACCACGGCCACGGGGTTCTCGGCCACGATGCTGACCGACGGGTAGATCGCATCGACCTTGCCGGCGCCGAATTCGCGGTCGATGGACACCACCTCGGACTCGAAGGTGATGAGCACGTCGCCCTGGTTGCGCTGCAGGAAGGTGGCCGTGGCGTCGCGCCCGCCCTTGGCGAGCACCGGCACATTCTTGTAGAGCTTGGCCACGAACTCGGCCGCCTGCTGCTCGGTACCGCCCTTCTCACGCACGGCGCCCCAGGCGGCCAGGTAGGCGTAACGGCCGTTGCCGCCGGTCTTGGGGTTGACCACGATCACCTGCACGCCGGGCTTGATGAGATCGTCCCAGTCCTTGATGCCCTTGGGGTTGCCGTTGCGCACCAGGAACAGCATGGTCGAGGTGGTGGGCGAGGCGTCGTGCGGGAACTTCTGGGCCCAGTCCTTGGCCACCACGCCGCTGTCGGCGAGGAACTGCACGTCGGTCGTGGTGTTCATGGTCACCACGTCGGCGGCCAGGCCGTCGTTCACGGCGCGCGCCTGGGCGCTGGAGCCCGCATGCGACTGGTCGATCTTGATGTCCTGGCCGGTGGTCTTCTTGTAGTGCGCGACGAAGGCGGCGTTGTAGTCCTTGTAGAACTCGCGCGCCACGTCGTAGGACACGTTCAGGAGCTGGTTCTGCGCCGAGGCCACGCCGCTGGCGGCCAGGGCCAGGGAGGCCAGGAGGGTCTTGATTTTCAGGGAGGTCATGGTTGCTTCGCCCGGTGATTGCTTGGAATGGAGGGCATTGTGCGAAGCCTTCTTTAAAACACAAAAGAATATATTTTTGTTTGTTAATCAACAAATCGCATATAAAACCACTCGCTCTCCAGTCCAGGGCCCGGCTCTCTCATCAGAATTCTTTGCGGAAAAATGGCTTCAAGCGCTTGACTGGAAAGCGCTAGCAGCTATATTTTTTATAGCAATCAATCCTGCACTAACCGGGCTGCAACCTGCACCGAAGCCATCCGGCCCCGCGTGGATCTCCCGACCCCATGGGCACGCCGGGGTATGCACATGCAGAGCGCCGCAGCCCCACGAGATGCCTTGACCTCAGCACCTGTGCCTTCCGGTCACCCCCCCGCACCGCACGGGTCAGGCGGTATCGGCAAGGCTGGAGACTATCGCTGCCATAGAGAGAACCGGATTGCCCGCTGACCACACCGCCCAGACAATTCCGACCCAACAAGTAACAACTTGCAACATCTCGTCTCCCACCCAACAAGGCAAAACACGATGCAAAACTGGAAAATCAGTCAACGCCTGATGGCAGGCTTTGGTCTCGTCATCGCCATGCTGCTGGGCATGTCGGTGTACAGCGTGTATATCGCCCGCGGCATTGACGCCGCACTCACGGCCAACGCCACGCAGAACGCGGTCATCCAGCGCGCCGCCATCAATTTCCGCGGCTCCGCCCACGACCGCTCGATTGCCGTACGGGATGTGGTGCTGGCCCCCAACGAAGCTGCACGCCAGCGCGAAATCGAAGCGATCGATCGCCTGGCCGCGTTCTACGCCGCATCGGGGCAACAAATGGACAAGGTGCTGCAAAGCGGCGGCTCGGTTCCACCTGAAGTGGCGCCCATGGTGCAAGCCATCCGGGACATCGAAGCGCGTACCGTTGACACCACGCGCAAGGTAGTGGCTCTGGTACAGGCAGGCGACCGCACAGCGGCCGAAGCCTTGCTCTGGAGCGATGCCAAGCCACAGTACGAACAGTGGCTGGCGGCCATCAACAAGTTGATCGACTTTGAAGAGGCCCGCATCATCAAAAACAGCACCCAGGCCAACCAGGAGGCAAGCCAGTTCAGCAAAGTCATGCTGGCCATCACCGCGCTGGCCCTGCTGGTGGGTGTGACCGCCACGGTGCTGGTGTCCCGCAGCATCGGCCGCGAGCTGGGGGCCGAGCCCCGTGAGGTGCGCTCTGTGGTGCAGGCCATGCAGCAGGGCAACCTGACGGTGGCCGTGCCGGTGCGGCCAGGCGACAGCAGCAGCGTGATGGTGGCGGTGCGCGACATGCAGCAGCGCTTTCATGAACTGGTATCGGCCGTGCGCGACAACATCGACGAACTCCACGCCACCAGCAGCGCCATTGCCAACGGCAACCAGCACCTGGGCCAGCGCACCGAACAGGCCGCCAGCAGCCTGGAACAGACCGCCGCCAGCATGGAAGAACTGACCGCCACCGTGCGCCAGAGCGCCGATTCCGCCCAGGCAGCCAACCGGCTGGCCGCGCAGGCGGCCGGCACGGCCTCGCGGGGCGGTGAGGTCATGCAGCAGGTGGTGAGCACCATGGCGGACATCCACCACAGCAGCCAGAAGATTGCCGACATCATCAGCGTGATCGACGGCATTGCGTTCCAGACCAACATCCTGGCACTCAATGCCGCCGTCGAAGCCGCCCGTGCGGGCGAGCAGGGCCGGGGCTTTGCCGTGGTGGCCAGCGAGGTGCGCAGCCTGGCCGGGCGCAGCGCCGAGGCGGCCAAGGAGATCAAGGCGCTGATCCAGGCCAGCGTGGAGAAGGTGGATTCGGGCAGTCAGCTCGTGACCAACGCGGGCGCCACGATGGAGGAGATCGTGCAGGGGGTGCAGCGCGTCACCTCCATCATCGGCGAGATCAGCACGGCCGCCATCCAGCAAAGCGACGGCATTTCACAGGTCAACGTCGCGGTGTCCCAGCTCGACCAGATGACTCAGCAAAACGGTGCCCTGGTCGAGGAAAGCCGCACGTCCGCGGACAACCTGCAATCCCAGGCCCAGCGCCTGACCGCCCTGGTGGAGGTGTTCCAGGTTGGCACCGCCGCCCACCGCCGCGCCGCCCTGCCCGCGCGTTGAAAGGCCTGCAGCCGCAAGCACTCAGAAACGCACGGCCTCGAACGCCGGGTACAGATCGTCCACCCAGTGGTTCAGTTCGTCGTGCGACACATCCAGCGAGGCCATGCAGGCCTCGCCGTGTTGGCGCCATTCGCGTGAGGGCTCCAGGCCCTCATGGTGGTGCACCAGGTGCTCGGCGAGCAAGCCCATGGCTACCAGGTGGCGCACGGTGGGGCTGAACTGGTCGTCCTGCAGGCAGCCGAAGTCGTGGTGCAGCCAGATGGCCTGCGCCACATCGCCCGTGAGGTGCCAGGTGCGCGCTACGATGGCGCCCACCACGGCATGGTCGGTGCGGTGATTGGCGTTCTCGGTCTGGGTGAAAGTGCGGTCCTGGCGCGCCAGGGCCTCGGTGACCGTACTGGCATATCCGCGCACCGCCTTCACCAGCACCGGCATGCCGACGTGGCAGAACAGGCCGAAGCTGTAGCCCAGGCCCGGGTCCAGGCTGTAGAGCTGGCGGCCAATGTGCTCGCAAGCGATGGCGCGGCGTTGCGAGCTTTCCCAGAAATGCTCCAGCAGCGGCGAGCGCACCTGCAGCGCCTGGCGCGTGATGAAGGCCGAGAGCAGCTCCACCGCCGGGCGCAGGCCCAACACGGTAAGTGCCATGCCAACGGTCTGCACGGGTTGATCGAGCCGGTACAGCGGACTGTTGGCGGTGCGGATCAACGCCGCCGCCAGGGCCACATCGGACGAGGCCAACTGGTCCAGCGCATCCATGTCCGTCTCTTGCTGGGCCAGTATTTCCTGCAGGCGAAACAGGGCCTGCGGGCATGGCGGAATGACGATGGCACGCACAGCGGGCAAGCTGCGGGCCTGGCGAATGTTCTGATCGATCGGGTGGTCGGTCACGGTGGAAATCCCCGGCGATGGGTGCCTGGTGGCCGCAACAAGGTGCTTGCACAACCCACACAGACTTTGTTTCAATTGGTTGCATTGTGACCGCAAACCAGTGTCTGCGCGCACTCCCCCCGGCGGCCAAAGGCCGCTTCATCCCCCTGTTGACACACGGGTCGCCATGCTGCTGCGCCCCGGCATGGATTCGCCCAGAAAGTCCAGAAAATGCCGCACCGCAGGTGCCAACCCACGACGCGAAGGAAAGACCGCGTGCACGATGCCCGGCGTGGGCGCCCAATCCGGCAGCACGCGCACCAAACGCCGGTCGCGGATTTCATCGTGGCACATGTAGTCGGGCAACCAGCAAATGCCGGTGCCCGACAGCGCGGCAAACTTGAGCGTGAGCAGGTCATCGGCCACGTAGCGCGGTGTGTGCTGCACTGTCTGCTGGGCACCGTTGGGGCCGATAAGCTGCCACACGGCCTTGCCGTCGGGTGCCGACATGGAGATGGAGTCCATGCGCGCCAGGTCGGCCAACGTCGTGGGCGTGCCCTGGCGGATCAGCAGATCGGGGCTGGCCACCAGCACCTGGCGCGCCACATCCAGGCGCTTGACGACCATGCTGCCGCTGTCGTCCACCGTGGGCCGCACGCGCAACGCCACATCCAGGCCTTCTTCCACGAGGTTGACGGCCCGGTTGCTCACCTGCAGCTCCACCCGCACCAGGGGATGGCGCGCCAGAAAAGCCGGCATCAACTCGCCCAGCACCGTCTGCGCGAGCGTGACCGGGCAACTCACCCGGATGGTGCCGCGCGGCTCGGTCTGCACCTGGGCCACCGTGTCGCGCGCCGCCAGGGCCGACTCGCGCACCGCCTGGCAATGCCGCAGAAAGGCCTCGCCCACATCGGTCAGGGACAGCTTGCGCGTGGTGCGCTGCAACAGGCGTACGCCCAGTTGCGCCTCCAGCTCGGAAACCCGGCGCGACAGGCGCGACTTGGGGATGCCCAAAGCCCTCCCGGCGGCAGCAAAACCGCCCCGCTCCACCACTTCGGCGAAGTACAGCATGTCGTTGAGATCCTGCATGGTGGCTCCTTGGCGCTTATTGTTCCACTGGCAGGACAATCTATCGCATTTTCGCCAACTTATCAAAAACTAAGGCGATCTCCACAATCTATCCATCGCCACACACCGTGGCTCCACCCCCAGGAGATCACCATGCAACTGCTTCACATCGATTCCGCCATCACCGGTTCCAACTCGGTATCCCGCCAGCTCACCGCACAGGTGGTGGCCGCCTGGACCGCCGCCCACCCCGGCACACAGGTGGATTACCTGGATCTGGTGGCCAACGCCCCGGCCCACTTCACCATGGAAGCCATGGCCCCGCGCACCGGGCAGACCGAGGGCCTGAGCGAGGTGCAGGTGCGCGAGAACGCTGTGTCCGAACAGCTGGTGAGCCAGTTCCTTGCCGCCGACGTGGTGGTGATTGGTGCGCCGTTCTACAACTTCAGCATCCCCACGCAGCTCAAGGCCTGGATCGACCGCATCGCCCAGCCCGGCCGCACCTTCCAGTACACGGCCAACGGCCCTGAGGGCCTGGCCAAGGGCAAGACCGTGATCATCGTGTCGAGCCGTGGCGGCGTCTATTCCACCAGCGAAGGCGGCCGTGCCATGGAACACCAGGAGAGCTACCTGCAGACCGTGCTGGGCTTTTTCGGCGTGACGGATGTGCGCTTTGTGCGTGCCGAGGGTGTGGCCATGGGTGAAGCCGCCAAGGCCAGTGCCCTGAGCGCAGCGCAGCAGCACATCGGCCAGGCCGCCAACCAGCCGCTGGCACAGCAAGCCGCTTGAAGTGAAACACCCCCTTGTGTCGCCTTCGGCGCCTTCCCCCCGCTCTCGCAGCGCTACGCGCTGCGGGCAGGGGGACGCTCCCAGCGCGGCGGGGGCGGCCCTTGCGCGGGAGCTCTGGCCTGTGGCGCGCCCGTTTCATCCGCTGCGGGTAGCGCGCATGCGGTATGGATGACTGAGATGAAGCGCATCCCCCGGGTGGCGCTTCGCGCCCTGCCTGGGTCGTGCCCGTTTCATGCGTCGCGGGTGCCGCGTACGCGGAATGGATCACTGATGTGCTGCCCGGCGCCTCATTCGCCCAGCGCGCGCTCCAGTGCCGCGTGCAGGCGGCGCGCATACAAGGCGGCATCCAAGGGGCGATCGGCCAGCACGTCGCACGACACGGTGCGCCGCTGCATGCCGTCCACATCGTCGGGGTGGCCCAGGGCGCCACACAGCAAAGGCCAGTCCGGCACCGTGGCCAAGGTGCCCGCGACCAGCAGCACCCCCGTGCGCTGGCGGCGCTGGGCCAGCCCCACCAGCTTGCGGCCCGCCGCATCCACCACCTCCCAAGGGGCCAGACTGCCGTAGCAGGCCCAGCCCACCACGGGGCCCAGGTGCGCGTTGGCGGCAGCGACTTCCGATTCCGGCAGGGCACGGCCAGCCACACCCAGAGCGGCCAACACATCCACATGCAGTTGGCCCAGGTCACGGTAGCTGTCAGGCAGGCGCCCGCGCACCCAGGGGTGCGTCAGCGGCAAGGCCACCGAAGCGCTCACCATCCACGGCCCGGTCAGCACCGCACCGCCCCCCGACGGGCGCACCAGTACATCCATTCCCTGCGGCATCCGCCGCGCCACTTCGGCATGCAGGGCGCGCTGCGAACAACCCAGCACGATGGCGGGATCTCGGTAGGTCCAGACGCGAAAACGGGGCGCAGTGACGGGCTCGGCCATCTGGAGCGTGTTCCAGGCCTGCTCTTGCTGTACGGTGTCGATGGGAAGGCTCCGAGGGGGTGAAAAGGGGTCGCCGATGGCGCGCCGAACTATCCTGCCGCCAGGGCTGAAAGTCAAATCGGCAAACCCCAGTGCAAGCAACTTGCTATGTCTTTTATAGCTACCAGCGCTTTGAAGACGGGCGTCAGAAGCCATTTTCCCTAAAAATTGGTGCCCCACCACCCCCTGTGCACCCACTGCACCATGGCCCGGCAAGCCCCGGCCTCGGTCGGTCGCTTTCATCCGCCCCGCTGCGCCCTGCTCCAACGCTCCCTCGCTTTCAGGATGCAAGAAAACCTCGCCCCCAATTCCAAAGTAATTTAGTCAAGATAATGCGCAACCAAATCAAGCGAACCACAGAAACCGATAAATAAAATCGGAAATCCCCAAGTGAACATAACGCATCACCGTCACCGAATGGGAACGCAAAAATGAGGGCACTTGCGGTTGGAGGCACCTGCGGAAGGCGCAAAACATGTATCTTAGTTACATTGCACTCTACTGACGGGTCTCCTAGCGTGGGCCACCCTTGGCGCATTCAGAACAGAACCCTGGCACCTCTGGGATTGAATCTGCGGCTGGCAACCCGGGAACGGCAGCCCTTGCGTATGCACCGTTCTCCCCGCAGCAGTGGGGTGGCCAGGCCGTTGGCCAGCGCGCAGACCCCATGAACACTGGCTTTGGTGCGTTGCAGCAGGATTCGATGCTGGGTGAGCCCCATCGCTTCTGCCAAGGCGGCGCACTCAGCCAAGCTCTCAGGCACCAAGTTCCTCAAAAAAGCCATAAGAAAAGTATGTTTTTTGATCGCGATCAAACATACATCTCACGTACAGGTTCAGCATACCGGGCATCAGGTTACATATCAGTAAATACAAAAAACCCACGACAGCAGAAATGTTCAACCGATATTTCGGTTATGTAGCCGGTCAAGAATTTTCAGCACTCCACGATTCGATACGGTGCTGAAAATATAGGCAAATCGATTTTCTGGCTGTTCACACCAATATCTGCGCCACACACCGCCGCGCGACGAAAGCCCCCCTTGAATATCTCCAGCGCCATTGTTTATGCGAGGCCCGGCACCGATGCCGTGCTGCGCGAGCGACTCACCCAAGTGCAGGGTGTCGAAGTGCATGCCGCCTCCGAGGACGGAAAGATCATCGTCACCATCGAAGCCGAAAACGACCGCGCAGCGATCGATGTCTATGAGGCCCTCGGGCGCATCGACGATGTTTTGAATATCGCCATGATCTTTCAGCAAACCGAATCCCACCCTGATCAGGAGTTAGTGAAATGCAAGTAACCCGTCGTGACCTCATCAAGGCACATGCTGTCACCGCTGCTGCCACGGCCATCGGCATCAGCGTTCCAGGCGCGCAGGCGCTGGCGCAATCTGCCGGCTCCGGCGACGACATCCGTTGGGACAAGGGCGCCTGCCGTTTCTGCGGCACCGGTTGCGGCGTGCTCATCGGCGTCAAGGACGGTCGCGTGGTGGCCACCCAGGGCGACCCCGACGCGCCAGTCAACAAGGGCCTGAACTGCATCAAGGGTTACTTCCTGTCCAAGATCATGTACGGCAAGGACCGCCTCACGCAGCCGCTGCTGCGCATGAAGGACGGCAAGTTCGACAAGAACGGCGAGTTCGCACACATCTCGTGGGACAAGGCATTCGACATCATGGAGGAGAAGTGCAAGGCCGCGCTCAAGGCGGGCGGGCCGCGCAACATCGGCATGTTCGGTTCCGGCCAATGGACGATCTGGGAGGGCTACGCTGCCGCCAAGTTGTTCAAGGCCGGTTTCCGTTCCAACAACATCGACCCCAACGCCCGCCACTGCATGGCCTCGGCCGTGGCCGGCTTCATGCGCACCTTCGGCATTGACGAGCCCATGGGCTGCTATGACGACTGCGAGCACGCCGACGCCTTCGTGCTGTGGGGCTCGAACATGGCCGAGATGCACCCCATCCTGTGGTCGCGCGTCACCGACCGGCGCCTGACGGCCAAGCATGTCAAGCTGCATGTGCTGTCCACCTTCACGCACCGCTCGTGCGAACTGGCCGACAGCGAGCTGATCTTCAAGCCCCAGTCGGACCTGGCGATCCTCAACTACATCTGCAACTACATCATCCAGAGCGGCGCGGTGAACGAGGACTTCGTCAAGAAGCACGTGAACTTCCGCAAGGGCGTGACCGACATCGGCTACGGCCTGCGCCCCACCCACCCGCTGGAGCAGGCCGCCGGCAACAACGGCTACCCCGGCCCGGACGGCAAGCCCAAGGGCGCGCCCGATGCATCTGCGCCCATCAGCTTCGAGGAATTCAAGCAGTTCGTCGCCGAATACACCCTCGATAAGGCGCATGAGCTTTCGGGTGTGCCCAAGGACAAGCTCGAAGCGCTGGCAAAGACCTATGCCGACCCCAAGACCAAGGTCACGTCCTTCTGGACCATGGGCTTCAACCAGCACACGCGCGGCACCTGGGTCAACAACATGATCTACAACGTCCACCTGCTGGTGGGCAAGATCTCCGAGCCCGGCAACAGCCCGTTCTCACTCACCGGCCAGCCCTCGGCCTGCGGCACGGCGCGCGAAGTGGGCACCTTCGCCCACCGCCTGCCCGCCGACATGGTGGTGACCAACCCCAAGCACCGCGAGATTTCCGAGAAGCAGTGGAAGCTGCCCGCCGGCACCATTCCCGACTGGATCGGCCTGCACGCCGTGGCCCAGAGCCGCGCCCTGAAGGACGGCAAGCTCAACTTCTACTGGACCACGACCACCAACAACATGCAGGCCGGGCCGAACATCAACGGCGAAATCTGGCCCGGTTTCCGCAATCCGGCCAACTTCGTCGTGGTGTCCGACTGCTACCCCACGGTGTCCGCCATGGCGGCCGACCTGATCCTGCCCTCGGCCATGTGGGTGGAGAAGGAAGGGGCCTTTGGCAACGCCGAGCGCCGCACGCAGTTCTGGCGCCAGCAGGTCAAGGCTCCGGGCCAGGCCAAGTCCGATCTGTGGCAGTACATCCAGTTCTCCAAGCGCTTCAAGGTCGAGGAAGTGTGGCCTGCCGAGCTGCTGGACAAGGCCCCCGAGTACAAGGGCAAGACCCTGTACGACGTGCTGTATGCCAATGGCCAGGTGAACAAGTTCCCGCTGTCGGATCTGCAGAAGGGCTTTGACAACGACGAATCCAAGGAACTGGGCTTCTACCTGCAAAAGGGCCTGTTCGAGGAATACGCCGAGTTCGGCCGCGGCCATGCACACGACCTGGCGGCGTTCGACGTGTACCACAAGGCACGCGGCCTGCGCTGGCCCGTGGTGGACAACAAGGAAACGCTGTGGCGCTTCCGCGAGGGCTACGACCCCTACGTGAAGAAGGGCGAAGTGGTCAAGTTCTACGGCAAGCCCGACGGCAAGGCCTGGATCTTCGCCCTGCCCTACGCGCCCGCCGCCGAGATGCCCGACGCCGAGTACGACCTGTGGCTTTCCACCGGCCGCGTGCTGGAGCACTGGCACACCGGCTCGATGACGCGCCGCGTGCCCGAGCTGTACCGCTCCATGCCCGATGCCTGGCTCTACATGCACCCCGACGACGCAAAGAAGCGCGGGCTGCAGCGCGGCGACACCGTCAAGGTGATGACGCGGCGCGGCGAGGTCAGCACCAAGGTGGAAACCCGTGGCCGCAACAAGCCGCCGCTGGGCCTGGTGTTCATGCCCTTCTTCGACGAGCACCGCCTGGTGAACAAGCTCACGCTGGACGCCACCTGCCCGATCTCGAAAGAGACCGACTTCAAGAAGTGCGCCTGCAAGGTGGTGAAGGCCTGACCCTCCAAGGGCGCATGGAGACATGCACCCGGCCCCTCACTCTTTCCGTTCCGCCCACACCATGACCGCCCCCGTCAAAGACACCGCGCGCCGCCAGTTCATCCTCGACACCACGAAGATGGCCTGCGGCATGGGTGTGCTCGGACTGGGCCTGGGCTTGGTCAACAAGCAGGCCAAGGCCTTGCCAGCGGGCGCCATCCGGCCACCGGGCGCGGGCAGCGAGACGGACTTCCAGTCCGCCTGCATCCGCTGCGGCCTGTGCGTGCGCGACTGCCCCTATGACATCCTGCAACTGGCCACGCCAGCGCAGCAGGTGGCCACGGGCACGCCCTTCTTCGTGGCGCGCAGCAAGCCTTGCGAGATGTGCGAGGACATCCCCTGCGTCAAGGCCTGCCCCACGGGCGCGCTGGACCATGACCTCACCGACATCACCCAGGCCAAGATGGGCCTGGCGGTGCTGGTGGACCATGAAACCTGCCTGAACTTCCTGGGCCTGCGCTGCGACGTGTGCTACCGCGTCTGCCCGGTGATCGACAAGGCCATCACGCTCGAAGTGCAGCACAACGAGCGCACGGCCAAGCACACCATGTTCCTGCCCACGGTGCACTCCGAGCACTGCACGGGCTGCGGCAAGTGCGAGGCGTCCTGCGTGCTGGAAGTGGCGGCCATCAAGGTCTATCCCATCGCGCAGGCCAAGGGCGAGCTGGGCGCGCACTACCGCATCGGCTGGGAAGAAAAGCGCAAGGCCGGCCAGTCGCTGGTGGAAGACAAGGGCCTGATCGACCTGCCTGACCGCATGCCCGAAGGCACCACCTTGCCCGGCCACTTTGACCCAGGAAGCAGCAAGGGCCTGCCCAGCAGCCCCTTCGGCTCTGAAGGCAAACTCCCTGACGGAGCACCGCGATGAAGCCCGCCGACAACGCTTTTGCCCGCGAGGCCATCGAAGCCAAGGGCTGGTGGGGTGCGCACCGCTGGCTGGTGCTGCGCCGACTGGTGCAACTGACAGTGCTCGCACTGTTCCTTGTGGGACCGTGGTTCGGCTGGTGGATCGTCAAGGGCAACCTCAACTACAGCCTGACGCTGGAAACGCTGCCGCTGGCAGATCCGCTGGTGATGCTGCAACTGCTCGCCACGCGCCATGTGCCCGAGCGCAACGCCATCATCGGCGTGTGCATCGTGCTGGCCTTCTACCTGCTGGTGGGTGGGCGCGTCTATTGCGCCTGGGTGTGCCCGGTGAACATCGTCACCGACACTGCCAGCGCGCTGCGCCGCAAGCTCGACATCCGCGGCGGCGGCGACATGCCGCGCCAGACGCGCTACTGGATCCTGGCCCTCATCCTTGTGCTGGCGGCCACCACCGGCGGCATCGTCTGGGAGCTGGTGAACCCGGTCTCCCTGCTGCCGCGCGGCCTGATCTTCGGCATGGGCGCGGGCTGGCTGGTCATTGGCGGCATCTTCCTGTTCGACCTGTTCGTCATGAAGCGCGGCTGGTGCGGGCATCTGTGCCCCGTGGGTGCCTTCTACAGCCTGCTGGGCCGCTGGAGCCTGGTGCGCGTGTCGGCCACCAAGCGCGAGGACTGCAACAACTGCCTCGACTGCTTCGTCGCCTGCCCCGAGCAGCAGGTGATCCGCATGCCGCTCAAGGGCGCCGCCAAGGGCGTGGGCCCCATGATCCTGGACAGCAACTGCACCAACTGCGGGCGCTGCATCGATGTCTGCTCCAAAGACGTATTCACCTTTGTTCCGCGCTTTGCGCCGAACGAGGCCCCCACTACCAGTGCGGCCCCACAGCCGCCGCAATGATTCCAAACACCTTTCAAACGTGGAGATCCCCATCATGAAGACGACCCTCAAAATCTCGCTGGCCGCCCTCCTGTCCGTGGCCGCATGCTGGAGCGCAGCGCAGACGGTGAGCGCCATGCGCGGCAGTGATGTGCCGGCCGTCGACAAGGCTCCCGAGATCCAGCCCTACCTCGGCAGCAAGCCCGGCGGTCACGCACTCATCCCCCGCACCTTCCAGCAGCAACCGCCGCTGGTGCCGCACAAGGTTGAAGGTTTCGACGACATCACCAGCGAAGACAACGTCTGTCTGGATTGCCACATCCACAAGGAGGTGCGCGGCCAGAAGATCCCGCAGGTCAAGGAAAGCCACCTAGTCAAGCCCGTCAACCCCGATGCCCCGGTGATCGACAAGGCGCGCTGGCAGTGCAATTCCTGCCACGTACCGCAGATCGACGCCAAGCCCCTGGTGGAAAACGTCTTCAAGGGCAACGCCGCCGCCAAGTGATTCTCACCCGGGCGCCAGCCGCCCGGTATGCCTCTGCTCCAAATACCCCCCGCTATTGCGCGCCATGGCAGTGTCCCTGCCCTCTGGCGCGGTTTTTTTGGGCCACATTGAAAGTGTCAAGCGCAGCCCTCGGTGCCATCGTGGGATGACGCTCAGAGCCGATGCCGCGCCCAGGGTCAAAGCAGCGTCGGCCAGAGGAAACTTGATAAAGTGGCGGCCAAGGCCCATTTTGGTGGTTCCAAGGGTTTGGGAATACGGCAAAACCATTCTGGAAGCTGCCCCTCCAAACCACAGCCACGGTGCCTCCGTTTTTTTATTACCAACACATTTCAAAGGTTCCCCATGGCACGCATGGTTCAATGCATCAAGCTCGGCAAGGAAGCCGAAGGCCTTGACTTCCCCCCCTATCCCGGCGAGCTCGGCAAGCGCATCTGGCAAAGCGTGAGCAAGGAAGCCTGGGCCGCCTGGATCAAACACCAGACCATGCTGGTGAATGAAAATCGCCTGAACCTGGCCGACGCACGCGCCCGCCAGTACCTGGCACGCCAGATGGAGCAACATTTCTTCGGCGGCGGTGCGGACGCGGTGCAGGGCTACGTCCCCCCCAGCGCCTGACACGCCCACCCCGTGCCCTCTGCACGCACACCGGCGCCCTCCGCGGCGCCTTTTTTCATTGGCTATTGAAGCAACCCACCATGGCTGACGGCATTGACTGGCTCGACGACGGCACCCCCTACAGCAAACGCTTTGGCGACCGCTACCACGGCGAGCAAGGCGCACTGGCACAGGCGCAGGCCGTGTTTCTACAGGGCTGCGGCCTGCCCCAGGCCTGGGCTGGCGCACGGCAGTGGCGCATCCTGGAGACCGGGTTTGGCATGGGGCTCAACTTCCTGGCCACCTGGGCTGCTTGGCGGGCAGATGCGCAGCGCCCCCAGATGCTGCATTTCATGTCGGTGGAAGCGTGGCCGGCATCCGCCTGCGACCTGATGCGCGCCGCAGAGCGCCACCCGGAGTTGCTGCCACTGGCCCACGAACTGTTCGCCCAGTACTGGGGTCTGCTGCCCGGCGTGCACCGGCTGGTGTTCGAGGGTGGACGCGTACTGCTGACCCTGGCCATTGGCGACGCCCACATGCAGTTGCGCGAACAGGCTTGGCAAGCCGATTCGGTCTATCTGGACGGGTTCGCCCCGCAGTGCAACCCTGACATCTGGAGCCTGCCCACCCTGCAGGCCATGGCGCGCTGCTGCCACCCAGGCACCCGTTTGGCCAGTTGGACTGTGGCAGGTAGCGTGCGCGAGGCCTTGGCGCAGTGCGGCTTCCGTGTGGAAAAGGTGCCTGGCCTGCCCCCCAAGCGCGCAAATCTGAACGCATGGTACGAACCCGCCTGGTCCGCACCCAGCCCCGCGCCTTGGCCTGCAGAGCGCACATGCATCGTCATTGGCGCCGGGCTGGCGGGTGCCACCAGCGCTGCCAGCCTGGCGCGGCGCGGCTGGCGGGTGGACGTGATCGACGCTGGTGAGACACCGGCCACCGGCGCCTCGGGCCTGCCGGTGGGGCTGTTCGGGCCGCACCTCTCCAGCGACGACAACGTGTTCACCCGCGTTTCGCGCGCCGGGGTGCGCGCCATGCTGCAGCAATCGCAGGCCCTGCTGGAGAGCGGCGTGGACTGGAGCCCCAGCGGCGTGCTGGAGCGCCGGCCCCCCGGCAAACCGGGCCTGCCCCCGGGTTGGGAGGACGGCCCAGGCCCAGACTGGTACCACGCCGCGCCCACCGCCACGCTGCAAACCGCAGGCTTGCCCGAGGACAGTACCGCCTGCTGGCATGTGCAAGCAGGCTGGGTGCGTCCGCAACGCCTGGTCGAGCGCCTGCTGGCACAGCCCGGCATCCATGTGCGGCTGGGCCACCGGGTGGCCGGGTTGCAGCGCAGCGCCTGCGGCGACTGGCAGGTGATGGACGCGCAAGGAACCCTCTTGGCCCAGGCCCCACTGGTGGTGCTGGCCGCAGGCCCGGCCACCAATGCGCTGCTGAGTCTGGCGCAGGCCCCGCACCTGCCCCTGCAGCCCGTGCGCGGGCAATTGAGCTGGGGGCCGCAAACGGCGGCCATGGCCGGTTTGCCCCCTTTTCCCATCAACGGCAACGGCGCACTGGTCGCGCATGTGCCGCACGGCGCAGGGACCGCATGGCACCTGGGCTCGACCTTTGACCGCGACCAGGAGCGCCTGCCTTTGAGCCCCGAAGAACAGGCCACGGCCCATGCCACCAACCTGCACCGCCTGCAAAGCCTGGTGCCCAGCGCCGAGCCGCTGCTGCACCCGGCCTTTGAAACCACAGAACTCGATGCCCTGCACGCCTGGGCCGGCGTGCGCTGCACCTCACCCGACCGGCTGCCCTGCGTGGGGCCAGTGTCGGCCGACCGGCCCGGCCTGTGGGTGAGCACGGCCATGGGCGCACGCGGGCTCACGCGGGCTGTGCTGTGCGGTGAGCTGCTGGCTGCCTGGCTGCACCAGGAACCCTTGCCACTGGACGCCAAGCTGGCCCGCGCCCTGCGCGCCGAACGCTTGGTGGCCGCCAGCGCATCCAAATAGCATTTTGGATATATAAGAAGCACAAAAAATTAGTTTGCATATATATAAAGGCCGCCTACAGTCGCGGCCATGCCAGATATTGCATTCATCGTTGCCGGCTTTGCCGTGGGGCTGATCGTGGGACTGACCGGTGTGGGCGGCGGCTCGTTGATGACGCCCGTGCTGATCTTCTTCTTTGGCGTGAAGCCGCACCTGGCGATCGGCACCGACCTGCTGTTTGCCGCCTTCACCAAGCTGGGCGGCACAGTAAGCATGGCGCGCCAGCGCCTGGTGCCCTGGCGTGTGGTGGGCCTGCTGAGTGCGGGCAGCATTCCGGCAGCGCTGGCTGCGCTGTGGCTGCTGCACTACCTGGGCCCTGCCAGCGACCGCGTGCAACACCTCATGACCACCACCCTGGGCGTGGCACTGCTGCTGACAGCCGCCGCCACGCTGTACAAGGTGCTGGCCTTTTCGGCCCAGCGCCAGGCCGCCGAGCTGGCAGCCCGCCGGGCCAACGCCGCCAATGCCGCCGAGCCGCGCCACTGGAGCCTGCCGGTGCTGCTGGGGGCGGTCATCGGCGTCATGGTCACGTTCACCTCGGTGGGGGCGGGCGCGATTGGCGTGACCGTGCTGCTGCTGGTGTTCCCGCACCTGCCGCTGCCACGCATCGTTGCCGCCGACATTGCCTACGCTGTGCCGCTGACGCTGGTCGCTGGCATGGGCCATGCGTCGCTGGGTTCCGTGGACTGGCCGTTGCTGGCGCAGTTGCTGGCAGGTTCGCTGCCTGGCATCTGGCTGGGTTCGCGCCTGGTGTCACGCACGCCGGAGCGGCTCATCCGCTCGGCCCTTTCCGTGCTGCTCGCCTGGGCGGGCGCCAAACTGGTTTTTATCTAAGAAGCTGTGAACGAACCCACCATGCCCGCTCATTCCGCCAAAACACACCCGCTCGTCGTTGCAAATGCTCGCCACAGCCCGCACTATGGCTGCGCTTTGCGCCTAGATCGGCCGCGTTTTCGCGGCCTGCTCGGACACGCCGGATTCATTCACACCTTCTGAGTATTCCCATGTACCAATACACCGAATTCGACAAGCAGTTCATCAGCCTGCGTGCCCAACAGTTCCGCGACCAGCTCGAGCGCTGGCAACGCGGCGAGCTGAGCGATGAGCAATTGCTACCGCTGCGCCTGCAAAATGGCTGGTACATCCAGCGCTATGCGCCCATGGCGCGCATTGCCGTGCCCTATGGCGAAATCAGCAGCACGCAGTTGCGCATGCTGGCGCACATTGCGCGCGACTACGACCGCCCCACGCCCGAGCTGCTGGCTCACGCGCAGGCCACGCAAGACCAGTTGCAGGCGGCCCAGCCCGGCCTGACGCTGGCTGCCGCGCCCCTGACCTACGGCTACGGGCACTTCACCACGCGCACCAACGTGCAGTTCAACTGGATTCCCATCACCAAGGCGGCCGATGTGATGGACCTACTGGCCAGCGTGCACATGCACGGTATCCAGACCAGCGGCAACACCATCCGCAACATCACCTGCGAAGCCTATGAGGGCATTGCCGAGGACGAGATCCTGGACACCCGGCCCTTTGCCGAAATCATGCGCCAGTGGAGCACGCTGCACCCAGAGTTCGCCTTCCTGCCGCGCAAGTTCAAGATCGCCTTCAACGGCGCCGAGGAAGACCGCGCCGCCACCGGCTGGTACGACATCGGCCTGCAGGCGCGCCGCGCCGAGGACGGCAGCGCGGGCTTCACCGTCAAGGTGGGCGGCGGCATGGGCCGCACGCCCGTCATTGGCAGCGTGGTGCGCGAATTCCTGCCCTGGGACCAGATCCTCAACTACGTGGAGGCCGTGATCCGCGTGTACAACGGCTACGGCCGCCGTGACAACAAGTGGAAGGCACGCATCAAGATCCTGGTCAAGGCCGAGGGTCAATCCTTCATCGACGCAGTGGAAAAAGAGTACCGCGCCATTGTGGAACAGGACGGCGCACCGCACACCATCACCGCGGCGGAACTGGCCCGCGTGCAGGCCAGCTTTGTGGTGCCGCCGCTGCAGCCCGCCGGCCGCACGCACAGCGTGAACACCTCCGGCCAGCTCTACCAGCGCTGGCTGCAGCAAAACGTGCGCGGCCACAAGCTGGCAGGCATGAAGGCAGTCACACTGTCCTTCAAGCGCGTGGGCTTTGCCCCAGGCGACGCCAGCGCCGACACGCTGGACGCCCTGGCCCAGCTGGCCGAGCAGTTCAGCGCTGGCGAGGCGCGCATCACCCACGACCAGAACCTGATGCTGCCCTGGGTGTTTGAAAGTGACCTGCCC
Organism: Simplicispira sedimenti; assembly: GCF_022760965.1. Taxonomy (NCBI): domain Bacteria; kingdom Pseudomonadati; phylum Pseudomonadota; class Betaproteobacteria; order Burkholderiales; family Comamonadaceae; genus Simplicispira; species Simplicispira sedimenti. The sequence continues at coordinate 178,627 of NZ_JAKVIJ010000008.1, forward strand.
GCACTGTACGAAGCCGCACGCACGCTGGGTCTGGCCCAGCCCAACATCGGCCTGCTGACCGACATGATTGCCTGCCCCGGCGGCGACTTCTGCTCGCTGGCCAACGCCCGCTCGCTGCCCATTGCGGCAGCCATCACCGAGCGCTACCAGGACCTGGACGAACTGTTCGACCTGGGCCCCATCGACCTGCACATGAGCGGCTGCATCAACAGCTGCGGCCACCACCACAGCGGCCACATTGGCATCCTGGGCGTGGACAAGGACGGCATGGAGTGGTACCAGATCACCCTGGGCGGCTCGGACGGCTCGCAACTGTCGGGCCCGGCCATTGGCGGCAAGGTGGTGGGCCCCGCGTTCTCGGCGGCCGAAGTGCCCGACGTGATCGAGGCCTTGCTGGGCACCTACCGCAGCCTGCGCAAGGGCGGCGAGTTCTTCATCGACACGCTGCGCCGCGTGGGGCAAGACCCCTTCAAGGCCGCCGCCAACGGCGCACGCCACCCCAAGGCCACTGAGGAAGCCCTGGCCGAATGAGCACCGCCCCTGTATTCCACGATGGATTCACTATGAAAATAATAGCTGCTGACGCAATAGATACGGGCGCTGAGAGCCAAAAAGTGCTGCAAATCGCCAACGATGCCGACCTGGCCGAACTGGTGGGCAGCGGCGCCCTCGAAGGGGTGGACCGCATCGAGCTGGTCTTCCCCAAGTTCACCGACGGCCGCGCCTTCAGCCAGGCCGTGCTGCTGCGCCGCCGCTACCGCTTTGCGGGCGACCTGCGTGCCACGGGCGACGTGCTGATCGACCAGCTCCTGCAAATGCAGCGCAGCGGCTTCAGCAGCGCCGTGCTGGCCCCCGGCATCCAGGCCGACGCGGCCGAGCGCCAACTGGCACGCTACCAAGGCTTCTACCAGGGCGACATGCTGGAGCCGCGCCCCTTGTTTGCCCGGGAGGCCGCATGAGCGCGCGCCGGGCCGTTCCCAAGCAAGCTCGCCCCGCAGTGCGCAGCACGGAGGTAACCCAATGAGCACAGTGACCGCCGCCGAACTTGCCCGCGTCAACGCTGAACTGGGCCGCGACGCCGCAGGCCTCACAGCCTGGGCGCTGGGCCTGGGCCAGCGCGCCATCGTCACCACCAACTTCCGCCCGTTCGAGGCCGTCATCCTGCACCTGGTCAGCCGCGTGCAACCCGATGTGCCCGTGGTGTGGATGGACAACGGCTACAACACCGAAGCCACCTACCGCTTTGCCGACGAAGTGACCCGGCTGCTGAACCTGAACCTGCGCATCTACCTGCCGCGCCGCTCGCGCGCGCACCGCGAGGCAGTGGAAGGCGCCACGCCCGCGCTCGACGACCCGCGCCACGCCGCCTTCACCGAAGAGGTGAAGCTCGAACCCTTTGCCCGCGCCCTGCGCGAGAACGCGCCCCAGGTCTGGTTCACCGCGCTGCGCGCCACCGACACGGCCGTGCGCGCGCAGATGGAGCCCGTCAGCATCAACCCCGACGGCCTCATCAAGGTGGCGCCGCTGCTGCACTGGACGTCCAAGGACCTGCACGAATACTGCAAGGCACACGGCCTGCCCAATAATTTTGATTACGTGGACCCGACCAAGGGCGAAGACAACCGCGAATGTGGTCTTCATCTCGCCCACTGACCCCGACCGAACACGACCATGAACGCCCGCATCGACACCTCCACGCTGAGCCACCTCAGCAACCGCCACCTCGACGCGCTGGAAGAAGAAACCATCTTCATCCTGCGCGAAGTGGCCGCCGCCTTCGAGCGCCCCACCCTGCTGTTCTCGGGCGGCAAGGATTCGCTGGTCATGCTCAAGTGTGCCGAGAAGGCCTTCGGCGTGGGCCGCATCCCCTACCCGCTGCTCATGATCGACACGGGCCACAACTTCCATGAGGTGACGGACTTCCGCGACTTCCGTGCCAAGGAGCTGGGCGCCGAGCTCATCGTGCGCAGCGTCGAGGACTCCATGGCGCGCGGCACCGTGCGCCTGGCGCACCCCGGTGAGAGCCGCAACGTGCACCAGTCGGTCACGCTGCTGGAAGCCATCGAGGAATTCCGCTTCGACGCCCTCATCGGCGGCGCCCGCCGCGACGAGGAAAAGGCCCGCGCCAAGGAGCGCATCTTCAGCCACCGCGACAGCTTCGGCCAATGGCAGCCCAAGGCCCAGCGCCCCGAGCTGTGGACGCTGTTCAACACCCGCCTGCAGCCCGGCGAGCACTTCCGCGTGTTCCCCATCAGCAACTGGACCGAGCTGGACGTGTGGCAGTACATCGACCGCGAGAACATCGCCCTGCCCTCGCTGTACTACGCGCACCCGCGACAGGTGGTCGAGCGCCGCGGGCTGCTGGTGCCCGTCACGCCGCTCACGCCCGCCAAGGACGGCGAAACCATCGAGACACGCACCGTGCGTTTCCGCACCGTGGGCGACATCACCTGCACCTGCCCGGTGGAAAGCCCGGCCGCCACGGCAGGCGAGATCGTGATCGAAACCCTGGCTGCCGAGGTCAGTGAGCGCGGCGCCACGCGCATGGACGACAAGACTTCCGATGCTTCCATGGAGAAGCGCAAGAAAGACGGGTATTTTTGATGCAACCCCCTGAGTCGCTTCGCGCCTTCCCCCTTCTCTCGTGCTGCGCACGGGAAGGGGGACACCACCAGCGCGGCGGGGCGGCCCTTGCGCGGTGGTCACTGGCCTGGACAGCGCCTCATCAAACATTGCAGATTGCAACACGGCAATCTGGATCACTGAGATCAATCCAATGACGAACACTATCAATTCAATAGCTGCCAGCGCAGCAAATACGGGCGCTGCAGCCCAAAATGACCATATTTCTGCGCTCAAGTTCATCACCTGCGGCAGCGTGGACGACGGCAAGAGCACGCTGATCGGCCGCCTGCTGGTGGACAGCCGCGCCGTGCTGCAGGACCACCTGGCCGGCGTGCAGCGTGGTGGCGAGGTGGACCTGGCCCTGCTGACCGACGGCCTCAGTGCGGAACGCGAACAGGGCATCACCATCGACGTGGCCTACCGCTACTTTGCCACCGAAGAGCGCAAGTTCATCATCGGCGACGCGCCGGGCCACGAGCAGTACACACGCAACATGGTCACCGCCGCATCGCAGGCCGACGCCGCCGTGGTGCTGGTGGATGCCACCAAGCTCGACTGGAAAAACCCGCAACTCGCGCTGCTGCCGCAAACGCGCCGCCACAGCCTGCTGGTGCACCTGCTGCGCGTGCATTCGCTGGTGTTTGCCGTGAACAAGCTCGACGCCGTGGAAGACCCGCAGCTCGCCTTCCAGCACATCGGCGCCGCGCTGGCGCAGTTCGCCCAGGACGCCGGCATCCAGGTGGCCGCCACCGTGCCCGTCTCGGCCCTCAAGGGCTGGAACGTGGTGGATCGCCACAGCGGCTGGTGCGGCTACGAAGGCCCGAGCCTGCTGCAGATCCTCGAGCTGCTGCCCAACACCCCGGCCGATACCGGCCTGCCGCTGGCCTTCCCGGTGCAGTGGGTGGAGAAGTTCTCGTCTTCGTCCGACACCAGCCAGGGTCGCCGCGTGTTCTGGGGCCGTGTGGCCGCAGGCAGCGTGCAGCCGGGTAGCGCGGTGCAGGTCTTCCCCAGCGGGCAACTGGCCACCGTGGCCCAGGTGCTGGACCACGCACGCCGCCCCACCACCGTGGGTGCGGGCGAGAGCGCGGGCATCATCCTCGACCGTGAGGTGGACGTCTCGCGCGGCGACTGGATCGTGGCCGCGCCCACGCAGACCGCCGTGGCCGAAGACGACTTTGACGCACCTGCCGCCGTACCCGCATGGCCCGGCCAGCGCGAGATCAAGGCCACCGTGGCCTGGATGGACAACGAACCGCTGCTGGCGGGCCGCGTCTATTGGGCGCTGCACGGCCACCGCTGGGTCAAGGCCAAGGTGCGCCGCGTGGTGCACCGGCTGGACATCAACACCCTGGCCGAGGAAGACGCCGAGCGGCTGGACCCCAACGCCATCGGCCATGTGGAGCTGCTGCTGCAGGAACCCCTGCCCGCTGCACCGTTCAGCCAGACGCGTGTGCTGGGCTCGCTGATTCTGGTGGATACGGCCAGCAACGCCACCGCAGGCGCCGTGCTGGTGAACTGAGCCAAAGCAACAAGCGCTCAGTTTTCCCCTGCACCGGCAGGGCCGCCCCCGGGGGGCGGCCTGCCACCGACTTAAAATCCAGGGTTATCCCGATTACAAATTCACACTGCCATGACCCACGTCGTCTCCGAAAACTGCATCAAGTGCAAATACACCGATTGTGTGGACGTGTGCCCCGTTGACTGCTTCGTCGAAGGCCCGAACATGCTGGTCATCAACCCGGACGAGTGCATCGACTGCGCCGTCTGCGTGCCTGAGTGCCCTGCCAACGCCATCTTCGCCGAGGAAGACCTGCCCCCCACCGAGCTGGCCTTCATCAAGATCAACGCCGATCTGACCAACGCCCCCGGCTGGAAGCCCATCACCAAGCGCAAGGCCGCCCTGCCCGACGCCGACGAGTGGAACGGCCAGCCCGGCAAGGTCAAGGACCTGCAGCGGTAATGCACAACCCCCTGTGGCGCTGCGCGCCTTCCCCCTTCTCTCGCAAAGCCATGCTTTGCGGGAAGGGGGACGCCGCCGGTGCTGCGGGGCGACCCTTGCACGGCGGCCCTGGCCTGGGCCGCGTCCGTTGCATCGGCTGCAGGCCTCACTGAGTTCAGGAATGCTCAGCACCGACGCCATCGTCATCGGCGCGGGGCCTGTTGGCCTTTTTCAGGTGTTCCAGCTCGGCCTGCAAGGCCTGCGCGCCCACGTCATCGACGCGCTGCCCCACCCCGGCGGCCAGTGCGCCGAGCTGTACGGCGACAAACCCATCTACGACATCCCAGCCGTCCAGGCCTGCACCGGGAACGAACTGGTGCAGCGCCTGCTGACACAAATCCAGCCCTTCGCCCCCACGCTGCACCTCGGCCAGCAGGTGGACACGGTGCAGGCATTGCCCGAAGGCGGCTTCCGCGTCGGCACCGCGCAAGGCACGCAGCTGCAGGCCCGCGCCGTGTTCATCGCCACCGGCGTGGGCGCCTTCGTGCCGCGCACCCTCAAGCTCCCAGGGCTCGAGGCCCATGAGGGCGGCCAACTGCGCTACCGCTTGGACGACAACGCCAGCCTCACGGGCCAGCGCGTGGTGGTGCACGGCGGCGACGAATCCGCCGTGCAGCAAGCCATCGCCTGCGCCACCGCCCCCGAGGCCCTGCGCCCCGCCCACACCACCCTGCAGCACCGCCGCGACGTGTTCGACGCCCCGCCCGCCCTGCTGGAAGAGTTGCAGGCCCTGCGCGCGGCCGGCCGCATCGCGGTCGCCATCGGCGTGGCCGGCGGCATCGTAGAAGAACAAGGCCGTCTCACCGCGCTGGAACTGACCACGCCCGAGGGCACGCAGCTGCGCCTGCCGCTGGACCTGCTGCTCGTGCGCCTGGGTCTGGTGCCGCGCCTGGGGCCCATCGCCGAATGGGGCCTGGCCTTGGAACGCAAGCAGCTCGTGGTGGACACCGCCACCTTCGCCACCAGCGAGCCCGGCATCCACGCCGTGGGCGACGCCATCACCTACCCCGGCAAGCGCAAGCTCATCCTCAGCGGCTTCCACGAAGCCACGCTGGCCGCCTTTGGCGCGGCGGAATGGCTGGCGGGGCACAAGCTGCCGCTGGAGTACACGACCAGCAGCGAACGACTGCAAGGCTTGCTGGGTGTGGCGCCGTCGGCGCGCTGACCAGACTGGGGCGCGCCTGGCCAGAGAATTCGGCGCGCTACTTCCCCGCGTCATTTATTAATGGCGCTAAAAACACACCCTGCTGCGGCAGAATCGCAGCGCGCGCTCAGCGCGTGCGTCTGTACCCAGACACCGCCGCCCACGGGCCCGGGCCTACCCGCCCGGCGCCCAAGGGCACCCATTCCGCAATCGTCTTCGGAAGCCTCTTTCCATGCGCCCCTTTCTCCTGAAATCCCCCCTCGTCGCTGCTGTCATCCTGGCCTGTGCGGCCCCCGCCATGGCCCAGGAGCAAGTCGTCAAGATCGGCCACAGCGGCCCCTTGTCCGGCCCCAACACCTTTGCCGGGCGCGACAACGACAACGGCGTGCGCCTGGCGGTCGAGGAGCTCAACGCCCGCAAGATCAACGTGGGTGGCAAGACGCTGAAGTTTGAAGTGGTTTCCGAGGACGACCAGTGCGACGCCAAGAC
>NZ_JAKVIJ010000009.1:0-182508 GCF_022760965.1 Simplicispira sedimenti
TCAGGCTCCTATTCCAGCCCAGCAGCGCCCCGCACTAATACAGTGCGGGGCGCTTCTGCTTGGAAATCTCAATTCGTATCCAATACCACTCATCGGATACGATTGACCGATTGCAACCTCTCCCAGTTACCAGAAGCACGCCATGGCGATCACCTACAGCATCCGGGATCTGGCCAAAGAATTTGATCTCACCACACGGGCCATTCGTTTTTACGAGGATGTCGGTTTGCTGTCTCCGGCGCGAACGGGGCCGGGAGGACGGACGCGTAGCTATACCGCACGCGACCGTACGCGCCTCAAGCTGACCTTGCGCGCCAAGCGCCTGGGGCTGTCGCTGACCGAAGCCAAAGAGATCATTGATCTGTACGACAGCCCTCGAGACACGGGCGTGCAGCTGCAAAAATTTCTGACGGTCCTGGAGCAACATCGCCGCCAGTTGGAAGAGCAGATGGCCGACCTTCAGTCCAATCTGGACGAAGTCAAAGAACATGAGAAAGAGGCCAGGGCATTGCTCGCCAAGATGGCCAAAATTCCTGCATAATTGACGTTTACGTAAACGTAAATTCAGGGGGCGCCATGCAAGAGGCAGTCTGGGTTCCTAAAGACTCACTGTACCGGCAGCGGGTGGAGGACAGTTTTGCACTTCAAGGCGTGATGCAAACCCTGGGTGCAAAGATGGAAAAGCTGGAGCCAGGAGCCGTGGACATTGGGCTGGCTTGGGACCGCAGCTTGACCCAGCAACATGGATTCCTGCACGCTGGAGTTGTCTCTACGGCGTTGGACTCTGCCTGCGGTTACGCGGCGTTTTCCCTTATGCCGGAAGATGCTGCGGTGCTTACCATCGAATTCAAGATCAACCTCTTGGCCCCCGCCAAAGGTGAGCGCTTCCGGATGGAGGGGCGCGTACTCAAGCCGGGCCGAACCATCACCGTGTGTGAGGGGCGGGCCTACGCGCTGCAAGATCAGAAAGAAACGCTCATCGCCACCATGAACTGCACACTCATGACGGTGATGGGTCGCACAGACATCCGGGGCTGATGTCCCTTTTCACCCCCAATAGACCAAGGAGCACGCCATGGGCAATATTGCCAATCTTCCAGGACTCAACTTTCAACTCGGCGAGGACATTGATGCGCTGCGCGACGCAGTGCGTGATTTTGCCCAGGCCGAAATTGCACCCCGTGCTGCAGAGATCGATCGCACCGACCAGTTCCCCATGGACCTGTGGCGCAAGATGGGCGATCTTGGAGTGCTGGGGATCACGGTTCCGGAGGAGTACGGTGGCGCCAACATGGGCTACGTTGCCCATATGGTGGCGATGGAGGAAATTTCCCGTGCATCGGCTTCGGTCGGTTTGAGCTACGGCGCGCACTCCAACCTGTGCGTGAATCAAATCAAGCGCAACGGCAGCGCGGCACAAAAACAAAAGTACCTCCCGAAACTGATCAGCGGAGAGCATGTCGGCGCACTGGCCATGAGCGAGCCCGGCGCAGGCTCGGACGTCATCAGCATGAAGCTCAAGGCCGAGGACAAGGGCGGCTACTACCTGCTCAACGGCAACAAGATGTGGATTACCAACGGTCCAGATGCAGACACCCTGGTGGTGTATGCCAAGACCGAGCCGGAGATGGGTGCGCGCGGTGTCACGGCATTCCTGATTGAAAAGGGCATGAAGGGCTTCTCCATTGCGCAAAAGCTGGACAAGCTGGGTATGCGCGGCAGCCACACCGGCGAGCTGGTCTTCGAGAACGTCGAGGTGCCGGCCGAGAACATCCTGGGCGGCCTGAACAACGGCGCCAAGGTGTTGATGAGCGGTCTGGACTATGAGCGCGCCGTGCTGGCAGCGGGTCCCATCGGCATCATGCAGGCCGTGATGGACAACGTGGTGCCTTACATCCACGATCGCAAGCAGTTTGGTCAGAGCATTGGTGAGTTCCAGCTCATCCAGGGCAAGGTGGCGGACATGTACACCGTGCTGCAGGCAGGCAGGGCCTTCTGCTACACCATTGGCAAGAACCTGGACATGCTGGGTTCCGAGCATGTGCGCCAGGTGCGCAAGGACTGCGCCTCGGTCATTCTGTGGTGTGCCGAAAGGGCCACCTGGATGGCCGGAGAGGGCATCCAGATTTATGGCGGCAACGGCTATATCAACGAGTACCCGCTGGGTCGTTTGTGGCGCGATGCCAAGCTCTATGAAATCGGTGCAGGGACCAGCGAGATCCGTCGCATGCTGATCGGCCGCGAGTTGTTCTCGGAAACCTGTTGAGCGCACGGCCTTCCGCATTGCACCCGTCCCCGAAAGAGCGCGTCATGAGCACCACCACCATTGAGGAACTCTTTGTTCACAACCGTGCCTGGGCTGCACAAATGCAGCGCGAAAGGCCGGGGTTCTTCACTCGCCTGCTGGAACAGCAAAACCCCAGGTTCATGTGGGTGGGTTGCTCAGACAGCCGCGTTCCTGCCAACCAGATCACGGGCTTGGAACCTGGCGAGGTGTTCGTTCACCGCAACGTCGCCAACGTGGTGGTGCCCACGGATTTGAACTGCCTCTCCACCATTCAGTACGCCGTGGACCAGCTCCATGTCGAGCACCTGATGGTGGTGGGGCACTATGGCTGCGGCGGTGTTCTGGCGGCTTTGCAGGACATTCGGGTAGGGCTTGCCGACAACTGGATCCGGCACGTGAAAGATGTGCGCGATCGCCACCGGGAACTGATCTCCGCGACAGACCCTGCCCAGCGGCACGACGTTTTGTGTGAACTCAACGTCATTGAGCAGGTGATGAATGTCGCACAGACCACGGTGATTCAAGATGCCTGGGCACGCGAACAGCGGGTGCAACTGCACGGGTGGTGCTACGGCCTCAAGGATGGGTTGATCCACAACCTGCACATCTCGCTCAACGGTAACCAGGGCATGGAATCGCTGTACCGGGCGGCGGTGGAAGGCGTGATCGCCGCGCGGCGCTAAAGTCGGGGGGACGCCCGAACGGTATTTACAGGACGCTATTCCCCATGTTCCCCCAACGCCTTGATTCTCCCCAAGCCTACGACATCGCCAAGGCGATGATGGATGGCTTCAACCGCCACTACCGCCTGTTCCGCGCTGAATCTGCCCGCGCCAAGCATCGTTTTGAAACGGCAGACTGGCATGGTCAGCAGCGCGCCCAGCGCGAACGCATCGAGTTTTACGACCTGCGCGTCAAGGAATGCACGATGCGGCTGGAGAAGGAATTCAAGGCCGGTCAGCAGCCCATGGAAGTGTGGCACCAGGTCAAGCTGCATTACATCGGCCTGCTGGTGGATCACCACCAGCCCGAGTTGGCCGAGACCTTTTTCAATTCGGTCACCACCAAGATCCTGCACCGCACGCACTTCCACAACAACTTCATCTTTGTGCGTCCTGCGGTCAGCACCGAATACATCGAGAACGAAGAGCCCGCAGCCCGACCGACCTACCGCGCCTACTATCCGCAGCGCGAAAATTTGCTGGAGACGCTGCAAAAGATCATCGAGCACTTTGATCTGCAGCGCGAGTTTTCCGATCTGCCGCGTGATCTGCGCCATGTGCTGGGCGCCATGCAGGGAAAGCTCGACAAGGTGCGCCTGCGGGCCAATTTCCAGATCCAGGTGCTCTCCAGCCTGTTCTTCCGCAACAAGGGCGCCTATGTGGTGGGCAAGATCATCAACGGCTTCAACGAAGTGCCGTTTGCCCTGCCTATACTGCACGACGAGCACGGGCGTCTTTACATCGATGCAGCCCTGTTTGGCGAGGACGACATGCAGATGCTGTTCTCCTTTGCACGGGCTTACTTCATGGTGGACATGGAGATTCCCAGCGCCTACGTCCAGTTTCTGCGCAGTCTCATGCCGCGCAAGCCGCGCGCGGAAATCTACAACGCCCTGGGCCTGGCCAAGCAGGGCAAGACGCTGTTCTACCGCGACTTCCTCTACCACCTGAAGCACTCCACCGACAAGTTCCGCATCGCGCCCGGTATCAAGGGCATGGTCATGCTCGTGTTCGACCTGCCGAGCTTTCCCTTCGTGTTCAAGCTCATCAAGGACTACTACCCGCCGCAGAAGGACACCACGCGCGAGCAAATCAAGGACAAGTACCAGCTCGTCAAGCACCACGACCGGGTGGGCCGCATGGCCGACACGCTGGAATACAGCGAAGTGGCCTTTCCGCGCGTGCGCTTTGATGACGAGCTGATTGCCGAGATCCAGAAGTTCGCACCCAGCCAGTTGGAGATCAGCGACCGTGACGGCGACGGCCAGCAAGAGGTCATCATCAAGCACCTCTACATCGAGCGGCGCATGATTCCGCTCAACATCTACCTACAAGAAGCCTTCGACACAGGCCTGTCTGATGCGCGTGCGCAGCAGCAGATGGAGCGCAGCGTCATCGAATACGGCAACGCCATCAAGGACCTGGTGGCCGCCAACATCTTCCCCGGCGACATGCTCTGGAAGAACTTTGGCGTCACACGCAACGGCAAGGTCGTTTTCTACGACTACGACGAGATCGAATACATCACCGACTGCAACTTCCGCCGCGTGCCTGCGCCGCGCAACGAGGAAGACGAGATGAGCGGCGAGATCTGGTACTCGGTGGGCAAGTACGACGTCTTCCCCGAGACCTTCGGCCCCTTCCTGTTGGGCAACAACGCCGTGCGTGAAGTGTTCATGAGGCACCACGCCGATCTGCTGGATGTGGAGTTCTGGCAGACACACAAGGAGCGCATTCTCGCGGGCCATGTGTACGACGTGTTCCCCTACGACGTCAGCCGCCGCTTTACTCATGCCCACGAATCCGAGGGCATCTGATTCCGTTTTTCCCACATTTCACCTAGGAGATCTTCCATGTCCGCATCCCAAGACCCCATCGTCATCGTCGGCGCGGCCCGCACCCCCATGGGCGGGTTCCAGGGCGACTTTTCCGACCTCGCCGCGCACGACCTGGGCGGCGCTGCCATCAAGGCCGCCGTCGAGCGCGCGGGCGTTGCGCCCGAGAAGGTGGACGAAGTGCTGTTCGGCAACTGCCTGATGGCGGGCCAGGGCCAGGCGCCCGCGCGCCAGGCCGGCTTCAAGGGCGGCCTGCCGCGCAGCACCGGTGCCGTGACCCTGTCCAAGATGTGCGGCGCGGGCATGGAAGCCACCATCCTGGCGCACGACCAGCTCGTGGCGGGCAGCCGCGACGTAATGGTCGCGGGCGGCATGGAGAGCATGACCAACGCCCCCTACCTGCTCAAGAAGGGCCGCGGCGGCTACCGCATGGGCCACGACAAGGTTTTTGACCACATGATGCTCGACGGCCTGGAAGACGCCTACGAGGCCGGCCGCTCCATGGGCACCTTTGGCGAGGACTGCGCCGCCAAGTACCAGTTCACGCGCGAGCAGCAGGACGCCTTCGCCATGGCCAGCGTGCAGCGCGCACAAGACGCGATCAATTCGGGCGCGTTCAAGGCCGAGATCACCCCCGTCACCTTCAGCACCCGCAAGGGCGAGGTCACGGTGGCGCAGGACGAAGGCCCGCTGAAGATCCGTCTGGACAAGATCCCCACGCTCAAGCCCGCGTTCAAGAAAGACGGCACTATCACCGCCGCCGCCAGCTCCAGCATCAACGACGGCGCCGCCGCCCTGGTGCTGATGCGCCAGTCCACCGCCCTGGAGCTGGGCTGCAAGCCCCTGGCCAGGATCGTCGCGCACGCCACCCACGCGCAAGAGCCCGAGTGGTTCACCACCGCCCCCGTGGGCGCGACCGAGAAGGCGCTGAAGAAAGCCGGCTGGAAGGTGGACGACGTGGACCTGTGGGAAATCAACGAAGCCTTCGCCGTCGTGCCCATGGCGCTGATGGCCGACCTGAAAGTGCCGCACGAGAAGGTCAACGTCAACGGCGGCGCCTGCGCGCTGGGCCACCCCATCGGCGCCAGCGGCGCGCGCATCCTGGTCACGCTGCTGCATGCCCTGCAGGCGCGCGGCAAGAAGAAGGGCCTCGCTACGCTGTGCATCGGTGGCGGCGAAGCCACCGCCATGGCCATCGAACTGGTCTGATTGCTATTGAATTGATAGCTGCTGGCGCTCATGAATAGGGCGCTAGCGGCCATTTTGATACCTATTCATGCCCACTGTCCTGGTGATCGGCGCCTCGCGCGGCATCGGCCTGGAGCTGGTGCGCCAGTACGCCGCCGAGGGCTGCCGCGTCATCGCCACCGTGCGCGACGAGGCGGGCCGCGCGCGCGTGCAGGCGCTCGGCGCCCAGGCCCTGACCGTGGACGTGGCGAACCCTGCCAGCGTCAGCGGCCTGGCCTGGCAGCTCGACGGCGAGGAGATCGACGTCGCGCTCTACGTGGCCGGGGTGATGCGCCGCCCCGGCGCATGCACGCCGCCCACGCAGACCGACTTTGACGCGGTGATGCACGCCAACGTGCTCGGCGCCATGCAGGCGATTCCGCAAGTGGCGCCCCTGGTGGAGGCCGCGGGCGGCGTGTTTGCCTTCCTGTCCTCGTCCATGTCGCAGATCGGCAGCGTGGGCGAGAGCAGCGCCTGGCTCTACCGCACCAGCAAGGCCGCGCTCAACATGGCCGTGGCGGCGGCCCAGCACGACTACCCGCGCGCCACGCTGGTCACCATCGACCCCGGCTGGGTACGCACCGACATGGGCGGCGAGAACGCGCCGCTCAGCGTGGAGGCCAGCGTGCACGGCATGCGCCGCACGCTCGCCCACCTCACGCACGCCGACAAAGGCCGGCTCCTGCACTACGACGGCCAGCGCGCCGCCCACTGGTGAGCCCCACAGAACACATCACGGAGACCCCATGCTGCTGACCCAAGACCAGGAAATGATCCGCGACGCAGTGCGCGACTTTGCGCAGACCGAGCTCTGGCCCCATGCCGCGCGCTGGGACAAGGAACACCACTTCCCCAAGGAGGCCCACCAGGGTTTGGCCGCGCTGGGCGCCTACGGCATCTGCGTGCCCGAAGAGTTTGGCGGTGCCAACCTGGATTACGTGACGCTGGCACTGGTATTGGAAGAGATTGCCGCAGGTGATGGCGGCACCAGCACCGCCATCAGCGTGACCAACTGCCCCGTCAACGCCATCCTCATGCGCTACGGCAACGCGCAGCAAAAGCGCGACTGGCTCACGCCCCTGGCGCGCGGCGAAATGCTGGGCGCGTTCTGCCTGACCGAGCCGCATGTGGGGTCTGACGCCTCCGCATTGCGCACCACGGCTACCAAGCAGGGGGACGAATACGTCATAAATGGCGTCAAGCAGTTCATCACCAGCGGCAAGAACGGCCATGTCGCCATCGTCATCGCCGTCACCGACAAGGGCGCGGGCAAAAAGGGCATGAGCGCCTTCCTCGTGCCCACCAGCAACCCCGGCTACGTGGTAGCGCGCCTTGAAGACAAACTGGGCCAGCACAGCAGCGACACCGCGCAGATCAACTTTGACAACTGCCGCATCCCGGCCGAGAACCTGATTGGCGCCGAAGGCGAGGGCTACAAGATCGCGCTGGGTGCGCTCGAAGGCGGGCGCATTGGCATTGCCGCGCAAAGCGTGGGCATGGCACGCAGCGCTTTCGACGCGGCGCTGGCGTATTCGAAAGAGCGAGAGAGCTTCGGCACCGCCATCTTCAACCACCAGGCCGTGGGTTTCCGCCTGGCCGACTGCGCCACGCAGATCGAGGCCGCGCGCCAGCTCATCTGGCACGCCGCCGCGCTGCGCGATGCGGGCAAGCCTTGCCTGAAAGAAGCCGCCATGGCCAAGCTGTTTGCCAGCGAGATGGCCGAGCGCGTGTGCAGCGCCGCCATCCAGACGCTGGGCGGCTACGGCGTGGTCAACGACTTTCCGGTGGAGCGCATCTACCGCGACGTGCGCGTGTGCCAGATCTACGAAGGCACGAGCGACGTGCAGAAGATCATCATCCAGCGGGCGCTGGCGTGAGGAGAAGGGGGTAACCTCCTGAGGCGCTTCGTGCCTTCCCCCATCTCGCCTCGCTGTGCGATCCGGGAAAGGGGTTCGCCACCAGCGCCTGGGCACGGAGCACTGGCGGCCCTTGCGCGGTGACCGCTGGCCTCTGGGCTGCGCCAGTGGCTGCTTGCTGTGTGGATAGTTGAGCAGGGGCCTGGGCCGCACTGGTGCCTCCTCTGCCGCGGTGACAGAATGGATCCATGAGCGCCAAAGACATCCTCCCCACCGTGGCCCCGTCGGCCAAAGAGCCCAGCACTCCTGCACCCGTCCGTCGGCGCCGCGCAGCGCCTACCACTCCCCAGGCAGAGCGCCCGCGCAATGCGCGCCGGGGCGATACCGCCCCTGCGCTCAAGCAGGCTGCCGTGGCACGCCATGTGCAGCGCGAGGCCGTGCAGGCGGCGCAGGGCAGCCAGTTGGCCGCTGTGCAGGACCTGTTGGCCCAGGGCGATCTGTCGGCGCAGCAGCGTGCTGCCGCCCTGCGTGCATTGATTGAGGGCGCTTCGCGGGACGACCGTGAAGCGCTGCGCCAGGCATTGCTCGCCGGGCCGGGCCTTGAGTCCGGGTCCGTGAGCAAGGGCCATCCCGATGACGAGCTGGCGAATGGTTGGCGTGATGGCGGCTATCCCTACCGGCACTTGATGCGCCGCAGCACCTACGAAGCGCAGAAGTACCAGCTCCAGGTGGAGTTGCTCAAGCTCCAGGCCTGGGTCAAGGAGACAGGGCAGCGCGTGGTGATCCTGTTCGAGGGGCGCGATGCAGCCGGCAAAGGTGGTGCGATCAAGCGCTTCATGGAGCACCTCAACCCACGGGGCGCGCGCGTCGTGGCGCTGGAAAAGCCCAGCGAGGTCGAGCGCGGCCAGTGGTATTTTCAGCGCTACGTGCAGCATCTGCCCACGGCCGGCGAGATCGTGCTGTTCGACCGCAGTTGGTACAACCGCGCAGGCGTCGAGCGTGTCATGGGCTTTTGCTCCAATGCCGAGTACCAGGAGTTCATGCGCCAGGCACCCGACTTCGAGCGCCACCTGGTACGCAGTGGGGTGCACCTCATCAAGTTCTGGTTCTCCGTCAGCCGCGCGGAGCAGCGTCGCCGCTTCAAGGAGCGCGAGGTGCACCCGCTCAAGCAGTGGAAGCTCAGCCCGGTGGACCTGGCCTCGCTGGACAAATGGGATGACTACACCAGTGCCAAGGAAGCCATGTTCTTCGAGACCGACACGGCCGACGCGCCTTGGACGGTGATCAAAAGCGACTGTAAAAAGCGCGCTCGCCTCAATGCCATGCGCTACGTGCTGCACAAGCTGCCCTATGCCAACAAGGCTGTCGATTCCATCGGCAAGCTCGATCCGTTGATCGTGGGCCGGGCCCATGTGGTGTATGAGCGTGGCGAGAAGTCGGGGGCCATCCTCTGAAATGTCCGCTCGCCGCGGTGATCAGCCGCGCCGCTTGAGCACCACGGTGATCTGGCCGTTGGTTTCGATGGTGGCGCGTTCCACCTCGTGCGCGTGCAGGCAACCGCCGGCGCGCAGCGCGGCGGCCACGTCATCGGCGGTGAGTGCCTCGCTGCGCATCACGGCGTCGTCCACCTTGCCGTCGTGGACCAGTACGCGAGGCCTGCCATCGACCCAGCGCGCGATGCGCGGCACATGGTAGGTCAGGCGCGCGATCAGGCTGTGGCACAGGATCAGCGTGGCGGCCGAAAGCAGGCCGCCCGCGAGCGAGTTGTCTCCTGCGTTCATCGCGTTCTGCACGGCGTTCGACAGGATCAGCAGCAGCACCAGGTCGAACGGCTCGTACTGGCCGATCTTGCGCCGCCCCGTCACGCGCAGAAACACCAGCAGAAAGGCGTAGACCACCACGCCCCGCAGCACGAACTCCCACCACGGCACAGACATTTCCAGCATGCGCTTCTCCTTCCGATCCGGCCAGTGTAGGGCGGGACGGTGCGTTCGCGTTAACCTTGGCGCATGACCTTGGACACATCCCCATGCCCCTGCGGACGCGTGGCCACGCCGCCCAGCGCGCGCAAGGCACACCCGCTGGCCTATGCCGACTGCTGCGGCCGCTACATCGACCACTGGGCCGACGCGCCTGCCCCCGACGCCGAGAGCCTCATGCGCTCGCGCTACACCGCCTTCGTGCGCGAGCGGGCCGACTACCTGCGGGCCACCTGGCATGCCAGCACCCGCCCGGCCACGCTCGACTTCGATGCCGGCGCGCGCTGGCTCGGGCTGGACGTGCGCGGGCACCGCCCTACCGGGCCCGAGCATGCCGAGGTCGAGTTCGTCGCGCGCTACCGCGTCGGCGGGCGCGCAGTGCGCCTGCACGAACGCAGCCGATTCGTGCGCGAAGCCGGGCGCTGGTATTACGTCGATGGCGACATCCGGTAGAAAAAGTTGAATGAAATAGGGCTTTAACGCCCGTGTAATAAGCGCTATCAGCTATGAAATTTGAAGCAATACTGTTTGACTGCGACGGGGTGCTGGTGGACAGCGAGGCCATCACCAACGGCGTGCTGTGCACCATGCTCAATGAGGCCGGCTGGGCGCTGGCGCCCGACGAGTGCATGCGCCTGTTCATCGGCAAGACGGTGCGCAGCGAGGCCGCGCGCATCCAGGCGCACACTGGCAAGCCGCTGACCGATGCCTGGATGGCAGAGTTCTACCAGCGCCGCAATGTGCGCCTGGAAGCCGAGCTGCAAGCCATCGACGGTGCGCTGGACGCTGTGGCCGCAGTGCATGCGCGCCTGGCCGGGCGCATTGCCTGCGCCTCGGGGGCGGATCGCTACAAGGTCGAAATGCAGCTCGAAAAAGTCGGCCTGGCGCCGTACTTTGCCGGCCGCGTGTTCAGCGGCCACGAAAT
Organism: Simplicispira sedimenti; assembly: GCF_022760965.1. Taxonomy (NCBI): domain Bacteria; kingdom Pseudomonadati; phylum Pseudomonadota; class Betaproteobacteria; order Burkholderiales; family Comamonadaceae; genus Simplicispira; species Simplicispira sedimenti. The sequence continues at coordinate 10,832 of NZ_JAKVIJ010000009.1, forward strand.
GCCCGCCACCAAGCCTGCCCCGGACGTGTACTTGGCGGCCGCCGCAGCGCTGGGCGTGCCGCCGCAGCGCTGCCTGGTGGTGGAGGATACGGTGACCGGCGTGACCGCAGGCGTGGCCGCAGGCGCCACGGTGGTGGGCTTCAGTCCCTCCGCCGTGGGCCACGGCTCGCCCGAGGCCCTGCGCGGCGCCGGGGCGGTGCACGTCATGGTGCACCTGAGCGAGCTGCCTGCGCTGCTGGGCTGATTCAGGCATCCCCCGCAGGGCGGGCAGCCCCACGCGTCAGAAGGATTCCCAGTCGTCGTTGTTCGAAGGGGCCGCAGCAGGGCGTGCCGCAGGCTTGGCTGCGGGCGCTTGCAGGGCGGCCTTGGCGGGGGAGGTGGGCTTGGCGGCAGCACTGGCGCGGGGCGTTGCCGCCACGCGGGCTGGCGCCGGAGCAGGCGCGGCAGGCCGTGGCGCAGGCCTTGGCGCAGGGGCGCTGTAGCCCCCGGTGCCTGCGAGGCTGGCATCGAGCTTGAACACCGCCACCGCGTGCACCAGCTCCTGGGCCTGGGTGCTGAGGCTGCCTGCGGCGGCGGCCATCTCTTCTACCAATGCGGCGTTCTGCTGCGTGGCTTGGTCCATCTGCGTCACCGCCTCGCCCACCTGGGCCACACCGCTGGCCTGCTCGGAACTGGCGGCGTTGATCTCGCCCATCAGATCGGTCACCCGGCGGATGCTTTGCACCACCTCGGCCATGGTCTCGCCCGCCTGGTCCACCATGGCGCTGCCTTGCTCCACGCGCTCCACGCTGGCGCTGATGAGTTGCTTGATTTCCTTGGCCGCCTCGGCACTGCGCCCGGCCAGGGAGCGCACCTCGCTGGCCACCACAGCAAAGCCACGGCCCTGCTCACCTGCGCGCGCGGCCTCGACCGCCGCATTCAGCGCCAGGATGTTGGTCTGGAAGGCGATGCCGTCGATCACCTGGATGATGTCGGAGATGCGCTGCGAGCTCTCGTTGATGCCCTTCATGGTTTGCACCACCTGACCCACCACCTCACCACCGCGCTCGGCCACGTCGGAGGCGGTGCGCGCCAACTGGTTGGCCTGGCGAGCGGTGTCGGCGTTCTGGCGCACGGTGGCGCCCAATTGCTCCATGGAGGCTGCGGTTTCTTCCAGCGCGCTGGCCTGGCTCTCGGTGCGTGCTGACAGATCCTGGTTGCCCTGGGCGATTTCGGAACTGGCCATGGCCACGCTCTCGGAGCTGCGGCGCACTTGTGCCACCACGCTGGCCAGGCCGTCCTTCATGGTGGCCAACTGGGCCATCAGGCTGGTCTGGTCGCCAGACCGCACGGTGATGGCTTGGGTGAAGTCGCCCTCGGCCACGGCACGTGCCATCTTTGCGGCCACCTGGGGTTCGCCGCCCAGCTCGCGTACCAGGCTGCGGGTGATGAGCCAGCCCAGGCATGCGGAGAGCAGCAGCGCCACGACGCCCAGCCCCAGAAGGAGGTTGCGCGTGCCGGCATAGGTCACCGCAGCATCTTTGGCGTTGTCATTGATGGCGTTCTTTTCGGACTCCACCAACGCGCCGATTGCGGTTTTGTACTCGCCCAGCACGGGACGCAGGCGCGCGGCAAGGTATTCGCGCGCTTCGTTGTTCTGATCGGCCAGTATCAGTGGGCGCAGCTCTTCCAGGCCTACAAAGTAGCGGCTGCGCAGCTCCTGCACCTTGCGCAGCATTTCGCGGTCGGGGGCCGTGGTCAGCAGGCGGTCGAGGGTTTGAAGGTTGTCTTCCGTGTCCTTGCGGGCCTTGGCAATCACCTGCTGCTGGCGTTCCCGATCGGCGGCGTCGGGGTTGAGCATCATGTTGCGCAAGGCAATGGCAATGATGTCGGTCTGGGTGGTCAGGTTGGCGGCCGTGGCAATTTTGGGCCAGTGGTCATGCGCGATGGAGACCATGCCCGCCTGCATGCGCCCCATGGCGATCAGCCCCATGACGACCGACAACACCAGCAGTGCGCACACCGCGCCAAAGCCCACGGTCAGGCGCGTGCGCACGCGCCAGGAAGAAAGATCAATCACGGTTCTTCTCCATAGACAAGATTCAGATACCCACGGGGTCAGGGGGGATGATCTGCAAGGTCTTGCGAGGAGCTTGCATCACGTGTCTTGGCCCAGTGTAGGCCAGCTGGCAGATTGCTGCAAAGGCGGCAATCTGTTTACGAATTATTACATTTAGGGGTAAGCCCCTGTGTGTCACGCGGGCAACTGGGCCAGAGTGTCGGTGGTCGAATGGTGTGCGTGTTGCCAGCTTGCGTCCGGTTGCCAGCCCTGCGCCCAATGGGGCATTTGCTGTGCCGGCATGGGGCGGGCAATGCCATAGCCCTGGGCCAGGTGGCAGCCCAGGGGCAGCAGGCGGGCGCCGTGCTCTGCGGTTTCCACGCCTTCTGCGATCACATCGCGGTGGAAGGCCTGGGCCAGCCCGATCACGCCTTGCACGATGGCCAGATCGTCCGGATCCACCAGCATGTCGCGCACGAAGCTCTGGTCGATCTTGATCTCCTCGGCACCCAGGCGCTTGAGGTAGGTGAGCGAGGAATAGCCGGTGCCAAAGTCGTCCAGCGCAAAGCGCACGCCCAGGGCCTGGCAGCGGCGCATGATGTCGGACACCAGCGCAATGTCGTCCAGCGCGTTGGTCTCCAGGATCTCCAGGCACAGCCAGCGCGGGGGCACCTGGGGCTGCTGGTCCAGCAGTTGCGACAGGCGCAGGCTGAAGCCCTCTTTCTGCAATTGCATGGCGTCGATGTTCACGCTGACCGGCAGATCCAGGCCCTGGGCCTTCCAGTCGGCCATCTGGCGCAGTGCGCTGGCAATCACCCACTCCCCTACGTCGATGCAAATGGGGTGGTTCTCTATCGTGGGCAAAAAGGCGGCCGGGGGCAGCAACCCGCGCTCGGGGTGCTGCCAGCGGATCAGTGCCTCGGCGCCAATGACCGCGCCCGTGCGCATGTTGACCTTGGGCTGGTAGTACAGCACGAATTCGCCGTCCTGCAGCCCTTGGCGAATGCGGGCCACTTCTTCACGCTGGGTTTTGACGGCCTTGTCGTGCTCCACGTCGAACAGGTGGAAGCGGTTCTTGCCTGCCTGCTTGGCCTGGTACATGGCCTGGTCGGCGTGGCGGATGAGCAGGTCGGGCTCCACACCGTCGGTGGGGTAGATGGTGACGCCTATGCTGGCCGAGACCTGCAGCAGGTGCTCGTCCACCTGCACCGGGTCGGCGGCGGCGTGCAGCATGCGTGAGAGCACGGGCTCGCAGTCCTGGGGCTGCTCCAGGTCCACCAGCACGGCCACGAACTCGTCGCCGCCGATGCGCGAGAGCGTGTCGCCTTCGCGCAGCGCTGCCTTGAGCCGGTGCGCCAGCGCCACCAGCAGCTTGTCGCCCAGGTCGTGGCTGTGGCGGTCGTTGATGGCCTTGAACCCATCCAGATCCAAGAATGCCACCGCCAGCGACAGGCCCTTGCGCTGACAGCGCAGCATGGACTGCTGCAGCCGGTCGGCCAGCAGCACGCGGTTGGGCAGGCCGGTGAGGGCGTCGTAATGCGCCACATGCTCCAGCTTGCGCTCGTTCTCCTTGAGTGCGGTGATGTCGGTGAACAGCGCCACGTAATGCTGCGTTTCACCCTTGTCGTTGCGCACGGCGCTGATGGTGATGATTTCGGCAAACAGCTCACCGCTCTTGCGCCGGTTCCACACCTCGCCGGTCCAGTGGCCATGGGTGAGCAGGCTTTGCCACATGGCGGCATAGAACTCCGGCCCCTGGCGGCCCGATTGCAGCATGCGCGGGTTGTTGCCCACGGCCTCTTCGCGCGTGTAGCCAGTGATGCGCGTGAAGGTGTCGTTCACGTCGATGATGGTGCCGCGCGTGTCGGTGATGGTGATGCCCTCGCGCGCATAGGTGAACACGCTGGCTGCCAGTTGCAGCTGCTCGCGCTCTTTCATGCGTTCGGTCACGTCGATGAACGAGCCCATCATCACCAGGGCCTTGCCGTGGGCGTCGCGTTCCGTCACCCGGCCGCGCCACTGGCCCCAGAGCCAGTGGCCCTGTCGGTGGCGTATGCGCTGGTCGATCTGGAGCTGCGGGCGCTCGCCTTTGAGGCAGGCGCGCAAGCGGTCATCGAGGGTGGGCAGGTCCTGTGGTTCGGTGCGCTCGCGCCACTGCTGAATGGGGGTGGCCCGCAGATCTTCGGGCTCGTATCCGAACAGGCGTGCCAGCATGGCGTCGGCGTACAGCGTGCCGGTACGGATGTCCCAGGTCCACAGGCCCATCTGGGTGATCTGCATGGCCTGGTCGGCGCGCTCCTTGGCTTCCTGCAGCGCGTGGTGCTGGGTCTGCAGTGTGGCCTCGGCCTCGGCGCGCTCGCTCAGCAGGCGGTTGAACTCCTGGGCCAGCTGGTTCAGCTCTGCAGGGCCCGAGGGTTCGGCACGGGCGGAGTTGTCTCCGGCACGCAGGCGTTGCATCGCGGTGGACAGTGAACGAATGGGGCGCTCGATGCGCCGCGCCAGCACCAGGGCCACCAGGCACAGGCAGAGCACGATCATCAGCGCCAGCACGGCACTGACCCAGGCGCGCTGTTTGGCCTGGGCATAGATACCGCTGCTGGGCTGGCCGAAATACGCAATCCACCCCGCCTCCGGAATGGGGGTGGTGTAGTAAAAGCGCTTGATGCCATCCAGGCCCTCGGCCTCGAACTCCTTGTCCAGTCCGGAGATTCTGCGGGCCACTTCCCAACTGGGGCGTGTGCCGATGGCTTTTTCGGCATCGTGGTTGCGCCACAGCAGCGTGCCTTGGGTGTCGAAGACCCCGTAGCGGACATCATCGGGCAGGCCCTCGATGGGCAGGTTGGGATTGAGCGCCAAAAGGTCCAGCGTCAGGTGCACCAGGCCGACCATCTGGTTCGCGTCATTACGGATCGGCAGGCTCAGCACGGTCACCCATTGGCCGGAGATTGGCCCCGTGTGCGCGTCGCCCACGCTGAACTGCTCGGCGCGCAGCGCCCGCTGGAACCAGGGCGTGGTGCCTACGTTCACGCCCTTGCCCTGCGGCAGCGCCAGGGCGGAGCAGACGACATCCCCTTGCAGATTGGTGGTCACCAGGTTGGAGAATTTCTTGGTCGCCCGGTGAAAGTCCATCAGCAAGGGGTCGCATTGCCTGGCATCCATGGTCCGCACTGCAGGGCGCCCGGCGACGAGCTTCAGTGTCAGATGCGCGGTCTGAAGCGTGCGACCCACATCGGCTGCCACCAGCGAGGACAGCGGGCGGTGCAGCGCCCGGGCCTGCGCCACGGCGTCCCGCGCATCGCGCCAGGCGCTCATGCCCAGCAACCCGGCCAGTGGAATGACCAGGGCCACCACCAGCAGCAGAAGATGGGCGCGCAGGGGGGCTTTCATGGCGAACGAGGGCAGGGTTCAGATGCGGTGTGAATCGCTTCAAAAACGGGAGTTGGATGGGTGACCCCAACTGCCGGTTCAGTGTAGGTGTATTTGCGCGCTTGTGCCTGACAATCACTGACCGCGCACCGCCCCAGCCCTGCGCGGCACAATCGTCGCCATGCCTCTGTCACTCCAGCCCAGCGCCCCCTGTCCCTGTGGACGCACCGATGCCCGTGGCCGTGCGCTCCGGTTTGCCGACTGCTGCAGCCCTTGTCTGAACCAGCAGCGCCCCGCTTCGGAAGCCGAAGCGCTGATGCGCTCGCGCTACAGCGCCTTTGTATTGGAGCGCGCGGACTACCTGCGGGCGACCTGGCATGCCAGCACATGCCCGGCACGGCTGGATTTGGACCCTGCCGCCAAATGGCTGGGGCTGGAGGTGCGCGCCCATCATCGTGTCGATGCGGACCATGCAGAGGTGGAGTTCGTCGCACGCTTTCGCGTGGCGGGCCGGGCCGTGCGCCAGCACGAGCGCAGCCGCTTTGTGCGTGAGCAGGGTTGCTGGTGGTATGTGGATGGCGACGTACTATGAAAATAGGCCTCTGACGCTTGTGTGACAGGCGCGATAAGCTATAAAAATCATAGCAACCCTGGCGCGCGGCTCTGGCGCCGGAACTCTGCAGGGGAGAGCCCCGTCCAGTGCCGGAACGCACGGATGAAGCTCTTGTCATTGCCAAAGCCCGCCTCGTACGCTACCTGCTTGATGGGGCGCTCGGTCCGGTGCAGCAGGTCCATGGCGCGCTCGCGCCGCACCTCGTCCTTCAGGCCCTGCAACGATGCGCCTTCGTCCTTGAGCTGGCGGTGCAGCGTGCGCGGCGACAGGTGCAGGCGCAATGCCAGCGCCTCGGCGCTGTGCCCGGCGGCGGGGTCGGCCGTGAGCAGGGTGCGCACGCGCTGCACCAGCAGGCGGTCGCGCCGGTACTGCAGCACCGTCAGCGGCAGGGCGCGTTGCAGCATCTGGCGCAGTGCGGCTTCGTCGCGCTGCAGCGGCAGTTGCAGGTAGCGCGCGTCAAAGCGCAGGCCGCTGCAAGCAGCACCAAACTGTACCGGCCCTGGGAACAGCACGGCGTAGGCGTCGTGGTGGGCGGGCCGAGTAAAGCTGAAGAAGGATTCCTGCAGCGGGATGCGCGAATCGATGAACCAGCACGCCAGGCCGTGGATGTTGCGCAGCACCGAAACGGGACAGAACTCGGCAAACGCCCCCAAGGGCCGGTGCTCTTGCAGCCGCACGATGGCGCTGTCGTCTTGCACCTGCAGCGTGAGCGAGATGTCCTGCGTCAGCAGGCCGTGGTGGCGACACCAGCGCTTGAGCGCCACCCCCAGCGTAGGTGAGCTGATGGAGGCGCGCGCCAGCATCCCATAGCTGCCCCAGGGCAGGCGGCGGCTGAACCAGCCCAGTGCCTCGTCGTCCAGTGCCTGCATGGCCAGCCCAGAAAGACGCTCGAACTGCCAGGCCGTCACGCGGGTGGCAGGGTTTTCCACTTCCTGTGGCGCGATTTGTGCCTGTTGCAGCAGCGGCAGCGCATTCACGCCCGCCTGTGCGCAGGCCCGCAGAATGGCCTGCACAAACGCCATGGGCGTGACGGCAGGCGCAGCAGGAGCGGCGGGGGGAAGGGGTGTGGGCGGCGAAGGATGGGCAGCAGAGGCATTCACCCCCAGAGTGTGCCGCAATGCTGGCGGAATTTGCAACCACGCTGGCAAACCACGCCGGGCCACTGGGCGTATTCTTGAGCCCGACCCCTGGCATGCTAGGGCGAAGCGATATTCAAACACTCCCGTCGCCAGGGCTTTGGCCAAAGGGTTACCCCGCCTGGCCCGCCATGCGTCGTTGCTCGTCGGTTGCTGGTACCTACCAGCGTCCTCCTCGTGCCTAGCCAGGCGTGCCAGGCGGGGCAACGACGGGGGTGTTTGAATGTCGATTCGCCCCAGGCCAGCCGCATTCCTCTTGCAGAGAAACCACACCATGCCTGTATTGCAGACCCAACTCAATGCCCGCTCGGCCGACTTTCAAGCCAATGCCGCTGCCATGCGCGTGCTGGTCGATGACCTGAACGCCCAGATCGACAAGGTCGCTGCCGGTGGCGGCGAGGCCGCGCGCGCCAAGCATGTGGCACGGGGCAAGCTGCTGCCGCGCGAGCGCGTGGCGAACCTGCTCGACCCCGGCACGCCGTTCCTGGAGTTGGCGCCGCTGGCCGCGCTGAACATGTACAACAACGACGCACCGGGCGCGGGCATCATCGCCGGCATCGGCCGCGTGAGCGGCGTGGACTGCATGATCGTGTGCAACGACGCCACGGTGAAGGGCGGCACCTACTACCCCATGACGGTGAAGAAGCACCTGCGCGCCCAGGAAGTGGCGGCGCAGAACCGCCTGCCCTGCATCTACCTGGTGGACTCGGGCGGCGCCAACCTGCCCAACCAGGACGACGTGTTCCCGGACCGCGAGCACTTTGGCCGCATCTTCTTCAACCAGGCCAACATGAGCGCCCAGGGCATCGCCCAGATCGCCGTGGTCATGGGCAGTTGCACGGCCGGCGGCGCCTACGTGCCCGCGATGAGCGACGAGTCCATCATCGTGAAGAACCAGGGCACCATCTTCCTGGGCGGCCCGCCGCTGGTGAAGGCCGCCACGGGCGAGGTGGTGAGTGCCGAAGACCTGGGCGGCGGCGACGTGCACACGCGCCTGTCGGGCGTGGCCGACCACCTGGCGCAGAACGACCTGCACGCGCTCAAGCTGGCGCGCCATGCGGTGGCCAATCTGAATAAAAACAAGGCTGCATCGCCCGCCGATACTGCGCCAGTAGCTCCTAAATATGCAGCAGAAGAACTGTACGGCGTGATCCCCACCGACACGCGCAAGCCCTTCGACGTGCGCGAGATCATCGCCCGCATCGTCGACGGCAGCGAGTTCGACGAATTCAAGGCGCGCTTCGGCAGCACCCTGGTGTGCGGCTTCGCGCGCGTCGAGGGCATGCAGGTCGGCATCATCGCCAACAACGGCATCCTGTTCAGCGAGAGCGCGCAGAAGGGCGCGCACTTCATCGAGCTGTGCTGCCAGCGCAAGATCCCGCTGGTGTTCCTGCAGAACATCACCGGCTTCATGGTCGGCCGCAAGTACGAGAACGAAGGCATCGCGCGCCACGGCGCCAAGCTGGTGACGGCGGTGGCCACGGCGGCCGTGCCCAAGTTCACCATCATCATCGGCGGCAGCTTCGGCGCCGGCAACTACGGCATGTGCGGCCGCGCCTACTCGCCGCGCTTCCTCTGGATGTGGCCCAACGCGCGCATCTCCGTGATGGGCGGCGAGCAGGCCGCGAGTGTGCTGGCCACCGTCAAGCGCGACGGCATCGAATCCAAGGGCGGCCAGTGGAGCATGGAGGAAGAGGAAGCCTTCAAGGCCCCCATCCGCCGCCAGTACGAAGAGCAGGGCCACCCCTACTACGCCACCGCGCGCCTGTGGGACGACGGTGTGATCGACCCCGCCGACACGCGCCGCGTGCTGGCGCTGGGCCTCTCGGCCACGCGCAACGCGCCCATCGAGGACACCAAGTTCGGCGTGTTCCGCATGTAAGAAGAACGCACGCCGACGCACGGAACACCCCATGGACGCCGCCGCCCACTTTGGCCAGCTCGCACGCTACAACGTGTGGGCCACCGAGCGCCTGCTCCGGGCCGTGGACGCGCTGCCCGAGGCGGACTACCGGCGCGACCTGGGCCTGTTCTTCCGCAGCATCCACGGCACGCTCAGCCACCTGCTGGTGGGCGAGCACCTGCTGTGGTTCGTGCGCTTTGCCGAGGGCAGCTCGCCGCGCGTGGCGCTGGACGCCGAGGTCGAGAGCGACCGCGCACACCTGGCCAGCCGCCTGCGCGAGGGTGCGGCGCGCTGGGAGCCGCTGATCGCCGGCTGGCCCGCGCAGCGCTGGGATGGGGTGCTGTCCTACACCACCATGCGCGGCACCTCGGCCACGCTGCCCTTCGCCGCCACGCTCGCGCATGTGTTCAACCACGGCACGCACCACCGCGGGCAGATCACGGCGGCGCTCACCGCGCTGGGCCAGCCCTGCCCGGAGCTCGATCTCGTCTATTTCCTGCAAAACCCGCATACGCCATGAGCCAGAACCTTTCCATCACCCAGTCGGGCCCGGTCGCGCGCATCACGCTGACCCAGCCCGAGGTGCGCAACGCCTTCAGCGACGAAGTCATCGCCGAGATCGCTGCGGCCTTTCTCGACGTGGGCGCACGCCCCGACGTGCGCGCCGTGGTGCTGGCCGCCGAGGGCCCGGCCTTCTGCGCCGGCGCCAACCTCAATTGGATGCGCCGCATGGCCGACTACACGCGCGCCGAGAACATCGCGGACGCGGGCAAGCTCGCCGAGATGCTGCGCGTGATCTACGCCTGCCCCAAGCCCACCGTGGCGCGTGTGCAGGGCGACGTGTACGCCGGCGGCATGGGCCTGGTCGCGGCCTGCGACATGGCCGTGGCGGTGGACACGGCGGGCTTCTGCCTCAGCGAGGTCAAGCTCGGCCTGATCCCGGCCACCATCAGCCCCTACGTCATCCGCGCCATGGGCGCGCGCGCCGCGCACCGCTACTTCCTCACGGCCGAGCGCTTCGGTGCGGCCGAGGCGCTGCGCATCGGCTTCGTGCACGAGGTCGTGGCCGCAGACCAGCTTGACGCCAAGGTCGATGACATCGTCAAAGCCCTGGTCAGCGCCAGCCCGAACGCCGTGCGCGCCTGCAAGCAGCTGGTGCAGGACGTGGCGCAGCAGCAGATCGACGCGCAGCTCATCGCCGCCACCGTCGAAGGCATCGCCGACATCCGCGCGAGCGAAGAGGGCCGCGAGGGCGTGCAGTCCTTCCTGCAAAAGCGCAAACCGGCGTGGTTGCAGGCCTGAGCTCGCACGCATGCGCCTGAACGACCATGGACCAGCTCTGGCTGCGCATCGTCCAGTGGCTCCACACCGTGGGGCTGCATGTGGACGCGGGCACCGCGCGGGACGTGGCCGAGGGCGCGGCACGGGCCACGGCCCAGCTCGACATGCCGGGCCTGCTGGCGCTGGCGGCCGCGCTGGGCTGGGCCAGCGGGTTCCGGCTCTATGCCGTGGTGTTCCTCGTCGGCCTGATGGGTGCGACCGGATGGCTGGTGCTGCCGCCGGGCCTGCAGGTGCTGCAGCACCCGGCGGTGCTGGCGGTGAGCGGCTTCATGCTGCTGGTCGAATTCTTCGCCGACAAGGTGCCCTGGCTCGACAGTGCCTGGGATGCGCTGCACACGGTGATCCGCATCCCGGCGGGGGCGGTGCTGGCGGCGGGGGTGTTCGGCGCCGACAACGCCACCATGGCCCTGGTGGCCGGCCTGCTGGGCGGTTCGCTCTCGGCCACGGCGCTGGCCACCAAGATGACCACGCGCGCGGCGGTCAATACCTCGCCCGAGCCATTTTCCAACTGGGGGCTGTCCTTCCTCGAAGACGGCCTGGTGGTGGCCGTGGTCTGGCTGGCCACGCAGCACCCGCTGTGGTTCGGCGTGGCGCTGGCGTTCATGCTCATCGTGTCGGCACTGTTGCTGGTGCTGCTGTTCCGATTCCTGCGCGCGGTGCTGCGCCGCGTTGCCTCGTTTTTTTCTGGTTCTCCTGGAGTGGCCTAAATGTTTACCAAAATCCTGATTGCTAACCGCGGCGAGATTGCGTGCCGTGTCGCGGCGACCGCGAAGCGCATGGGCGTCAAGACCGTCGCCGTGTATTCCGATGCCGATGCCAGCGCCAAGCATGTGGCCGTGTGCGACGAGGCCGTGCACATCGGCGGCAGCGCCCCCAAGGACAGCTACCTGCGCTGGGAGCGCATCATCGAGGCCGCCCAGGCCACGGGCGCGCAGGCCATCCACCCCGGCTACGGCTTCCTGAGCGAGAACGAGGAATTCGCCCAGGCCTGCCAGGACGCTGGCCTGGTCTTCATCGGCCCGCCGCCCTCGGCCATCAAGGACATGGGCCTGAAGGCCGAGTCCAAGCAGCTCATGGAAAAAGCCGGCGTGCCCCTGGTGCCCGGCTACCACGGCGCCAACCAGGACGCCGCGCTCTTGCAGGCCGAGGCCGACCGCATCGGCTACCCCGTGCTCATCAAGGCCAGCGCCGGCGGTGGCGGCAAGGGTATGCGCGCCGTGGACAAGGCCGAGGACTTCGCGGCCGCGCTGGCGTCGTGCAAGCGCGAGGCGATCAACAGCTTTGGCGACGACGCCGTGCTGATCGAAAAATACGTGCAGCGCCCGCGCCACATCGAGATCCAGGTGTTCGGCGACACGCATGGCAACTATGTCTACCTGTTCGAGCGCGACTGCTCGGTGCAGCGCCGCCACCAGAAGGTGCTGGAGGAAGCGCCCGCGCCCGGCATGACGCCCGAGATGCGCGCCCAGATGGGCCTGGCCGCCGTGGCCGCCGCGCGTGCCGTGCACTACGTGGGCGCGGGCACGGTGGAGTTCATCGTCGAGCAGCGTCCCGATGGCAGCATGAACTTCTTCTTCATGGAGATGAACACGCGCCTGCAGGTCGAGCACCCGGTCACCGAGGCCATCACCGGCCAGGACCTGGTGGAATGGCAGTTGCGCGTGGCCGCGGGCGAGCCGCTGCCGCTGCAGCAGGACGAGCTGCGCATCACCGGCCATGCCATCGAGGCGCGCATCTGCGCCGAGAACCCCGACAACAACTTCCTGCCCGCCACCGGCCAGCTCGCCGTGTACGGCCTGCCCGACTGCGTGGCCTTCGAGCGCGGCGCGGTGCGCGTGGACTCCGGCGTGCGCCAGGGCGACGCCATCAGCCCGTTCTATGACTCCATGGTGGCCAAGCTCATTGTGCACGGCGACACGCGCGAGCAGGCGCTGGCCCGGCTGGATGAAGCGCTGGCCCAGACCCACATCGTCGGCCTGGCGACCAACGTGCAGTTCCTGCGCATGGTGGCGCGCACCGACTCGTTCGCTAAAGCCAACCTCGACACTGCGCTGATCCCGCGCGAAGAGGCCGTGCTGTTCAAGCAGGAGCGCGTGGGCCTGCCGCTGGCGGCGGCCGCCGCCGTGGCCCAGACGCTGCTGCGCGAGCGCGCCACCGAAGGTGCCGACCCGTTCAGCTGCCGCGACGGCTGGCGCTCGCACGGCCTGGTGGAACGCCGTTTCGAGTTCGACTTCAACGGCGCGCATGCCAAGGCCAGCCTGGCCTACCTGCACGATGGCGGACTGCGGCTGACGGTCGGTGAAGGTGCGCAGGCTGTTTCCGGTCCGCTGGCGTTTCAGTCGGTCGCCGGGGGCATCGAACTGCAGTATGCGGGTGAGCGCACCCGGGCCGCCGTGTATGCCATGGGCGAGACCGACCATGTGTTCATGCCCCGGGGCGCGACGCAGATCGTGGCCATCGATCTGCTGGCCCATGCGGGCGAGGACCAGTCCGAGGGGGGGCGCCTGACCGCGCCCATGCCGGGCAAGGTGGTGTCGTTCGCCGTGCAGGCCGGCGACAAGGTGAGCAAGGGCCAGGCCCTGGCCGTGATGGAAGCCATGAAGATGGAGCACACCATCGCCGCGCCGGTGGACGGCGTGGTGCAGGAGCTGCTGTACGCGCCGGGCGATCAGGTGGCCGAGGGCGCCGAACTGCTCAAGCTTTCCGCTGAGTGACAGACGTTTTGCGGCGGGCGGGGTACGCTCGGTGACCATGAAAATCACCTTTTGCTGTACCGATACCAAGGCCGATCCCTGGTTGCAGGGCCTGGCCGCCGCGTTGCCCGGCGCCGACATCACCGTCTGGCAACCGGGTGCTCCGGTGGCCGATTACGCCGTGGTCTGGGCGCCGCCCCAGCAGTTCCTGGACGAGCAGCAGGGCATCCAGGCTCTGTTCAACATCGGCGCAGGCGTCGATGCGCTGCTGCAGCGCCGCCTGCCGCCGGGCGCGCGCGTAGTGCGGCTCGACGATGCCGGCATGGCCGTGCAGATGGCCGAATACGTGTGCCACGCCGTCATCCGCCATTTCCGCGAATTCGACCAGTACGAAGCCAGCATGCGCGCGGGCCAGTGGGCTTACCGCAAGCCGCGCCTGCGCCAGGACCTGCCCGTGGGCGTGATGGGCCTGGGCGTGCTCGGCGAGCGCGTGGCGAAGGCGCTGGCGCAGTTCGAGTTTCCGGTGAACGGCTGGAGCCGCTCGCCCAAGGCCATTGACGGCACCCGCGCCTTCAGCGGGCAGGACGGCTTCAATGACTTCCTGGCCGCCAGCCGCGTGCTCGTGAACCTGCTGCCGCTCACGCCCGAGACGCAGGACATCCTGAACCGTGACACCCTGGCGCGCCTGCAGCCGGGCGGCTACCTCATCAACGTCGCGCGCGGCGCGCACCTGGTCGAGGACGACCTGCTGGCGCTGCTCGACAGCGGTCACCTCGCGGGCGCCCAGCTTGACGTGTTCCGCACCGAGCCGCTGCCCGTGGGGCATCCGTTCTGGAGCCACCCGCGCATTTCCCTCACGCCCCACACCTCGGCGCGCACGCTGCTGGGTGAGAGCATTGCCCAGATCGTGGGCAAGATCGCTGCGCTGGAGCGTGGCGAGGCCATCGCCGGTGTCGTGGACCCGGTGCGCGGCTATTGACAGCACTTCTTTCACAAGGACTTCCCCATGAGCATCCCCTCCCGCGTTCAGATCATCGACGTCGGTCCGCGCGACGGTCTGCAGAACGAAAAATCCCCCGTGCCCGCCGAGGTCAAGATCGGCCTGGTGCAGCGCCTGCAGGAAGCCGGCCTGCACGAGATCGAGGTCACCAGCTTCGTCAGCCCCAAATGGGTGCCGCAGATGGCCGACAACGCCGAGGTCATGGCCGGCATCGAACGCAAGGCCGGCGTGCGCTATTCCGTGCTGACGCCCAACCTGCAGGGCTACGAGGCGGCGGTGAAGACGCGGCCCGACGAGATCGTGGTGTTCGGTTCGGCCAGCGAGGCCTTCAGCCGCAAGAACATCAACTGCAGCATCGCCGAGAGCATCGAGCGCTTCGCGCCCGTGGTCGAGGCCGCGCTGGCGGCCGGCATCCGCGTGCGTGGCGCCATGAGCTGCACCGTGGGCTGCCCCTACGAAGGCGAGGTCGCGCCGCAGCAGGTGGCCTACCTGGCCGGGTTGATGAAAGGCATCGGCGTGCAGCGCGTGGACGTGGCCGACACCATCGGCGTGGGCACGCCTCGCACGGTGCAGCGCGCCATCGAGGCGGCGCTGCAGCACTATGGCATCGACGCGGTGTCGGGCCATTTCCACGATACCTACGGCCAGGCGCTGTCGAACACGCTGGCCGCGCTGGAGCTGGGCGTGTGGAACTATCAGGCCTCGGTGGCCGGCCTGGGCGGCTGCCCTTACGCCAAGGGCGCCACGGGCAACGTGGCCACCGAAGACCTGGTGTTCATGCTGCGCGGCATGGGTATCGAGACCGGCATCGACCTCGACAAGCTTGTCGATGCGGGTGCCTACATCAGCGATTTTCTGGGCCGCAAGCCCAACTCGCGCACGGCCGTGGCCCTGCTGAACAAGCGCGCCTGAAAGCCTGAGCACCAGCGCGCAGGCGCCGCCGCCGCTACCATCGGGGAACCATGACTGAAGCTATTCCTTCCCTTGATGCGCAGCCGCCCGGCCTGCAGCGTGTGGCCGCCGCGCTCCAGGCGGCCGGCCACCCCCACGGCCCACGCATGCTCGATGATGCGGCGCGCACTGCGCAGCAGGCGGCCGACCAGCTCGGTGTGCAGCTTGGCCAGATTGCCAAGAGCATCATCTTCCGGCGCAAGGCCGATGATGTGGCCGTGCTCGTTATCACCTCGGGCGACCGGCGTGTGGATGAGAAGAAGGTCGAGGCCCATGTGGGCAAGATCGGTCGTGCCGATGCCGGTTTCGTGAAGGATCGCACCGGCTTTTCCATCGGCGGCGTCTCGCCCGTGGCGCATGCCACGCCGCCGGTCACGCTGATCGACCGCGACCTGCTGCGCTTCGATGTGGTCTGGGCCGCCGCAGGGCACCCGCACGGCGTGTTTCCGCTCCACCCCGCCGACCTGGAGCGGCTCACTGGCGCACCCGTGGTCGATGTGGTGCAGGAGCCTGCTGCCCTATGAGTGCTATCGAAGGTATAGCTGCTCGCGCTCGTCTGTTGGGCGAAGCGGGCTATTTTGATCCCAATTCCGACGAGGTCATTCCCTCGCCCTGCATCTCGGTCTGCCGCATGTCCGAGGACCGCAGCCACTGCGTGGGGTGCTTTCGCACCATTCCCGAGATCCGCGCCTGGGCCCAGGCCGACAGCGCCGAGCGCCTGGCCATCTGGGCTGCGCTGGCGCAGCGCGCCGGGATGGCTTTTCCACCCTGAAGCCCCCACCCTGACGTCCCCACCAAGGAGCTGCCATGAAGCACATCGTCTTTCACCTGGACTTCGTTTCGCCGTACGCCTGGCTGGCCTTCGAGCGTTTGCCAGATGTGCTGGAGGGCCTGAGCCACAGCGTGGAGTACCGGCCGGTACTGCTGGGCGCGTTGCTCAAGCAGCATGGCAACCCGGGGCCGGCGGGCATTGCGCCCAAGCGCGACTGGACCTACCGCCATGCCTTATGGCTGGGCCATTCGCTGGGTGTGCCGCTGGCGATGCCCGCGCGCCATCCGTTCAATCCGCTGGCGCTGCTGCGCCTGGCGCTGGCCTGCAGCGAGGACGGCAGCATCAACCGCTTTGTCACCGGCACGGTGTTCCGCCATGTCTGGCAGGGCGGGCAGGATGCGCTCGATGCCGAGCGGCTTACGCAGCTCGCTGCCGAACTGGAGCCCCAGCGCAAGCCGGGCGACGAGGATGGCGCCCGCGCCAAGGCGCTGCTGCGCGCCAACACCGAGGCCGCCACGGCGCGCGGCGTGTTCGGTGTACCGGCGCTGGAGGTGGATGGCAAGGTCTTCTGGGGCTACGACAGCCTGCCCATGCTGCGCGCCTACCTGGAGGGCGACGCCTGGTTCGGCCAAGGCTGGGAGTCCGCTGCAAGCGTGGCGCAAGGCCTGCCGGTTTGAATGCAGGGGCGTGCCATGGCGGCCGCCCCATCCTTCATGCCCAGCGCCTTTCCTTTCAACGCATCCCCCTTCGATTGCCTCACCCCCGACGAGCAGCGCCTGGTGCGCGCCAGCGTGGACATCGCCTACTTCCCCGAAGACGCGGTGGTGCTCGATGCGGGCAGCGCTCCTACCCACCTGTTCGTCATCATCAAGGGCTACGTCACCCAGACCGAGGGTGAAGAGGTCTTGGCCACCTACGGGCCCGAGGACAGCTTTGATGGCTGTGGCCTGATGACCGGCCGCCTGCACAGCCGCTTTGTGGCCACCGAGGAAGTGGTGGCCTACCAACTGGCACGCGAGGCGGTGAACGAGCTCATCGCCTGCAACACCACCTTTGGCGCCTTGCTGTTTTCCGACCTGGGCCAGAAGCTCAGTGCCCTGGCACGCAGGGCAGGGCAGCATGAGCTGCAATCGCTCACCATGGCGCGCGTGGAGCAGGCCTTTCTGCGCCCGGCCCCCATGGTGACTGCGGACACCGACATCATCACCGTCGTGCGCCTGCTGCAGGAGCAGAGGGTGAAGAATGTGCTGGTAACCGGGCTGGCCGACGGCGGCCTGGGTATTTTCACCAACACCGATTTGCAGCGCGCCATTCTCGATGGCCGCCCGCTGGACCAGTTGGCCGTGGGCACACTGGCCAGCACGCCCGTCGTCACCGTGCGCGAGTCCGACTCGCTGGGCGACGCCATGGTGCTGCTGCTGCGCAGGCGCGTGCACCGCCTGGTGGTGCTGGAGGACACTGGCGCCGTACGCGGGGTGCTGGAGGCGCTGGACCTGTTCAGCTTTCTGGCCAACCATTCGCACGTCATCACGGCGCAGATCGAACACGCGCAGGATTTGCCCGCACTGGCGCAGGCGGCGGCCCAGATCACGCGGCTGCTCGCCGCGCTGCAGCGCGGTGGCACGCGCATCGGGCTGATGGCCAAGCTGGTGCAGCAACTCAACGCCCACCTGTTCGAGCGCGCCTGGTCCATGGTGGCCCCCCCCGACCTGGTGGAGAACAGTTGCCTGTTCGTCATGGGCAGCGAGGGGCGCGGTGAACAACTCCTCAAGACCGACCAGGACAACGGCCTGG
Organism: Simplicispira sedimenti; assembly: GCF_022760965.1. Taxonomy (NCBI): domain Bacteria; kingdom Pseudomonadati; phylum Pseudomonadota; class Betaproteobacteria; order Burkholderiales; family Comamonadaceae; genus Simplicispira; species Simplicispira sedimenti. The sequence goes on from NZ_JAKVIJ010000009.1 coordinate 28,439, forward strand.
TGCTGCGCGATGGCTATGCCGCGCCGCCGGAGCTGGACGCCATCTGCCAGCGGTTTTCGGAGGTGCTGGCGAGCTTTGGCTACCCTGAGTGCCCCGGCCGCATCATGGTCAGCAACCCCGACTGGCGCGGCTCGGTCCACAGCTTTGGCCAGCGTGTGCGCCAATGGCTGCTGGCGCCCGAGGCCGACAGCCTGATGCAGCTCGCCATCTTTCTGGATGCGCATGCCGTGGCGGGCGATGCGGCGCTGCTCCATGCCGTGCGTGAAGGTGTGGTGGAGCAGGCCATCGACAACGACGCCGTACTGGCCCGCTTTGCCGCTGCCATCGACAACTTTGGCGGCGCCTCGGGCTGGTGGAGCCGCCTGTTCGGCCTGAGCGATGAAGGCCGTGCCATCAGCCTCAAGAAGGCGGGCATCTTTCCCATCGTGCATGGCGTGCGCAGCCTGGCGTTGGCGCGGCGCGTGCCGGCCACCGGCACGGCCGAGCGGATTGCCGCACTGGTGGAGGCGGGCGTGCTCGATGCCGCCCTGGGCGATGAGCTGGTGCAAAGCCTGCACTTCCTCATGGGACTGCGCCTGCAGGCCGGGCTGGCCCAGATCGACACGGGCCGGCCGGTCACCGGCAACGTCGATCCCGAGCGGCTCAGCACGCTGGAGCGCGATCTGCTCAAGGACGCGCTCGCGGTGGTCAAACGTTTCAAGGCGCTGCTGCACCACCGGCTGAAGTTGGACGCGCTGTGACACTGCTGGAACGCATGCGCCGCACCTGGCAGCGCTACCACCTGGCGCGGCCAGAGTTTGCCTTCCTGCTCGAACCGCCGCCGCCCAACGAATGGGTGGCCATCGACTGCGAGACCACGGGCCTGAACCGCCGCACCGACGAGATCATTGCCATCGGCGCCGTGCGCATCGTGGGCCAGCGCATCCTCACCAGCCAGCGGCTGGAGTTGTTGGTGCGGCCCGACAAGGAGGTGCCCGCGGACAGCGTGCGCATCCACCGCCTGCGCAGCCGTGATGTGGCCCAGGGCCTGCCGCTGGACGAGGCGATGCGCCAGCTGCTGCATTTCATCGGCAGCCGCCCGCTGGTGGGCTACTACCTGGAGTTCGATGTGGCCATGCTCAACCGCGCCGTGTGGCCCTTGCTGGGCATGGGCCTGCCACAGCAGCGCTTGGAGGTATCGGCCATGTACTACGAGTACAAGTTCAAGCAGTTGCCGCCCTACCAGCAGTTCGACAACGCCCACATCGACCTGCGCTTTGCCACGCTCATGGACGACCTGGCGCTACCCCAGCGCGAAGCCCACGACGCCCTCAACGACGCCGTCATGGCGGCCATGGCCTTTGTCAAACTGCGCCAGTTGCAAAGCCAATAAAAAACCGGGCGCCAGGCCCGGTGGATTGTCCCCCCACCGCATCGCGCAACGATGCGAGGGGGAGGGCGCCGCATGCGCCACAGGGGGGCATCAATGTCCAGAGGCCCCAGCGGCGCCCAGGCCCGTTTCCGAACGCACCTGCTGCGCCGGGAATGCGGCACGCTCGCGCGCGGCGTTGGCACTCTTGTCGGTGATCGAGAAGAGCCAGATGCCCACGAAGCCGATGGTCATGGAGAACAGCGCCGGCGAGGTGTAGGGGAACAGCGCCGAGCCGGCCGGGTTGCCCAGCGTGGCTTCCCACACCGAGGGCGACACGATGGTCAGGCCCACCGAGGAGATCAGGCCCAGGAAGCCGCCGATCACCGCGCCGCGCGTCGTGCAGTCTTTCCACAGCACCGACATGAACAGCACCGGGAAGTTGGCCGAGGCCGCGATGGCGAAGGCCAGCGAGACCATGAACGCGATGTTCTGCTTCTCGAAGGCGATGCCCAGCACCACGGCGATCACGCCCAGGGCCAGGGTGGTGATGCGCGAAACCTTCAGCTCCGACGCGCTGTCGGCCTTGCCCTTCTTGAACACCGTGGCATACAGGTCGTGCGACACGGCCGAGGCGCCCGAGAGCGTCAGGCCGGCCACCACGGCCAGGATGGTGGCGAACGCCACGGCCGAGATGAAGCCGTAGAAGATGTTGCCGCCCACCGACTTGGCCACCAGCACGGCCGCCATGTTGGCCGTGCCCGCGCCGCCGTGGATCACACCCTTGACCACATCCGCCATCTCGGGGTTGGTCAGCACCAGGGTGATGGCGCCGAAGCCGATGATGAAGATCAGGATGTAGAAGTAGCCGATCCAGGTGGTGGCCCACAGCACCGACTTGCGGGCTTCTTTGGCATCGGGCACGGTGAAGAAGCGCATCAGGATGTGCGGCAGGCCGGCGGTGCCGAACATCAGCGCCATGCCGAACGAGATGGCCGAGATCGGGTCCTTGATGAAGCCGCCGGGCCCCATGATGGACAGCCCCTTCTTGGCGGCGTCTTCAGCCGACATGCCGGTGTTGGCGGCGATATTGGTGCGCACTTCCACGCCCTTGGCGAACAGCGCCTCGGGGCTGAAGCCGTACTGTGCCAGCACCATGAAGGCCATGAAGCTCACGCCCGCCAGCAGCATCACCGCCTTGATGATCTGCACCCAGGTGGTGGCCGTCATGCCGCCGAACAGCACATAGACCATCATCAGCGCGCCCACGATGACCACGGCCATCCAGTATTCCAGGCCGAACAGCAGCTTGATGAGCTGGCCTGCGCCGACCATCTGCGCGATCAGGTAGAACGCCACCACCACCAGCGTGCCCGAGGCCGCGAAGGCGCGGATCGGCGTCTGCTGGAAGCGGTAGCCCGCCACGTCGGCGAAGGTGAACTTGCCCAGGTTGCGCAGGCGCTCGGCCATCAGGAAGGTGATGATGGGCCAGCCCACGAGGAAGCCGATGGAGTAGATCAGGCCGTCGTAGCCGGTGGCCATCACGGCCGCCGAGATGCCCAGGAAGGAAGCCGCGGACATGTAGTCGCCCGCGATCGCCAGGCCGTTCTGGAAGCCGGTGATGCCGCCTCCAGCCGTGTAGAAATCGGCGGCAGAGCGTGTCTTGGCCGCGGCCCACTTCGTGATCCACAGCGTACCGGCGACGAAGATGCCGAACATGATGATGGCCGTCCAGTTGGTGGCCTGTTTGGCCGCCTGGCCCACATCGCCACCGGCGGCATGGGCGGCCCCTGCGGTCAGCAGGGCCAGCAGTGGCAGCGCTTGAAGGGCTGGTTTCTTGAGAGCGTTCATTTCGATGCGTCTTTGAGAATTTGCTTGGTCAGTGCATCGAACTCGCCGTTGGCACGGCGCACATAAATGCCGGTGATGACGATGGTGAACAGGATCACGCCCATGCCGATGGGAATGCCCAGAGTGGTCACGCCGCTGCCGATGGGTTGGGCGAGAAACTTCTTGTCGAATGCAATCAGCGCGATATAGCCGTAATAAGCCACCAGCATCAGCACGGTCAGAAAGATGCCCAGACGGTTGCGCTTGGTGCGCAGTTCCAGGTACTTCGGATGGCTCTGTATTTTCTGGACCACCGGGTCGCTCATGAATCAGTCTCCTTGGATGGGATCACTGCCGTGACAGAAGGTCCGCGGCAAGCGGGCGGATTCTGCAAACGGGCACTGACCAAGCGCTTACGCAGTGCAGCAATTGCAGTGCAACAAACTGCTGCAAGGCACGCTGGGCCTGGTTTTGTCAGTGCCGGGTCAGTTTCAAGCAAGCCCTTGTTGGCTGGGCGTCAGAACGGGGTCAGCACGGCCTCCAAGAATGCTTGCAGGCTGCCACAGAGCAGCTTGCAAGCAATTGGAGACAACCCATGGCCCCCCCGGCTTCCAACGGGCCGATGACGCCCGAGGAGACGCGGGTGGTCATTGCCTCGTCGCTGGGTACCGTGTTCGAGTGGTACGACTTTTACCTCTACGGTGCCCTGGCGGCCATCATTGCGCGCCAGTTTTTCAGCGCGCTCGACGCGGGCTCGGCCTTTCTGTTCGCGCTGCTGGCGTTCGCCGCCGGTTTTCTGGTGCGCCCTTTGGGGGCCGTGCTGTTCGGGCGGCTGGGTGACATGATCGGGCGCAAGTACACCTTTCTGGTGACCATGCTGGTCATGGGCCTGGCCACCTTTGCCGTGGGGCTGCTGCCGGCCTATGCCAGCATCGGCGTGGCGGCGCCCATCCTGCTCATAGGGCTGCGCCTGCTGCAGGGCCTGGCCCTGGGGGGCGAGTATGGCGGGGCCGCCGTCTATGTGGCCGAACATGCCCCCCAGCACCGGCGCGGCGCCTACACCGCCTGGATCCAGACTACGGCCACGCTGGGCCTGCTGATGGCGCTGCTGGTCGTCATGGGCGTGCGTGCGCTGCTGGGCGAAGACGCATTTGCCGACTGGGGCTGGCGTATTCCCTTTCTGGTGTCCATCGCGCTGTTGGCAGTGTCGGTGTGGATTCGCCTGTCCCTGGCCGAGACACCGGCCTTCCAGCGCATGAAGGCACGGGGGCGCGCCTCGCGCGCCCCCGTGCGCGAGGCCTTCGGGACATGGAAGAACCTGCGCCTGGCCCTGCTGGCCCTGCTGGGCCTGACGGCCGGGCAGGCCGTGGTCTGGTACACCGGGCAGTTCTATGCGCTGTTCTTTCTGACGCAGCAGCTCAAGGTGGAAGCCGCCACCGCACAGCTCTTGCTGGCGCTGGCGCTGCTGCTGGGCACGCCGCTGTTCATTGTGTTTGGTGCGCTGTCCGACCGCGTGGGCCGCAAGCCGGTCATCCTGTTGGGCTGCGTGCTGGCGGCGGCCACGTACTTTCCGGCCTTTCAGGCGCTGACCGTGGCGGCCAACCCTGCGCTGGCGCAGGCCCAGGCACGCAACCAGGTGGTCATTGAAGCGTCTCCCTGGGGCTGCTCCTTCCAGTTCAATCCCACCGGAGCCACGCGCTACACCAGCCCCTGCGACCTGGCCAAGCAGGTGCTGGCAGCGCATTCGGTGAGCTACCACACCGAGCCTGCCGAAGGCGAGAGTGCAGCCGCTGTGGTGCGCATCGGCACCCAGCGCATCGTGCTGGAGCCTGCCACCGGCATGACCGGCATGCAGGCGCGCGAGCGTGAGCGGACCTTTCGCAGCGCCGTGGCCCAGGCCTTGCAGGTTGCGGGCTACCCAGACCACGCCGACCCGCAGGCCATTGACCGGCTGCGTGTGGTCGCCATCCTGTGGTACCTCATGCTGCTGGTCACCATGGTGTACGGCCCCCTTGCGGCGGCGCTGGCCGAAATGTTTCCTACCCGCATCCGCTACACGGCCATGAGCCTGCCGTACCACATCGGCAACGGCTGGTTCGGTGGCATGCTGCCGCCCATGGCATTTGCCATCGTCGCGCAGACGGGCAACATGTACAGCGGCCTGTGGTACCCGGTGCTGATTGCCGGGGTGGGTGCGTTCATCGGCGCGCTGTGGCTGCGTGAGACGCGTGGCGTGGATATGTATGCCGAGGATTGAGACGGTGTGAATGAATCCGGCGTGCCAGAGCAGGCCAGATTCATTCAAACCTTCCGAGGTCTTTGGCCGAACTGGGCTGAACGGTCAGAGCACGGCAAACAGCTTTTCGCGCAACTCGGGCAGGCGCCTCTTGCCTACGGCGTTGGACTCCATGGCCTCGGCCCAGGCGATGTACACATGGCGCAGTTCTTCGGTGGTCTTGCTGCCGTAGATCGACTCGACGAGTGAAATGCGGTTGTGCTGCCCAAAGATGGTGTTGACCGTGTTAATCATGAAATTACGCGCCATGTCCGCCTCCTTGGCGCTGCGCGATTCGGGCGGCGGCAGGGCCTCCAGATCGTCGCCTGCATGGGTGCTGGCTGCAGCACCCGCAGGGCTGGGCGCGGGCTTGGGTGCGGGGACGGTACCCACGGCCTCGATGCAGCCGCGCTCCAACAGTTCGGTGAGCTGTGGGCTGACCTCATTGCCGGGCACAAAGGTGCTCAGTTCCTGACCGCTGCGCTTGCCATCCACCAGCACCAGTACGCGCCGCGCCATGGGCGACAGACCCAGGGAGCGCGAGGCGATTTCCTGCTGACCCTGCGCCGTCTTGGCGTAGATGGAGCGAAGCAGTACGGGGATGGAATCAGGCATGGCGATGGAGCAGGGACGGGGATGCCGTCTTCAGGATGAGGCAGGTAAGAGAGTGTTTCTGCAACACAGCGCTCTGCCATTGGGATTTTCACTGAGGCCTGAACGATCGGTGTTTTCCCTTGAGTCGTAATCCAAGCGTCAGATTGGAACTTTTCATCAGTTCGCTGTAAGGAAGCGTCGCGACAGTCAACCTCGCAATCCACGGGGCTGGCCTTGTGGGTGCACGGGGGCAGTGCTCAGGCGCTGTGATCTGTACTCCAACAAGAGGGGACTTTCATGAAGGAAGACAAAGGTAGTCACGCCTACTGGAAAGCCACGCTCGGCCTGCTGACCAAGATTCTCATCATCTGGTTTGTGGTGTCGTTCGGCGCGGGCATCCTGTTTGCGGACATGCTCAACAACATCAAGCTGGGCGGGTATCCGCTAGGGTTCTGGTTTGCGCACCAGGGCTCCATCTACATCTTCATTGCGCTGATTTTTTATTACGCCAAGAAGATGGGCGACATTGACCGTCAGTTCGACGTGCATGAAGACTGAGGGCTGACATCATGGATTTGCAAACCACTATCTACGTTTTTGTCGGTCTGAGCTTCGCGCTCTACATCGGCATTGCAGTGTGGGCCCGCGCTGGTTCCACCAGCGAGTTCTACGCGGCCGGCGGCAGCGTGCACCCCATCACCAACGGCATGGCCACGGCCGCCGACTGGATGAGCGCGGCTTCCTTCATCTCCATGGCCGGCCTGATCGCCAACATGGGGTATGGCGGTGGCCTGTTCCTGATGGGCTGGACCGGCGGCTACGTGCTGCTGGCCATGCTGCTGGCTCCGTACCTGCGCAAGTTCGGCAAGTTCACGGTGCCCCAGTTCATTGGTGACCGCTTCTACTCCAAGAGCGCCAGCACCATTGCCGTGCTGTGCCTGCTGGTGGCGTCGCTCACGTACATCATTGGTCAGATGACCGGTGTGGGTATCGCGTTCTCGCGCTTCCTGGGTGTGTCCAGCGACACCGGCATTTACGTCGGTATGGCCATCGTGTTCGCCTACGCCGTGTTCGGCGGCATGAAGGGCATCACCTACACCCAGGTGGCGCAGTACATCGTGCTGATCCTGGCCTACACCGTGCCTGCCGTGTTCATCTCGCTGCAGCTCACGGGCAACGCGATCCCTCAACTGGGTCTGGGTGGCAGCTATGTCGGCACCGACATGACTCTGCTGGCCAAGCTCGATTCCGTGGTTACCGACCTCGGTTTTGGCAAGTACACCACGCAACTGCCGGGCAGCACGCTGAACATGTTCATGTACACGATGTCGCTGATGATCGGTACCGCCGGTCTGCCGCACGTCATCATGCGATTCTTTACCGTGCCTTCGGTCAAGGACGCGCGCAGCTCGGCCGGCTGGGCCCTGATCTTCATCGCCATCCTGTACACCACGGCCCCTGCCGTGGCGGCCATGGCCAAACTGAACCTGCATGCCACCGTCAACACCGCCGTCAAGACCGGTGGCGACCTGTATGCACCTGAAGCCAGCCTGGTGAACGAACAGCGTCCCGACTGGATGAAGCGCTGGGAAAAGACCGGCCTGCTGAAGTGGGAAGACAAGAACGGCGACGGCCGCATCCAGTACTACAACGACAAGACCAAGAACGAAGCCGCCAAGGGCAAGGCAGAGGCTGCCGGCTGGAAGGGCAACGAGTTGACGGTGAATGCCGACATCATCGTGATGGCCAACCCCGAAATCGCGCTGCTGCCCAACTGGGTGATCGCGCTGGTGGCGGCCGGTGGTCTGGCTGCGGCTCTGTCGACGGCTGCAGGTCTGCTGATGGCTATCTCGTCCGCTGTGTCGCACGACCTGGTGAAGGGCGTGTTCAACCCCGGCATCAGCGAGAAGAATGAGCTGCTGGCGGGCAAGGTGTCGATGGCCGTGGCCATCGTGGTGGCCGGTTACCTGGGCCTGAACCCGCCGGGCTTTGCGGCCGGTACGGTGGCACTGGCCTTCGGTATTGCTGCCAGCTCGCTGTTCCCCGCCATCATGATGGGTATTTTCAGCAAGAAGATGAACAAGGAAGGCGCCATGGCCGGCATGCTGGCAGGCCTGTTCTTCACCCTGTTCTATGTGTTCGCACACAAGGGCGTGTTCTTTATCAAGGGCACGGAATACCTGGGCCTGATCGGCGGCGCCAACAGCTTCTTCGGCATCACGCCGGAAGCCATCGGTGCAGTCGGTGCCCTGGTGAACTTTGCTGTCGCCTTCCTGGTGGACAAGGTCACCAAGGAGCCGCCAGAGCACATCCAGGCCATGGTGGAAGCTGTGCGTATCCCGCGCGGCTCCAAGACGGTGACGGGTGCCCACTAAAGCGTCTGTCCGGGGGTAGAGCCCCCGTGCCGTGGCGCTCGCGCGCCTCGGCAGTGACAATGGAGGCCCTGCCGGCTGCGCTGGCAGGGCCTTTTTAGTTGAAATGTCCGGGGTGCTTGCGCGCGGCGCGCGGCCCCCCGAAGCTGGGAGCCCTGCATGGTTTTTGATGTCAGCGTCGCATTGACCTGGATTCTGTATCTCGCGCTGTTCCCGATGGCGTTCTTCTGGTTCCGTCGGGCGTGGCGCATCGTGGTCAAGCGTGATTTTTCCGAGGTGGCCATCAAGCGCGGCGAGTCGCCGCCCGACCCCGAGAAATACGCTCCCTACGCGATGATCATCAACCTCATCGCGGGGGTGGTGGCGTCGGTGGTGATCGTCAGCGTGGCGCTGGGCCAGCTCGACTACAACACCTGGACCGCCATGGCGGGCAGCACCATCTGGTGCAAGTTTTTCCTCGATTTCGCGCTCTCGCGCCAGGCACACGGCGCTGCTGCCCGGGCCAAGGCCAAGGCCAAAACCTGATCGCGCCGCCCGCTACGTAAGAACAAGGTAAGTGCCGGGCGCACAATGGAGGGCAGGGGGGCGTCCAGACCTCCCGCCAGGAGACCGCTGTGCTCAAAGGACTCGGCTCCCAACGCCTGGTTGCCCTGTTTGCCGGCGGCTGGGTGCTGTTCAATTTTCCGCTGCTCGGCCTGTGGGACCGTGATGCCACCGTGTGGGGCATTCCTTTGTTCCCCTTGGCCCTGTTCCTGCTGTGGGGCGGGCTGATTGCCATGCTGGCCTGGCTGATGGAGTGGCCCGAAGACCGCCTGGCCGACCGCAGCGAAGAACGCCCCGATGACCGCGCGGGGGTGGTGCCCCCACCGCCCGCACCGCCGCAGGAGTAGGCATGCTCTCGCCCGCACTGGTCATTGCCTCGTCGTTCGCTTATCTGCTGCTGCTGTTTGCCGTGGCGTACTGGGCCGACCGCCGTGCGCAAGCGGGGCGCTCGGTCATCGCCAACCCCTGGACCTACGCGCTCTCGCTGGCTGTGTACTGCACCGCCTGGACGTATTTCGGCAGTGTGGGGCGGGCTGCCTCGGGCGGGGTGTGGTTCTTGCCGATCTACCTGGGGCCGACGCTGGTCATGGTGCTGGGCTGGATCGTGCTGCGCAAGATGATCCGCATCGCCAAGGCCTACCGCATCACCTCCATTGCCGACTTCATTGCCAGCCGCTATGGCAAGAGCCCGCTGCTGGCCGGTCTGGTGACATTGATCGCGGTGGTGGGCATCGTGCCCTACATCGCGCTGCAGCTCAAGGCGGTGTCGGCGGGCTATGCCCTGCTGACGGTGCCCGGCGGCGTGGCCGAGGCTGCGCACTGGAGCCGCGACAGCGCCTTTTACGTGGCCCTGGTGCTGGCCGGCTTTGCCATGGTGTTCGGCGCGCGTCACCTCGACACCACCGAGCGCCACGAGGGCATGGTGGCCGCCATCGCGTTCGAATCGGTGGTCAAGCTGGTGGCCTTCCTGATGGTTGGCTTCTTTGTGGTGTATGGCCTGTTCGATGGCCTGGGCGACCTGTTCGCCCGGGCGCAGGCCGTGCCGCAGCTGCAGCAGCTGCTGCGCCTGGAGCAGGGTGGGCAGTTTGCCTGGGCGCAGTGGTTCGGGCTGATGCTGCTGTCGATGTTCTCGGTGGTGTTCCTGCCCCGCCAGTTCCAGGTGATGGTGGTGGAGAACGTGCGCGAAGACCACCTGCGCCGCGCGGTCTGGGTGTTTCCGCTCTACATGCTGCTCATCAACCTGTTCGTGCTGCCCATTGCGTTGGGTGGCCTGCTGTATTTCGGTGCGGGGCAGGCCGATGCCGAAAACTTCGTGCTGTCGCTGCCGCTGGCAGCCGGGCAGCACGCGCTGGCGCTGTTTGCTTTTGTGGGCGGGCTGTCCGCGGCCACGGGCATGGTCATCGTGGAAACCGTGGCGGTCTCCACCATGGTCAGCAACGAGCTGGTGCTGCCCCTGCTGCTGCGCTGGCGCCACCTGCGCAGCAGTGGCGGGCAAGACTTCACGCGCCTTCTGCTGGGCATCCGGCGGGCCGCCATCCTGGGCGTGCTGGTGCTGGGCTATGTGTACTTTCACCTGGCTGGCGAGGCCTATGCGCTGGTCAGCATCGGGCTCATCAGCTTTGCCGCCGTGGCGCAGTTCGCTCCGGTGGTGCTGGGCGGCATGTACTGGAAGGGCGGAACCCGCCTGGGTGCGCTCGCAGGCCTGCTGGCAGGCTTTCTGATGTGGGCCTACACCCTCATGCTGCCGTCGATTGCCAAGTCGGGCTGGCTTGACATGGGTTTCATCGCCCACGGGCCTTGGGGCATGGCTTGGCTGCGACCCGAGCAGTTGCTCGGCCTGCAGGGGTTCGACGGTCTCACGCATTCATTGTTCTGGAGCATGCTGGCCAATGTGGGGGCTTATGTCGGAGTGTCGCTGTGGCGCGCCCCTTCGGGCCGCGAGGCCAGCCAGGCCCTGCTGTTTGTCGATGTGTTCGAGCGCACGGCCGGCTCCAGCCCGGTGTTCTGGCGCGGGCGGGCCAACACGCAAGACCTGCTGCGCCTGTGCGAGCGCTTTCTGGGCGCCGCCAAGGCGCAGGCGCTGCTTGACGGCTACGCGCAGCGCGTGGGCGTGCGCAATGCCCAGGCCCTGCGGCCTGATGCCCGGCTGGTGCAGTTTGTCGAAACCCAGCTCGCCGGGGCCGTGGGCAGCGCCTCGGCCCGTGCGCTGGTGGCCTCGGTGGCCGAGGAAGAAACGCTCTCGCCCGAAGACGTGCTGCGCATTCTGGACGAGGCCTCGCAGATCCGCGCCTATTCGCGAGCGCTGGAGGGCAAGTCGCGCTCGCTGGAACAGGCCACGGCCGAGCTGCGCGCCGCCAACGAGCAACTGCAGAGCCTGGACCGGCTCAAGGACGACTTCATGTCGTCGGTGACGCACGAACTGCGCACGCCGCTGACCTCCATCCGCGCGCTGGCCGAACTGATGCAGGACGACGCCAGCATGCCCCAGGCCCAGCGCCAGCAGTTCGTGGGCATCATCGTGGCCGAAACCGAGCGCCTGACGCGCCTGGTCAACCAGGTGCTGGACATGGCCAAGATCGAATCGGGCCATGCCGAATGGCATGTGGCGCCGGTGGACATGCGTGCCCTGGTGGAGCGCGCCGTGGCGACCACGGCCGAAGTGTTCCGCGAGCGCGCGGCCCAGGTGCAGGTGCAGCTGCCCGGCGAGGCGCCCGTGCTCCAGGCCGACCCCGACCGCATTCTGCAGGTGCTGCTGAACCTGCTGTCCAACGCGGCCAAGTTTGTGCCCTCGCCCGGCGGGCAGGTGCAGGTGCGGCTGACGTCCGATGCGCAAGGCGTCACGGTGTGCGTGCAGGACAACGGCCCGGGCGTGCAGCCGGGCCATGAAGCCATGATTTTTGACCGCTTTCACCAGACCGACCTGGGTGTCCAGGTGGCGCACGGAACAGGCCTGGGCCTGCCGATCAGTCGCCATATTGCGGAACATTTTGGCGGGCGGCTGTGGCTGGAGCCCAGCGCGCAGCCGGGTGCCTGCTTCTGCTTCTGGTTGCCACTGCCTACAGAACCTATTGGAGACAAGACCCCATGACGACAAAAATACTGATTGCCGACGATGAACCCAACATCGTCATCTCGCTTGAATACCTGCTGCAGCGCGAGGGCTACACCGTGCTGGTGGCGCGCGACGGGCAGGAGGCACTGGACACCATTGCACGCGAGCAGCCCGCGCTGGTGCTGCTCGACGTGATGATGCCGCACAAGACCGGTTTCGAGGTGTGTCAGGCCGTACGCGCCGACGAGGCCTTGCAGGGCACCAAAATCCTCATGCTCACGGCCAAGGGCCGCGAGACCGACGTGGCCAAGGGCATGGCCCTGGGCGCCAATGCCTACATGACCAAGCCCTTCTCCACGCGCGAGCTGGTGCAGAAGGTGGCCGAACTGCTTGGGGAGACATCCGCATGAGAAAGATCGACCCCCGGCTGGTGCTGGCCATCGCCGCTGCGGGCCTGGTGATGGCGCTGTGGCTGGTGCTGATGTCCGTGATCGTCTGGTCCACGTTGGATGCGCAGGAGCGCCTGGCGGTGGGCGATGTGCTGGCGCCGCGCACCGTTCTGGTGGCCATGGGCTGGATGTTGGGCCTGTTTCTGGTGGCGGTCACGCTGCACATGCTGCACCGCCGTTACGTGGGCGACCCGCACCGTCTGATCGAGAAAATCCGGGTGGTGGTGACGGCCACCACGCCGCAGCAGCTCACCCCTCGGGGCACCGCCGAAATGCAGGCCATGGCCCGTGCCGTGAACGAGCTGGCCGCCCAGCGCGACCAGTTGCGCGGCGATGTGGCCGAGCAGGTGGCCCAGGCCAGCCTGCGCGTACAGCAGGAGAAGAACCGCCTGGCCGCACTGATGGCCGAGCTAAACCAGAGCGTGGTGGTGTGCAACCGCGAAGGGCGCATCCTGCTCTACAACCAGCGTGCGCGCCAGCAGTTCCGCCAGCTTTCGCAGGGCGCGGGAGCCGCCGCCGGGGCCGAGCTGATCGGCATTGGGCGCTCCATCTATGCCGTGCTGGACCAGCAACTGGTGGCGCATGCGCTCGAGCGCATCCACCAGGCGCTGGGGCGCGGAGTGGCCACGCCTTCGGCACAGTTTGTCACCACCACGCAGGGCGGGCACCTGCTGCGCGTGCAGGTGGCTCCGGTGCGCGAGTCGGCGCCGCCCGGCGATGGCGAAACGCAAGAGGGCTTGCAGGCCGTGAGTGGGCTGGTGTTGATGCTGGACGATGTGACCGCCAGCGTGCAGGAAGAAGCCGAGCGCGACCAGCTTATGCACGGCCTGACCGAGGGCAGCCGGTCGTCGTTGGCCAACATCCAGGCGGCGGTGGACATGCTGGGCTATGCCGACCTGGAGCCTGCCATGCGCGAGCGCTTTCTGGGCGTGGTGCGGGATGAGGTGGGCGCCATGGGGCGGCGCGTCAATGACCTGGCCCACCGTGCCACGCAACGCCTCAAGACCCGCTGGCCCATGGAAGACATGCTGGGCGCCGACCTGGTGACGGCGGCCCAGCGCCGCATTGCGCAGCATTGCGACCGGCCGGTCACGCTGGACACCATCGACACCAGCCTCTGGCTCAAGGTGGACAGCTACACCTTGCTGCTTGCGCTGACCTACCTGGCCCACCGCCTGGTCGATGAGTTCGAGGTACGGTTTCTGCAGTTGCGCCTGCAAGGCACCGCGACCCATGCGCAGCTCGACCTGGTCTGGAGCGGCCAGGCCATGAGCAACGAAACGGTGATGAGCTGGGAGATGGACGCCATGCGCTTTGGCAGCGAGCGCAGTCCGCTGACGGTGCGCGACGTGGTCGAGCGCCACGGCGGCGAGATGTGGTTCGAGCGTGAGCGTGCGCGCCACCAGGCGTTCTTCCGCTTCATGCTGCCGCTGGCCAGTGTGCAGGGCGTGGTCGATGCGCCGCTGGGTGAGAGCGAATTCAGCCGCCCGGAGTATTACGACTTCGACCTGTTCAAGATGGCCGACCAGGGCAGTGCGCTGGACGACCGCCCGCTGAGCGAACTGACCTACACCGTGTTCGACACCGAAACCACCGGCCTGAACCCGGCCGATGGCGATGCCATCATCCAGATCGGCGCGGCCCGCATCGTCAACGGCAAGCTGCTGCGCCAGGAGTGTTTTGACCAACTGGTCGATCCGGGGCGGCGCATTCCGGCGGCGTCCATCCCCATCCACGGCATCACAGACGACATGGTGGTGGGCAAGCCTGGCATTGCGCAGGTGCTGCCGCTGTTCCACGCCTATGCGCAGGACACGGTGCTGGTGGCGCACAACGCGGCCTTCGACATGCGGTTTCTGCAACTGCAGGAAGAGGCTTCGGGGGTGGCCTTCCACCAGCCGGTGCTGGACACGCTGCTGCTCTCGGCGGTGGTGCATCCGCAGCAGGAGTCGCATCGGCTCGAAGCCATTGCCGAGCGTTTCAACGTGACGGTGCTGGGCCGCCACACGGCGCTGGGCGATGCCCTGGTGACGGCGGAGATCTGGCTGCGGCTGATTCCGCTGCTCCAGGAACAGGGCATCCACACCCTGCGCCAGGCGCGCGAGGCGGCGCAGAAGAGTTACTACGCACGAATCAAGTATTGAGCCCAAATTTCCCATGAGGCGCAGCTTCTGTGCTGCTTGGGTGTCTGCGGCGCCTTCCCCCCCCCGCTGTCGCAGCGCGGTGCGCTGCGGGCATGGGGATGCCGCCAGTGCGGCGGGGAGGCCCTTGCACGGCGGCCCTGGCCTGGAGGCCCTATCGACGTGCTGGGGGAGGCTGGCATGTGTGGGGTCAGCGCCTGCCGTAGCGCTGTGAAAGGACGCCCTGCAGCGTCTGCACCACCGAGAAGGCATCCTTGAGGTGGCTGCGCTCGAAGTTGGAGAGTTCTTCCAGCGCCAGGAAGTTGTCGGGCTTGAGGCCTTGTGTCATCTGGCGGGCCTGGTGGTCTATGCGCAGCTTGGAGAGAAATTCCAGCGCGTCGCGCAGATCGCGCGCGCTTTGTTCGCTCACTTCGCCTGTGTGGGCCACCTGCTCCAGCCGGTCGTGCGTATTCACGGCGGCCACGCCACCGGCCAGGGCGTACACCCGCGCCAGGTCCACGATGGGCACGATGCCGCTGTGCTTGAGATCGACGGTGCCCGCGTTGTCGCCGCCACGGATGCGCGAGATGGTGCCAAACAGACCCAGCGGGGGCCGGTGCTTGAGGGCGTTGCCCACCATGTGCGCCAGGAACAGGCTGTGCCCGCGCGTGCGTGCCAGCACCTCCTGGCGCAGACTGTCCAGCAATTCGAGCTTGCCGTGCACGGCGCGCAGGTCGAAGAACACGCAGGTCAGCATCAACGCCATGGGCTCGGGCTTGTCCACCCATTGGCGGAAGTACTCTGACCAGCGCTGGCGCGGCTGGCGCCATTTGTCGGTCATGGCCATCATCTCGCCGGGGCAGTGCACGTAGCCGCAGGCGTCGAGCCCGTCGCAGACAAAGCGGCTGAAGGCGCGGAAGTACTCGCCATGGCGCGCCTCGTCGTAGCGGTCGTCCAGCACCAGGCAGTTGTCCTGGTCGGTGCGCGCGGTCTGCTCGCTGCGCGCCTGCGAGCCTGCGGCCACCCAGACATAGTCCACCGGCGGCGGGCCCAGTTCGGCCTCGGCCAGCAGAATGAGCCGGGTGGTCACCGCGTCGGTGATGGTGGTGATGATGTGCCCGGTACTGTAGGCACTGGCATCGGCCGCCGCCAGGTGCTGCTGCAACTGGCGCACCCGGCTGCTGGCCTGCACCAGACCCTGCAGGCTGGGTTGCTTGTAGATGTCGCCCGCCAGGTACACGGGCGAGGTGCTGTGCTGTTCGGCCAGATCGGTGGCCGTGATCATGCCCGCGATGCGTGTGCCGTCGAGCACCGGCATGTGGTGGATGTTGTGTCGCGCCATCAACAGCAGTGCCTCGAAGGCGGGGCTCTGGGCCTGCATGGTCAGCGGCGCCAGCGTGGCAATGTCGGAGACGGGGCGGGCAATGTCCAGCCCCTGCGCCACCACGCGGTTGCGCAGGTCGCGGTCGGTTACCAGGCCGAAGAGGTGGTCTTGCTCCACCAGCAGCACCGAGGACACGCGCAGGTCGCTCATCTTTCGCGCTGCTGCTTGGATGGAGGTGCCCGGCGGCAGGGTGATGGGTTCGCGCTTGATGAGCGTACGCACCGGCGTGCCCAGCAAATTGAGGTGCACGCCCGAGTCGGGTGCATGTGTGGCGTTGCCAGCCTGGCTCGTGCCGGGGAGCGAGGGAAAGAAGTACGCCAGTGCGCTGTGATCCCGGCACAGCGCCGACAGGGTTTCGGGCGCCAGCCAGGCAATGCAGCAGTCCGTGGCCGCAGTCGCCTGCCAGGTCGTGAGGTGCTGTGCCGGGGTGGCGCCAAAGCCGAACATTTCGCCCGCTTGCAGGTGAACGGCCATGTCCAGGTCGGGGTCGTGCAGGTCCACCGCGCCGCTCAGGATCAGTCCTGTGCGGCTGTGCAGCCGTCCTTGTGGCAGCAAGGGAGTGCCCACCTCTGCGGTTTCCAACTGCCACTGCGGTGCCATTTGGGCCAGGGCGGCTGGGTCGAGTTGATTCCAGACGCGGTGGTTTGTCAGCGCAGGCAGCACGGAGGTGGTGGCTTGGGTCTCGGGGTTCATGGCGGGGTGGAACCAAGGGGAGAAAACGCCCATTTTGCAGCCTCGTGTGCTCGGCGGGGGCAGGGTTGATACCAGATGGAGCGGTGTGTGCCATGCTGGGGTGCTCCTGCCGGACCGACGCGCCATAGGGTCAATGGGCGCCATGGCAGGCGTTCGCCACGCGCTGTTTCTAGAATGTTTCGCCTCACCGACCACAAAGCCCACCATGACCCAGGGAACCATCCGCATCCGCGGCGCACGCCAGCACAACCTTCAAAACCTGGATGTGGATTTGCGCACCGGCGAACTCACGGTGGTCACCGGCCCCAGCGGCTCGGGCAAGTCCAGCCTGGTGTTCGACACGCTCTACGCCGAGGGCCAGCGCCGCTACGTCGAGACCTTCAGCGCCTACGCGCGCCAGTTCCTCGACCGCATGGACAAGCCCGCCGTGGACAAGGTGGAGGGCGTGCCCCCGGCGATTGCCATCGACCAGACCAACCCGGTGCGCAGCTCGCGCTCCACCGTGGGCACGATGACGGAGCTGAACGACCACCTCAAGCTCCTGTTCGCGCGCCTGGCCGTGTTGTACGACCGCGCCACCGCGCTGCCCGTGCGCCACGACACGCCCGAGACCATCTACGCCGAGCTGCGCGCACGGGCGCAAGCCGACGACCCCCGCCTGGTGGTGACCTTCCCGGTCGAACTGCCCGCCAACACCAGCGCCGAGCAACTGGAGCAGTGGCTGTCGGCCAGCGGCTTCACCAAGGTGCAGGCCGAGCGCGAGGCTTCGGGGGTCAAGCTGCTGGACGTGGTGGCCGACCGTTTTCGCCTGGGCAATGCGGAAAAAACGCGCGTGGTCGAGGCCATCGAGCTGGCGCTCAAGCGCGGCGGCGGGCGCATGAACGTGTACCGGCTGGTGGAGCAGGGCGAGCCCGAGGTGTGGAAGTTCTCCACCGGCCTGCACTGCCCCGAAAGCGACCTGCGCTACAGCGAGCCGCTGCCCTCCATGTTCTCGTTCAACTCCGCTGCCGGGGCCTGCGACACCTGCCGCGGCTTTGGCCGCGTGATCGGCGTGGACTACGGCCTGGTCATCCCCGACGAGAAGAAGACCCTGCGCACCGGCGCCATCAAGGCCATCCAGACGCCCGCCTGGCAGGAATGCCAGGACGACCTCATGCGCCACGCCGAGGCCGCCGGCATTCCGCGCGACACACCCTGGTACCGCCTCACGCCCGAGCAGAAGGAGTGGGTCATTGGCGGCTCCCCGCATTGGAACGGCAAGTGGAACCAGCAGTGGTACGGCATCAAGCGCTTCTTCGAGTACCTGGAGACCAAGGCCTACAAGATGCACATCCGCGTGCTGCTGTCCAAGTACCGCAGCTACACGCCCTGCC
This sequence comes from Simplicispira sedimenti, assembly GCF_022760965.1. Classification (NCBI taxonomy): domain Bacteria; kingdom Pseudomonadati; phylum Pseudomonadota; class Betaproteobacteria; order Burkholderiales; family Comamonadaceae; genus Simplicispira; species Simplicispira sedimenti. Next base: position 46,472 of record NZ_JAKVIJ010000009.1, read on the forward strand.
CGGTGTGCGCGGGCGCGCGCCTCAAGACCGACAGCCTGCTCTGGCGCATCGGCAGCAAGCAGGACGCTGACGCCGTGCTCGACCCGGCCCAGCGCTTCCTGCCCCAGGGCCTGCCCTGGAGCCGCGCCCAGCTCGAAGCCTTGCCCGGCCTGTGCCTGCACGACCTGATGCTGCTGCCCATTGCGCGCCTGCGCCGCTTCTTCGACCGCATGGCCGAGGCGCAGCGCGCGTCAGATGCTACTGAATTGATAGCTGCTAGCGCAACAGATACGGGCGCTGGAGGCCCATTTGGCATAGAAAAACCCGGCGCCCCGTCCGCCGAAGCCCAGGCCCTGCGCCTGCTGCTGGACGAAATCTGCACCCGATTGCAGTACCTCTGCGACGTGGGCATTGGCTACCTCACGCTGGACCGGCAAAGCCGCACCCTGAGCGGCGGTGAGGTGCAGCGCATCAACCTCACCACGGCGCTGGGCACCTCCCTGGTCAACACGCTGTTCGTGCTCGATGAGCCCAGCATCGGCCTGCACCCGCGCGACATGGACCGCATCACCCAGGCCATGCTGCGCCTGCGCGATGCGGGCAACACCCTGGTGGTGGTGGAGCACGACCCGGCGGTCATGCTGGCGGCGGACCGCGTGCTCGACTTCGGCCCCGGCCCGGGCGAGCGTGGCGGCCACATCGTGTTCGACGGCACGCCCGACGCGCTGCGCAGCGCCGACACCCTGACCGGCCAGTACCTCGGCGGGCGCAAGCGCATTGCCCTGGGCGTGCCGCGCGCCGTGGGCGACGCCACGCCGCGCCTCATCCTCGAAGGGGCGAGCGAGCACAACCTACAGAACCTGAACATTGAATTCCCCCTGCAGCGCCTGGTCTGCGTCACCGGCGTCAGCGGCTCGGGCAAGTCCACGCTGGTGCAGGACGTGCTGGCCCCCGCGCTCTTGCGCCACTTTGGCAAGGCCACCGAAACCCCCGGCCGCCACGACCGGCTGCTGGGCGCCGACCACCTTTCCGACGTGGTGTTTGTGGACCAGACCCCCATCGGCAAGACCGCGCGTTCCAACCCCGTGAGCTACGTGGGCGCGTGGGACAGCCTGCGTGAACTCTTTGCCGCCATGCCCCAGGCCGCGCAGCGCGGCTACACGCAGGCCAAGTTCAGCTTCAACAGCGGCGACGGGCGCTGCCCCACCTGCGGCGGCTCGGGCTTCGAGCATGTGGAGATGCAGTTCCTCAGCGACGTGTACCTGCGCTGCCCCGACTGCGACGGCAAGCGCTACCGCCCCGAGATCCTGGAAATCACCCTGGAGCGCGGCGGGCGAGCGCTCAGCGTGGCCGACGTGCTGGAGCTGACCGTGAGCGAAGCCATGGCCTGCTTCGCCCAGGACCGCGACGTGCTGCGCGCGCTGCGGCCCATTGCCGAGGTGGGGCTGGACTACGTCAAGCTCGGCCAGCCCGTGCCCACGCTCAGCGGCGGCGAGGCCCAGCGCCTCAAGCTGGCGGGCTTTCTGGCCGAGGCGGCGCGCACGCAAAGCAAGTCGCGCCAGCCGCTGGCGCGTAAGGGCACGCTGTTCCTGTTCGACGAGCCGACCACCGGCCTGCACTTTGACGACATTGCCAAGCTCATGCGCGCCTTCGTGCGCCTGCTTGAGGCGGGGCACTCGCTCATCGTCATCGAGCACAACCTCGACGTGATCGGCGCCGCCGACTGGATCATCGACCTGGGCCCCGAAGGCGGCAACGCGGGCGGGCAGCTGGTGGCCGAGGGCTCGCCGCAGGACTTACGCGCCCACCCGCAGTCGCACACCGGCGCCGCGCTGCGCGCCTACGACGGCGCCATCGGTGCCAGCGAAGCGCTGCCGGTGCTATTGAATCAGGAGCGCCTCGCGCAATCTGAACGGGCGCCAGAGGCCAAAAACACCATAGAAATCGTCAACGCCCGCGAGCACAACCTCAAGGGCCTGAGCGTGGACATTCCGCGCGGCCAGTTCAACGTCATCACCGGCGTCAGCGGCTCGGGCAAGTCCACGCTGGCGTTCGACATTTTGTTCAACGAAGGCCAGCGCCGCTACCTCGAATCGCTCAACGCCTACGCGCGCAGCATCGTGCAGCCCGCCGGGCGGCCCGAGGTGGACGCCGTGTACGGCATTCCGCCCACGGTGGCGATCGAGCAGCGCCTTTCGCGCGGCGGGCGCAAGAGCACGGTGGGCACCACCACCGAGGTCTGGCACTTTTTGCGGCTGCTCTACGTCAAGCTCGGCGTGCAGCACTGCACGAAAGACGGCGCCGCCGTGCAGCCGCAGACACCCGAGCGCATCGCTGCGCAGCTGCTCACCGAGTTCCGGGGCCAGCACATCGGCCTGCTGGCGCCGCTGGTGGTGGCGCGCAAGGGCGTCTATACCGAGCTGGCCGACTGGGCGCGTCCGCGCGGCTTCACGCACCTGCGCGTGGACGGCGACTTCCTGCCCACCTCGGGCTTCCCGCGCATCGACCGCTTCAAGGAGCACACCATTGAGCTGCCCGTGCTGAGCCTGGATGTGGCGCCCGAGAACGAAGCGGCACTGCGCGAGGGCCTGGCCCAGGCGCTCACACATGGCAAGGGCGTGGTGCATGTGCTGAGCCACCTCGATGGCCTGCGCGAGGCGCTGGCGGCGGGCCAGTCCACGGCGGGCATCGGGCGGCTGCAGGTGTTCTCGGCCAAGCGCGCCTGCCCGGTGTGCAGCACCAGTTATGCCGAGCTGGACCCGCGCCTGTTCTCCTACAACAGCAAGCACGGCTGGTGCCCCGACTGCGTGGGCACGGGCGTGAAGCTGACCAAGGAGCAGCGCAAGGTGTTCGACGACTCGGTGCTCGCCGACGACCAGAAGGGCCGCGAACAGACCTTCGCCGAGCCCGAGGTGGAAGACCTGCAGGACACCGCCTGCCCCAGCTGCCAGGGAACGCGCCTCAACGCTACGGCGCGCGCCGTGCGCTTTGGCGCCAACGCGGCCACGGGCCACGCGGGCTGGTCCATCACCGACATCGCGCGCCTGTCGGTCAGCGACATCCGCGCGTGGGTGGACACCGTGGCGCTGCACGGGCGTGAGGCCGAGATCGCGCGCGACCTGATCCCCGAGATCCGCAGCCGGCTCGAATTCCTCGAAGAAGTGGGCCTGGGCTACCTCACGCTCGACCGGGGCGCGCCCACGCTGTCGGGCGGCGAGGCGCAGCGCATCCGCCTGGCGGCGCAGCTCGGCAGCAACCTGCAGGGCGTGTGCTACGTGCTCGACGAGCCCACCATCGGCCTGCACGCGCGCGACAACCAAATTTTGCTGCGCGCGCTGCGCCAGCTCAGCGGCAAGGGCAACACCCTGGTGGTGGTGGAGCACGACGAGGACACCATCCGCGCGGCCGACCACCTCATCGACATCGGCCCCAGCGCGGGCAAGCGCGGCGGGCGCCTGGTGGCGCAGGGCGGCGTGGCCGATCTGACCGGGGCCGAGGATTCGCAGACCGGCCGCTACCTGCTGCACGCCATGCGCCACCCGCTGCAGGCGCGCCGTGCCATGGCGCAGGATGCTATGGAAACGGTAGCTGATGGCGCTGTATCCACGAGCGCTACAGGCCAAAATTCTTCAAAAGATGAACCCCTGCGCTGGCTCACCGTGCACGGCGCGCAGCTGCACAACCTGCAAAACGTCACCGCGCGCGTGCCGCTGCAGCGGCTGGTGGCGGTCACGGGCGTGAGCGGCTCGGGCAAGTCCACGCTGGCGCGCGACGTGCTGCTCACCAACGTGGCCGCCTGGGTGCAGCAGCGCAGTACCAAGGCAGGGCGCGACGCCATGGACGCGGGCAACGCGCCCGCGCTCATCGGCTGCACCGGCCTGCAGGACTTCGAAACCATCGACCGCGTGCTCGAAGTGGACCAGACGCCCATCGGCAAGACGCCGCGCTCTTGCCCGGCCACCTACATCGGCTTCTGGGACACCGTGCGCAAGCTGTTCGCCGAAACGCTGGAGGCCAAGGCGCGCGGCTACGCGGCCGGGCGTTTCAGCTTCAACACCGGCGAGGGCCGCTGCCCCGTGTGCGAAGGGCAGGGCGTGCGCACCATCGGCATGGCCTTCCTGCCCGATGTGAAGGTGCCCTGCGAGGCCTGCCACGGCGCGCGCTTCAACCCCGAGACGCTGGCCGTCACCTGGCGCGGCAAGAGCATTGGCGACGTGCTGCAGATGGAGGTGGACGAGGCCGTTGACTTCTTCGCCAGCATGCCCAGCATCGCCCACCCGCTGCAACTGCTCAAGGACGTGGGCCTGGGCTACCTCACGCTGGGCCAGCCCAGCCCCACGCTGAGCGGCGGCGAGGCGCAGCGCATCAAGCTCGTGACCGAGCTGACCAAGGTGCGCGACGAGGTGGGCCGGCGCGGCCAGAGGGCGCCGCACACGCTCTACGTGCTCGACGAGCCCACCGTGGGCCTGCACATGTCCGACGTGCACAAGCTCATCCGCGTGCTGCACCGCCTGGTGGACGGCGGGCACAGCGTGGTCGTCATCGAGCACGACCTCGACGTCATCGCCGAGGCCGACTGGATCATCGACCTCGGCCCGGAGGGCGGCGCGGGCGGCGGCCGCATCGTCGCCGCCGCCCCGCCCGAGGAGGTGGTGCGCCTGGGCACGCACACCGGGGTGGCGCTGGCGCCGGTGCTGGCGCGATGACAGAGCCCGGCGCGCCGAAGGCACCCCTGCCTCCCGGCTGGCAGGTGGTGCACTGGCACCCGGAGGCCCCGCCCAAGCCCCTTGAGGGCGCGCCCTGCAACGGCTGCGGCTTGTGCTGCCTGGCCGAGCCGTGCCCGCTGGGCATGCTGGTCTCGCGCCGCCGCACGGGCGCCTGCGTGGCGCTGCGCTGGAGCGCGGCGGACGGGCGCTACCTCTGCGGCATGGTGGCCGACCCGGGCGCGGTGACAGGCTGGACGCGGCCCTGGGTCGTGCGCTGGCAGAAGGCGCTGGCGCGGCGCTGGATTGCCGCGGGCGTGGGCTGCGATGCGCGCCTGCAGGCGCTGCCGCCGGCCTGAACCAGTCTTTGTTCGCTATCGAAAATATAGCTGACTGCGCTTTGCGGACGGGCGCCAGAGCCCATTTTGGCTTCAAATACCCTTGGTAACACCACCCCTGGCAGGGGCTTGCGCAGAGAAAAAAAACATACATTTGCGATGAATTTTAGAATCCGCCGCAGCCGTGCTTAGCACGGATCGCTGTGCGGTCATTTGCACTGCATCAAAAAAGATGGCGCGTCTCGCGCGTGCCGGAAAACAAGAAAGGAAACCCACCGATGGACAGTGCCATCCTGAGCCTGCTGGGCGCCTTCCTGCTGTCGATCATGGGGCTGTTTGTCTTCATCTGGTCGATGCGCAAGGGGCTGCTGGTCGAGAACCCCCGGGCGGCGTCGGTCATCTTCGCGCGCGGCGAGATCGGCCAGGCCGACGACCCCGCGCTGCACGAGGCCGGCCGCGCGCACCTGCAGGCGGCGGCCGCCGAGCCGGGCGATGCTGCCCACGCCGCCGACCCGCGCGAGCTGGCGCAGCGCATCGAGGCCGACCGCTCCAGCGCCTTCCCCGTGTTCATGTTCATCGCCTTCGCCATCCTCTGGCTGGTGCTGGGCTCGGTGGCGGGGCTCACGGCCTCGCTCAAGCTGCACATGCCCGACTGGCTGGTGGGCGAGGCTTGGCAGACCTTCGGCCGCGTGCGCACCATGCACCTCACGGCGGTGCTCTACGGCTGGATCACCAACGCCGCGCTGGGTCTCATCGTCTGGCTGCTGCCGCGCCTGCTGCGCACGCGGCTGTTCGGCGCGCCCTGGGTGATGCTGGGCGGCGCGTTCATCAACATCGCCATCGCCAGCGCTATCGGCGCCATCGGCGCGGGCTGGAACGACGGCATGGAGTACCTGGAGATACCGTGGCAGATCGGCCTGTTCATCGTCGTGGGCTTCGTCTGCATCATCGGGCCGGTGCTGTACACGCTGGTCAACCGCCAGGTGGAGTCGTTGTACGTCAGCGTCTGGTACCTCGTGGCGGCGCTCTTGTGGATCACGCTGCTGTTCCTCGTGGCCAAGCTGCCCGGCGTGCACACCGGCGTACAGCAGGCCACCACCAACTGGTGGTACGGCCACAACGTGCTGGGCCTGTGGTTCACGCCCATCAGCGTGGGGGCGATCTACTACTTCCTGCCCAAGATCATCGGCCGGCCGGTGCGCTCGTACAACCTGTCCATCCTGGGCTTCTGGACGCTGGCCTTCTTCTACGGCCAGGTGGGCGGGCACCATCTGATCGGCGGGCCGATTCCGGGCTGGCTGAGCACGCTGTCCATCGTGCAGAGCATGATGATGATCATCCCCGTGGCGGCCTTCACCATCAACATGGCGGGCACCATGCAAGGGCGCATGCACCTGGCGCTGCACTCGCCCACGCTGCGCTTCATGATGTTCGGCGGGCTGATGTACATGCTCTCGTCGGTGCAGGGCTCGCTGGAGGCGCTGCGCAGCGTCAACCAGGTGGCGCACTTCACGCACTTCACGGTGGCACATGCGCACCTGGGGGCCTATGCTTTCGTCACCATGGTGCTGTTCGGCGCCATCTACTTCATGCTGCCGCGCGTGCTGCACTGGGAGTGGCCGTACCCGCGCCTCATCTCGCTGCAGTTCTGGCTCGCGGCCGTCGGCATCCTGATCTATTTCGTGGGCCTCTCCATCGGCGGCTGGCTGCAGGGCCTGGCCATGCTCGATGCCTCGCGGCCCTTCATGGAGTCGGTCACGCTCACCATCCCCTACCTGCAGTGGCGCAGCGTGGGCGGCGCGCTCATGGTGGCCAGCCACCTCGTCTTCGCCGGCCACTTCCTGGCCATGGCGCTGCGCTTTGGCCCGCAGCGCACGGGCGCGGCCCTGTTCGCCCCGGCATCCCCCCAGGCACTGGAGATCGCTCATGGAAAATGAAGTCAAACTGGCCGCAGGCGCCATGGTGTCACTGGCCGTGGCCACGGCCGCGCTGGTGGTGCTGCCCTACATGGAGGTGCGCGACATCGCGCCGCCCGAAGGCCTCAAGCCGTACACCAGCGCGCAACTGCGCGGGCGCGAGGTCTACATCGCCAACGGCTGCGTGTACTGCCACACGCAGCAGCCGCGCGACCGCAACCTCGGCCCCGACCATGAGCGCGGCTGGGGCCGCGCCTCGGTGCCGGGCGACTACGTGTACGACAAGCCGCACCTGCTGGGCAGCATGCGCACCGGGCCCGACCTGTTCAACATCGGCGCGCGCCAGCCCAGCAAGGACTGGCACCTGGGCCACCTGTACCAGCCGCGCGCCTATGTGCCGGGGTCCATCATGCCGGCCTACCCCTACCTGTTCGAGACCAAGACCGCCGCCGAACCGGGCGACGAGGTCGTCAAGCTGCCGCCGGGCCACGGCCCTTCACAGGGCGTGGTGGTGGCGCGGCCCGAGGCGCTGGACCTGGTGAAGTACCTGCAGGGCCTGGACCACACCTACCCCGTGCTGCCGCCCCCGCCGCGCAGCGCCGCCGGCCCGGCCGCCGGTTCTGCTTCCTGAGGACGCCCATGCTCGACCAAGACAATTCGCACCGCGCGCAGGAGCGCGAGAACGCCGACCCCGAGGAACGCATCCGCCCCGTGCCGCTGATGGCTGCCGCCATCACGCTGGCCATGGTGCTGTTCGGCGTGGGCTACATCTTCCTGTCCGATCCGTTCGGAAACTCCAGCCTGGGCGACCGCCGCACCGTGGCCGACCTGTCCGGCCCCGCACCGGCCGCCGCGGGCGCGGCCGTGGATGGCAAGGCGCTGTTCGCCGCGCAGTGCGCGGCCTGCCACCAGGCCACGGGCCAGGGCCTGCCGGGCGTGTTTCCGCCGCTGGCGGGCTCGGAATGGGTCACGGGCGAGCCGCGCGTGCTGGCCAACATCCTGCTGCATGGCGTGACCGGCCCGATCACGGTGGCCGGGAAAAGCTATGAGGGCGCCATGCCCAGCTTCCGCCAACTGGGCGATGCCGAGCTGGCCGCCGTGGCCAGCTACATCCGCAGCGCATGGGGCAACCAGGCCGCCGCCGTGGCGCCCGACCTGATCGCACAGGAGCGCAAGGCCAACGACCGCAGCACGCCGTTCGAGGGCGGCGCTGCGCTCCAAGCCCTGGCGCGCTAAGGCCATGCTGCGCACCGCCGTTCTGAGCCTGCTGCTGGCGCTGTGCGGCTACGCAGCGGCAAGCTGGCTCACGCACGGCTTTCAGGTCTGGACCGACGAGGGCGCGCGCCGCCTGGAAGTGGCGCTGCAGCCCGTGGACGCGCCGCGCGTGGCAGTCGATGGCCCCGGAGTGGCCGCGCCCGACCTGCCTGCGCTGCTGGCGCAGGGCGGCGGCGTGACCATCGCCGACTTCATCTACACGCGCTGCCAGAGCGTCTGCCTGTCGCTGGGCAGCAGCTTCCAGCAGTTGCAGGCCGCGCTGCGGGCCGATGCCGAGGCTGGCCATTCCGCGAACGTGCGCCTGCTGTCGATCAGCTTCGATGGCGCGCACGACCGCCCGGCCGCGCTGCGCGCCTACGCCCAGGGCCTGCGGGCCGACCCGGCCCTGTGGCGCTTCGTGCGCGTGCCCGACGCGGCGCAGGAGCAGGCCCTGCTGCGCCGCCTGGGCGTGGTGGTGGTGCCCGACGGCCGGGGCGACTACGAGCATAACGCCGCGCTGCTGGTGTTCGACGCGCGCGGCCGCATGGTGCGCGTGTTCGACGTCGCCGAGCAGCAACTCGCGCTGGACTACGCGCGCCACCTCGCGCGGAGCGCGCCATGACGCGCGGGCCCCACTGCAACCCGCGCACCCAGGCCATCCTGGGGCTGGCCCTGTGCGCGCTGCTGGCCTGGCCCGCGCTCCGCCATGCGCTGGAGGCCAGCATGTGGCGCCACATGGTGCTGCAGTTCCCGCTGCTGATGGCGGCGGGCGCGCTGCTGGCGGCCGCGCTGCCGCCGCGTGCGCGTGGCGCCGTGGCGCGCTGGAACGCCCACGGCATCGCCGGGCTGGTGCTCGTGGCCTGTGTGCTGGCCGTGCTGATGGTGCCGCGCGTGCTCGACCTCGCGCTGCGCGACGGCACCATCGAGGCCGCCAAGGGTGCCGCGCTGGTGCTGGCGGGCGCGGCGCTGCGCCTGTCGTGGCGCGCGGCGGGGCTGGTGGTGCAGGGCTTCTTCCTCGGCAACATGCTGCCCATGACCGCCGTGGTGGGCCAGCTCTACATCGATGCGCCGCTGCGCCTGTGCAACGCCTACCTGCTCGATGACCAGGCCCGCCTGGGCCAGTGGCTCATTGCCCTGGCCGTGCTGCTGGCGCTGGGCTGGCTGGCGCAGGTGGGGTGGGTGATGGCGCGGCGCGAAGGCACGCTGCTGGCGCCGGACAATGCCTGATTGCTCTGTTTTCAGGAGCTGCCTGCGCTTGCTGGATGGGCGCTGGAGGCCGATTTCATTCAAATTGTCATGCGCTGTCCGGGCGCGGCGCCAGGTGGATGCCCGCCAGCATGCAGCGCACCGAGCCGCCCGCCAGTTCGATGGTGGGCACGCGCAGCGGCAGCAGCGTGGCGCTGCGTTCGATCACGGCCTTCTGCGCGGCCGTGAGGCAGGCAGCGGCCCGCTCGGACAGCGCCAGCAGCCGCCGGCCGCCATGCCCCGTGAGCTCCAGCGCGTTGCCAGCGAATTCGCCGATCTGGTGCGCGTCGAGTTCGATGACGTCGCGCCCGCTCTCGCGCAGCCGCGCGCGCACGGCCTCGCGGCGCTGCGGGTCGGCGATGAGGTCAAAGCCCCCGAGCGCGAAGTCGGTGCCCACGCAGAGCATCACGTTGGTGTGGTAGCAGGGCCGGCCCTGCGCGTCGGCGGTGGCGAAGGCCATGGGCTCGAAGTTGAAATGCGTGCAGAAGCGCTCCAGCGCCACCGGGTCGGCGCGGTGCGATTGCGCGGTGTAGGCGATGCGGCCGATGTGGTCCAGCACCATGGCGCCCGTGCCTTCGAGGGCCATGCCGTCGTGTTCCAGGCCCGAGTAGTCGATCACGTCCTGCACGCGGTAGCGGGCCTTGAGCATCTCGATGATGTCGCTGCGCCGCTCGCGCCGCCGGTTGGCGGCGTACATGGGGTAGAGCGCCACATGGCCGCCCGCGTGGGTGGAGAACCAGTTGTTCGGGAACACGGCGTCGGGCGTTTCGGGGTCATGGCTGTCGAACAGGTGCACGCGCACCCCGGCGGCTTCGAGCCGGGCGGCGGCCTCGGTCACCTCGGCATGGGCCTGCGCGGCCACGCTGGCGGCCGTGGCTGGGCGCTGGAAGGCGTTGTCGGCGGCGGTCTCGGGGTTGGGGTGGAAGTGGTGCGGGCGCACCATGGCGACGGCGGCGGGGGCTTGGAGAGAGGGCGGGGGCATGGTCTTGCGGTGGTGGGGGAGGGGTGCCCACGGAGGGCGGTGCAGGCATTGTGCGAACAGCCACTGCCAACAAAAAGACGGCAAACTGGTCAAATAGCTGCAAAAATTGGCGAAACGCCAGCGCACAAACGCACCATGACCAAGCTCGACGACACCGACCGCGAAATCCTCAGCATCCTGCGCGCCGACGCGCGCACTCCCGTGGCCACGCTGGCGCACAAGCTGCGCGTCTCGCGCGGCACGGTGCAGAACCGGCTGCGCAAGATGGAGGAGGGCGGTGTCATCGTCGGCTACACGGTGCGCCTGCGGCCCGACTCGGAGCCGCAGCGCATTCGCGCCTGGATGTGCATCGCCGTGGAGGGCAACGCCGCGCCCGAGGTGATCCGCGCGCTGCGCGGCGAGCCCATGGTGGGCACGCTGCACACCACCAACGGCCGCTGGGATATCGTGGCCGAGGTGCGCGCCGAAAGCCTGGAGGCCTTCGACGCGGCGCTGGGGCGCATCCGCCTCACGCCGGGCATTGCCAACACCGAGACCAGCATCCTGCTGTCCACCTACAAGGCCTAATACGGATTTGCCTTCAACCGTATAACGTCGTTGGTTTGCCTCGCCGTGCTACAGCACTGTCTTCGGCTTTCCGCCTAGTTATCCGATTGAATGCAAACCCGTATAAAACTCCTGGTGGCTCCCGTCGGGCAGCGCCAGCATGGTGCGTGCGCGCCCGGCCTGTTTGCCCGCGTAGAGCGCCAGGTCGGCGCGCTGCAGCAGGGAGTCGAGGCTGTCCTCACTGGGCAGGCGTTGGACCACCCCCGCCGTCATGCCCGCCACGATGCGCTGGCCCTCGTGCTCCACCGGGGTATCGGCCAGGCGCTGCGCCAGGCGCCGGGCGGCCTGGGCGGCGCATTGCAGGTCGGCGCCGGGCAGCAGCACGGCGAATTCCTCACCCCCCAGGCGGCCCACGGTGTCGATGCTGCGAAAGCAGCTGCCGCTCAGCCGGGCCAGGGTGCACAGCACCGCATCGCCCGCGGCGTGGCCGTACTGGTCGTTGATGCGCTTGAAGTGGTCCAGGTCGATGAGCACCAGCGACAGCGGGCTGGCGTCGCGCTGCGTGCGCGCAAGATCCAGCGCAAAGCGGCGGCTGAATTCGCGCCGGTTCACCAGGCCGGTGAGCGGGTCGGTGGTGGCCTGACGCTCCAGTTCGGCCTGCAGTTCGATGCGCTGGGCGATTTCGGCCTGCAGCGCGGCGTTGGTTTCGCTCAAGCGTTGGCGCAGGGCAAATTCCTGGCGCTGCACACGCTGCAGGCGCGCCGCCGCCACATAGCCCACCAGGGCGGGCAGCGTGAGCAAAAACGCCAGCCCCAGCAAGGTGGCTGGGGGCCGACCCAGCAGCACAAAGCTCAGCAGGCTGCCGACCACGCCAAACACGGCCACCGGCACAAAGACCACCACGCGCCCCGGCAGAAACAGGAACATGCAGAACTGCATGAACATCACCATGCCCACGGTCCAGATGCGCACGTCCTCGCGCACATGGAACAGCAGGAAATAGAAGGGGTAGCCGATGACGGCAATCCAGGCCACCAGCCGCCCATCGGTGGCCCAATGCGGCTGGCGGCGCAGCACCCCCGCAGCGCCCAGCAACAGGGCGGCCATCGCGCCGCGGTACGCCAGCAGTTGCCAGAACAAGGGGCTGGCAGCCCCCAGCACCTGCAGGTCGGGCAGGGCAAACAACAGCAGCAGACCCGCCCACAGCGCCAGGGCCACGCGCAGTTGCCGGGCCATGCTGTGCTGCACGCTGGTGCGGAAGGCATGTTCATCGGCAGGATGGATGAACTCGGCACGCCACGCAGAGAGGGCGGGAGTTGGCGGTGGTGCAGGGTGGGTGGGGGAGGCGGTCATGCGCAAATCCTGGTGCCAAGGGTATGACAGTTGGACCCTGGGCTGCCCCCGGAGAACCCCGATGGCCCTGGGATTCAATGTGCTATGGGGGATACCCAGATCCACCGTGTCAGAGGCACAATGGTGAAAAGAGCCACCGACCCATGCGTGATCACCTGAAATCGTTGTTGGGCCTGCCCGACGGACCTGAGGGGCTGGAGCCGCTGGGCCCCGGCTCGCAGTGGCACCTGCGTGGCTGGTGTGCGGAGTTCTCCGACCGGCGCACCGAGATGGGCTACAAGCAATATTGCCAGCATTTCACCGCGCACCAGCTTCTGCTGGCCCTGGGCATCTGGTCGCTGGTGCTGCTGCTGTTCGCCATTCCGGACTACCTGGCCATGGGTTGGTCTGCGCCCTTCCAGGGTTTGCTGGCCATGCGCGTCGGGGTGGCGTTGTGCGTGCTGGCATTGATGCGTGCCGTGGTGCGCAAGCCCTGGCTGGCGACCCAGGGCTTGTGGACTTCGGTGGTCGAACTCATTGGCCTGGCCAGTTTCATGCTGGTGTATGTGCTGCGGCCCGAGATAGCCATCTGGACCTATGCCATGACGCTGCTGATGCTGATCATGCTCTTCGTCTTTGTGCCCAACCGCCTGTGCTGTGCCCTGGCGGTTTCCTTGGTAGGGGCGTTGTTTACGCTGGCCATGGTCAGTCAAAGCCGCAGTTTGCAGACACGGGAGTTCGTGGTCCTGGGTTTGGCGCTGGCGCTGCCCATCGTGACGGGCTACGTCAGTGCCTGGCGCGTGCAGATGCTGCAGCGCCAGCAGTACGCCCTGCTGATGGCCGCGCGCGCCAGCAACGACCAGTTGCGCCAGGAGGTGGAGCAGCGCCGCGCCCTGCAGGAGGCGCTGCGCATCCAGGCCAGCATCGACCCACTGACAGGGCTGAACAACCGGCGCGAGTACGAAAAGCTCTTTTCCCGCGAAATGGCGCGCGCCCGGCGCGAGGGGCGCGCCATGTCGCTGGTGATGCTGGATCTGGACCATTTCAAACACATCAACGACGACCACGGCCATGCCGCAGGCGACGAGGTGCTGCGCTGCGTGGCGCAACTGTGCCGCGAGAACTTCCGCGAGGTGGACATCGCCGGGCGCCTGGGGGGCGAGGAGTTTGTGGTGCTCATGCCCCACACGGCACTGCGCGAGGCGGGCGAGGTGGCGCGGCGCTTTCTGCAGGTGCTGTCGGACACCGAGATTGCTTTCGAAGGCCTGCGACTGCGCGTGCAGGCCACCGCCGGAGTGGCCGAGCTGCAAGCCCACGAGGATCATCTCGAAACCCTGCTGCAGCGCGCCGACCACGCCCTGTACGCGGGCAAGCAGACCGGGCGCAACCGCGTGATGCTGGCGCTGCCCGACGGGCAGGTGCAGCACTACCAGGGCGGCGCCATGGCGCCCAAGGAACCGGGTGTTTGACGCCTTGCGGGGTCAGCGCCCGCCCAGCAGCGCCCGCGCCAACTCGGCAAAGCCAGCGCCGCGTTCGGCCTGCGTCACATGGCGCGGCAGGTGGTGCAGTTGCGGCACAAAGCGCGCAATGTTGGCCACGCCCACGCTGAGTGGAAAACGCTCGAACATCACCTGGTCGTTGGTCGAGTCGCCCACATAGACCCAGCGGTCGATCTCGGTGTCCAGGTCGCGCCCCAGCCGCTCGCGCACGATCCAGCGCGCGCCTTCCAGCTTGTTGTGCGCGCCAAACCAACCGTTGATGTGGATGCTGCTGACCGTGGCGTTCATGCCCGCCGCGCGCATGGTGCGCACCACCTGGTCGATGGCGTCCTGGGGCAGGTGGGTGAATTCGCTGTGGTCGATGGCAATGTCGGTTTCGCGGCCCGCCGAATCGGAGGCCCGGCGTGCGCCGGGCACCTCGCGCTCGATCTGGGCCAGCACCTGCTGCATGCGCGCAAAGTGGTGCGCCCTGGTGGCGGCGTCCTGCTGGTATATTTTTGATAGCGCCCTGCGCCCTGAATACGGGCGCTGCGGGCTGATTGGGCCTGAATCTTCTTCAGCCACTGGCACCAGCGCCACGGCCCCGTTCTCGGCCACGATGGCGTCCAGCGGCCAGGTCTGCGCAAACGGCTCGCTCCAGCCCACCGGTCTGCCGGTGATGGCGATCACCCGCAGACCTGCGGCCTTCAGATCGGCCAGGGCCTGCAGGGCATCGGGGGTGATGGCGCCCTCGGTGGTGAGGGTGTCGTCGATGTCGGTGAGCACGCCCACCAGGCCTGGGGGCAGGCGCAGTGCGCTCAGCGGCAGCATGGGCACGTTTTTCGCCCCTCAGTGCGAGTTGCTCAGGCTCAGCCCGGCGTGCTCGCGCAGCGGGTGGAAGTGGATCTTGGGAAAGCGCTCCTGCGCCAGGCGCACGTCGTAGGGGCTGGTGCACAGGTAGGCCAGGGTGTTGGCCGCGTCGTGCGCCAGGCGCAGGGGGTAGGCATTCTCGAACTCGCGCAGCTCGGCCGGCGTGTCGGCCGTGATCCAGCGCGCGCCCGTGTACTGGCAGCTCTCCAGGCGTACGTCGCAGTCGTACTCGGTTTTCAGGCGGTGCTGCACCACTTCGAACTGCAACTGGCCCACGGCGCCCAGCAGCATGTTGCCGCCGGCGTCGGGCTTGAAGACCTGGATGGCGCCTTCCTCGCCGAGCTCCATCAGGCCCTGCTGCAACTGCTTGGAGCGCAACGGGTTCTTGAGCACCACGGTCATGAACATTTCGGGTGCGAAGAAGGGCAGGCCGGTGAACTGCAGGTTGGGGCCGTCGGTGATGGTGTCGCCGAGCTGCACGCCGCCGTGCGTGGTGAAGCCGATGATGTCGCCCGCGTAGGCCTCGTCCACCGCTTCGCGGCGCTGGCTCATGAAGGAGACCACGCTGGTGGGGCGCAACTCCTTGGCCGTGCGTTGCACGCGCATCTTCATGCCGGGGGTGAACTTGCCCGAGGCCACGCGCACGAAGGCGATGCGGTCGCGGTGGTTGCTGTCCATGTTGGCCTGCACCTTGAAGACCACACCCGAGAAACCCTCGTCCTCGGGCTGGATGGTCTTTTCCTCGCGCTGGCGGTTCACTTCCTGGTAGGCGATGCGCGGGCCCGGCGGGGGCGACATGTCCACCACGGCGTTGAGCACTTCCATGACACCGAAGTTGTTCACGCCCGAGCCGAAGAACACCGGCGTGAGCTTGGCCGCGAGGAACTGCTCGTGGCTCCATGTGGTGGAGGCGCCCACGGCCAGCTCCATGCTCTCCAGGGCGTCGTCGAAGGCCTGGCCAAAGCGCGCACGCAGCTTGTCGGACTCGGAGAGCGGGATCACCTCGAAATCCTGCGGGCGCTTCTCGCTGCCGGGCTCGAACACCGTCATGCTCTGCGTGCGCAGGTCGATGATGCCGCCGAACGACTTACCCTGTCCCACGGGCCAGGTCATGGGGCAGCAAGGCATGCCGAGCTCGCGCTCCACCTCGTCGAGGATGTCGAGCGGGTCGCGCACCTCGCGGTCCATCTTGTTGACGAAGGTGATGATGGGCGTGTCGCGCTGGCGGCAGACCTCGATCAGGCGGCGCGTCTGCGCCTCCACGCCGTTGGCGGCGTCGATCACCATCAGGGCCGAGTCCACGGCCGTGAGCACGCGGTAGGTGTCTTCGGAGAAGTCCTTGTGGCCGGGGGTGTCGAGCAGGTTGATGACGTGGTCGCGGTACTGCATCTGCATCACCGACGAGGCCACCGAGATGCCGCGCTGCTTCTCGATCTCCATCCAGTCCGAGGTGGCATGGCGACTGGCCTTGCGGCCCTTGACGGCGCCGGCGATCTGGATCGCGCCCGAGAACAGCAGCAGCTTTTCCGTCAGCGTCGTTTTACCCGCGTCGGGGTGGGAAATGATGGCAAAGGTGCGGCGGCGCCGGGTTTCGGGGGCGTAGGACACAAGGAATTCCAGAAGGGAGTGCGCAGGGGACAGGACGCCCCGGCAGGCGTGCGAAAACGACAATTTTACCGGGCAGGCATTGTCAGGCCTCTCCGTGGGGCGGGCGGCGCTTGCGGGCCTTTGCCTTTATAATCGGCGCCTATCCGAGGAGCGTTGCAGCGCCCCCAGCACTGGCGGGGCGTGAGGCTCGGATCTGTTTCGCAACGACGCTCATCCACTTTCCGCGTGGTGAGCTTTTCCCCTTCCCCCGGCGAGTGGTTTTTCAAACATGCTTTGGAGCAAACCATGAACGCACGCGTCAACGCCCCCTCTGCCGACTCCGCCATCGCCGACATCGGCCTGGCCGACTGGGGCCGCAAGGAAATCCGCATCGCCGAAACCGAGATGCCCGGCCTGATGGCCATCCGCGAGGAATTCGCCGCCAAGCAGCCCCTGAAGGGCGCGCGCATCACCGGTTCGCTGCACATGACCATCCAGACGGCCGTGCTGATCGAGACGCTCAAGGCCCTGGGCGCCGACGTGCGCTGGGCCTCGTGCAACATCTTCTCCACCCAGGACCACGCCGCCGCCGCGATTGCCGCCACCGGCACGCCGGTGTTTGCCATCAAGGGCGAGACCCTGGTGGACTACTGGGACTACACCCACCGCATCTTCGATTTCGGCCCCAAGGGCAGCGAAGGCGAAGGCCCGAACATGATCCTGGACGACGGCGGTGACGCCACGCTGCTGATGCACCTGGGCAAGCGCGCTGAAAAGGACGCCTCCGTGCTGGCCCACCCCGGCAGCGAGGAAGAGCGCATCCTGTTCGCCGCCATCCAGGCCAAGCTGGCCGAGGACAGCACCTGGTACAGCCGCAAGAGCGCCCAGATCATCGGCGTGACCGAAGAGACCACCACGGGCGTGCACCGCCTCAAGGAAATGTCGGCCAAGGGCACGCTGATGTTCCGCGCCATCAACGTGAACGACTCGGTCACCAAGAGCAAGTTCGACAACCTGTACGGCTGCCGCGAGTCGCTGGTGGACGGTATCAAGCGCGCCACCGACGTGATGATTGCCGGCAAGGTGGCCGTGGTGGCCGGTTACGGCGACGTGGGCAAGGGCTCGGCCCAGGCGCTGCGCGCGCTGTCGGCACAGGTCTGGGTGACCGAGATTGACCCCATCAACGCCCTGCAGGCCGCGATGGAAGGCTTCAAGGTCGTGACCATGGAATACGCCGCGCCACTAGCCGACATCTTCGTGACCACCACGGGCAACCGCGACGTCATTACCTTCGAGCACATGAAGGCGATGAAGGACCAGTCCATCGTCTGCAACATCGGCCACTTCGACAACGAGATCCAGGTCGCCAAGCTCGAAGAGCACTGCCAGTGGGAAGAGATCAAGCCGCAGGTGGACCATGTGATCTTCCCGGACGGCAAGCGCATCATCCTGCTGGCCAAGGGCCGCCTGGTGAACCTGGGCTGCGGCACGGGCCACCCGAGCTTCGTGATGTCCAACTCGTTCGCCAACCAGACCATCGCGCAGATCGAGCTGTTCACCCACAGCGACTACTACGAGAACGGCAAGGTCTATGTGCTGCCTAAGCACCTGGACGAAAAGGTGGCGCGTCTGCACCTGAAGAAGGTGGGTGCGATGCTGACCGAGCTGACGGACGAGCAGGCCGCCTACATCGGCGTGCCCAAGCAAGGGCCCTACAAGCCCGATACCTACCGTTATTGATTTATTTGCTATTGAATTGATAGCTGTCAGCGCCCGTAATCAGGGCGTTAAAGCCATTTTTTGCTTATGAAAACCCAGCGTGCCGATGTTCTTCTGGTGGAAAAAGGGCTGGCCAGCACCCGCTCGCAGGCCCAGCGGCTGATTGCCAGCGGGGTGCAATGGCGCCTGGGCGCACACGGCCCTTGGAGCCGGGTGGCCAAGAACGGCGAAGAGATCCCGGCCCAGGCCGAACTGCAACTGCAGGACGCGGCCGAGGCGCGCTTTGTCTCGCGCGGTGGCCTCAAGCTCGATGGTGCGCTCGAATCTCTGGGCCTGGCGGTGCAGGGACTGCAGTGCCTGGACGTGGGCCAGTCCACCGGCGGCTTCACGCACTGCCTGCTGGAGCGTGGGGCGCGCCGCGTGGTGGGCGTGGACGTGGGCCACGGCCAGTTGCACGCGCAGTTGCGCCAGGACCCGCGCGTGGTCTGCCTCGAAGGCATCAACGCCCGTGCGCTGACGCCCGAGGCGCTGCAGGCGGCCTGGGAGGACACCTGGTCCGAACCGGCCCCTGCGGCTGTGGAGGACGATGCCGAGCCCGAAAGCCCGTACCGTTGGATGAGCGGTGACGGCGAGGTGACCGACTACGACGACAGCGACGATGTGAGCGACGACGACGTGGAGGCCGACCTGGCGCGCGAGCGCGAAGACGCCGCGCCGCCCGCCGCTGCGGGCGCCCGCCGCCGCCTCCAGGCCTGGGTGGGCGAAAGCACCGCGCCGGTGTTCGAGTTGGTCACGGGTGACCTGTCCTTCATCTCGCTCACGCTGGTGCTGCCTGCCCTGGTACCGCTGCTGGCGCCGGGCGGCCACCTGCTGATGCTGGTCAAGCCGCAGTTCGAACTGCAGCCCGGCCAGGTGGGCAAGGGCGGCATCGTGCGCGATGCCGCGCTCTACCCCGTGGTCGAGCAGCGCATCCGCGACTGCTGCGCCAGCCTGGGGCTGGAGGTGAGTGCGTGGATGGACAGCCCCATCAGCGGCGGTGACGGCAACCAGGAATTTTTTGTCTATGCGAGGAGGTCTGCATGAACGCAGCCAACGCCGCGCCGGCCGTCGTGCCGGCCGCCGTGCCGGTCAGTTTCGAATTTTTCCCACCCAAGACGCCCGAGGGCATCGAGAAGCTGCGCGCCGTGCGCCAGCAGCTCTACGCCCTGCAGCCCCAGTTCTGCTCGGTGACCTACGGCGCGGGGGGCTCTACGCAGGACGGCACCTTGCAGGCCGTGCAGGCCATTCTGGACGAGGGGCAGCAAGGGGCTTCGCATTTCACCTGCGTCGGTGCGTCGCGCGATTCGGTGCGCGAGAAGCTGGCGCTGTTCCAGTCCATGGGCGTGCGTCGGCTGGTGGCACTGCGCGGTGACCTGCCCAGCGGCTACGGCAGCATGGGCGAATTCCGCTATGCCGCCGATCTGGTGGCCTTCGTCCGCGCCGAGACGGGGGATCACTTCCACCTGGAGGTGGCCGCCTACCCAGAGATGCACCCGCAGGCACGCTCACCCGAGGCCGACCTGCAGGCCTATGCGGCCAAGGTCAAGGCGGGTGCCAACTCGGCGATCACGCAGTTCTTCTTCAACGCCGATGCCTATTTCCGCTTTGTGGACGAGGCGCGCAGGCTGGGCGCTGACGTGCCGGTGGTGCCGGGCATCATGCCCATCACCAACGCCAGCGGCCTGCTGCGCTTTGCCGACAGCTGCGGCGCCGAAGTGCCGCGCTGGATTCGCCTGCGCCTGCAGGGGTTGGGGGATGATGTGGCGGGCATCCGTGCTTTCGGCCTGGATGTGGTCACCCACCTGTGCGAACAACTGCTGGCGGCAGGGGCGCCGGGCCTGCATTTCTATACGATGAACCAAAGTACGGCGGTGCTCGAAATTTGCCGCCGTTTGGGGCTGGCAGGTGTTGGCACACGGTAACATTTCGTTTTTTTGCGTTGAGGGCACACCATGAAATCGGTTTGGGTCTGCATGGCTTTGGTGGGTGGCAGTTTGTGGGCAGGCGCCGCCAGTGCCCAGATGAGCTACCACTGCCGGGATTCCAATGGCAACAACTATGTGCTCTCGCGCCCCTGTCCGTCGGACATGCGCACCACGGCGGTAGTGGGTGGGCCTGCGCGCTCGTCGGGCTACTCTTCGTCGTCTTCCAGCAGCTATCGACCGTCTTCCCGCTCCTCCGGCGATGAGCCTGAGCACCACCAGTACATGAGCGGTCGCTGCCGATCCCTTCACCAAGCGATGCGCACGGCCAGCAGCCGAGGGCTGAAGTACGACGCCATCGAAGATCTGCGCAAGGAATACAGGCGAGAGTGTCGTGAGGAGGAAGAAGCAGCCTATTCCAAGCTCTCGACAGATAGCTATACACGCAAGAAAGAGCAGCGCGAGGAAGAAAAAGCGGCCCGCCTGGCTGACCAGGCCTCGCGTGAGCGTGAAGAACGCTTTTTGCAGCAATGCGCCGAGTCGCGCCGCATTCTGCACGCCAAGCAGGCGCGTACCGACCTGAGCGAAGGCGAAAAGGCCGATCTGCGCCGGTTCGAAGAAAACTTCATCGCGCGCTGCAAGCGCTAGGGCCTGTTCACACTATTTTTGCCAGTGCGAACACGGTGAAAACCGCGCCAATCTAGGCGCGGGACGACGCCAAGGCCGGGGCCCTGGTTCGTCGGCCTCTCGGGCCGACGAAAGCACATTTTTATCCCAGCGCCCCCTTTGCCTGGCCGCCTTGCCATTGCCGTGGCTTGGCGGCCGTGTCGCTGGTGGATTGAGGGTTTGGTGGTTCAGCATAAAAACTGTATATTCATACAGTTGTTTTTGCTGATGCCTGTCCATGTCCTTTACCACCCTTGGAGCTGTCCATGCCTTTGACCCCGGAGCCCTTCCCGGCCCCGTAGCTGCGGCTGTCTGGCGCGGGGTGGACATGATGGGAGCGGTGGCGCGCACTGTTCCCACCGGGTTTGGCGCATTGGATGCGCAGTTGCCCGGTGGCGGGTGGCCCACGCAAGCCGTGACGGAGCTGCTGCTGCCGCAGGCACTGCGGTGCGAATGGCGCCTGTTGGGGCCCGCGCTGCCTGCCTTGCTGCAAGAGGGTGGCCGCATTTACCTGGTGGCGCCGTCCCAGCCGCCGCACGCCGGGGGGCTAGCGCAACTGGGCGTGCCGCCTGCGCAGCTGGTGTGGGTGCGGGCCGTTGCGCCTTTGGAGCGGCTCTGGGCCACCGAACAAATCCTCCAGGCAGGGCCCGTGGGTGCCGTACTCGCCTGGCTCCCGCAGGCGCGGCCCGAGCAGATCCGCCGTTTGCAGATCCACGCACAGTCCTGCGATGCGCCGGTGTTCCTGTGCCGTCCTGAAGGTGCGTTGCAGCAGGCCTCGCCTGCACCGTTGCGCGTGGGGGTGACTTTGGGGCCGGATTGGGTGCTGCAGGTGCACATTCCCAAGCGCCGGGGCAGTGCGTTCGAGGGCGTGCTGCGTTTGGAGGCCATTCCCGGCAATCTGCAGCACATGTTGCCGCCGCGCCTGGGGTCTGCCGCTGCCACGGTACAGGCGCCGCTGGCCAAGGAGTTGTCCGATGTCCGCGCACTGGGTCGCATTGCTGCCCCTGCCACAACCCACAGGCTCCTGGCCCATTGACCCCATGGCGCTGGGCATCTGGGCCTTGCAGTTCACCCCCCGGGTGGCCCTGCAGGAGGGCGCGGTGCTGGCCGAAGTGTCTGCGTCTGCACGCCTGTTTGGCGGGTTGGAGCGGCTGTGCCAGTGCATGCAGCATGGCGCTGCCGAACTGGGTGCCTGCGTGGCCTGGGCGCCTACGGGCCTGGCGGCGCTGGCCCTGGTGCGCCATGGCGGTGGGCGGGTGCCTGAGGGGGGGCTAGCGTCGCGGCTCGACGCCCTGCCATTGCAGGCCATGACCGCTGTGGGCCAGCACCAGGCCACACTGGCACGCGTGGGCTGCCGCACGCTGGGGCAGGTGCGCCGCCTGCCGCGTGGCGGGCTGGTGCGCCGGTTTGGTGCTCCCTTGCTGGCTGCGTTGGACCAAGCCTACGGCCTGCGGCCCGAGGCGTACGACTGGATCACCCTGCCACCGACCTTTCAGGCCCGGCTGGAACTGATGGCGCGGGTGGAGCATGCGCCTGCCCTGCTGTTTGGCGCCAGGCGCCTGCTGGTGCAGATGGCGGGTTGGCTGGCCGCGCGCCATTGCGGCGTGCGGGCCTTCACCCTGCACTGGCACCACGATGCCATGCGCGCCCGGTCGGCTGGCGATGGGGGAGCGCTCACAGTGCATACCTCCCAGCCCACGCAAAGCGTGGAGCATTGCATGCGTCTGCTGGCCGAGCATCTGGCCCAGGTCGTGCTGGCCGCGCCGGTGGGTGAACTGGAACTGTCTGCCGACACGGTGGAGCCCTGGGCTGGAACCAACCACACGCTGTTGCCCGATCCCCAGCGCCAGGGGGAGGGCATCCACGCGGCGCTTGAACGCATCCAGGCCCGCCTGGGCCCGCAGGCCGTGTGTTTGCCTGTGCTCTGCGCGGACCACCGGCCTGAGTGGATGCAGCATTGGCACAGCGATCTGGCACACCGCCCGCGCCAGGCCACCGCAGGTTCCGGCATGCCGCTGCCCCCCTGGTTGCTGGAGGTGCCGCTGCGTCTGGAGGAGCGCCAGCACCGGCCGCATTACCAGGGGCCGCTGCAACTGCTGTTGGGGCCTGACCGTGTGGAGGGTGGTTGGTGGCACCGCAGCTGCCAGGGGAGCGATGCCCAGGCGCTCAACGTGCAGCGTGACTACTGGCTTGCCCGCAGCCCCCATGCGGGCTTGCTGTGGGTGTTTCAGCAGCGACTGGCGGGGGACCAGGCGGCGTGGTTCCTGCATGGGTACTTTGGCTGAGGCTTCGGCAATGAACACCCCCTCCCGATCACTGCCGGACTATGCGGAACTGCGCTGCATCTCGAACTTCACCTTCCTGCGTGGCGCGAGCCATCCGCACGAGCTGGTGGAGCGCGCCCACGCGCTGGGCTACCGGGCACTGGCCCTGACCGACGAGTGCAGTCTGGCCGGGGCCGTGCGCGCCCATGTGGCGGCAAAGGCCGTGGGCCTGCATCTGCTGCTGGGAGCGCAGTTTCGGGTGCAGCCCCGCGCTGCGGACGGTGCGCCTTGCGTGTTGGTCGTGCTGGCGCAGAACCTGCAGGGCTACGGCAACCTGTGCGCCTTCATCACCCGGTTGCGGCGCGCGTCGGAGAAAGGCGCCTACCACCTCGCGCAGGCCGATCTCACGGGTGTGGCACTGGCCGACTGTCTGGTGCTGCTGTGCCCTGAACGCCATTCCAACGACACGCAGCTGCTGGCCCTGGGGCGCTGGGCGCTGGGGCAGTTCACAGGCCGGTGCTGGGTCGGGGTGGAGCAGCTGCGGCGCCTGGATGATGAGCTCTGGCTGCACCGCCTGCGGGCCCTGTCGGAGCTGACGGCGCTGCCTCTGGTGGCGGTGGGCGATGTGTACATGCATGTGCGCTCGCGCAAGCCGCTGCAGGACGTGCTCACGGCCACGCGCATCGGCAAGCCGCTGACCGAATGCGGCCATGCCCTGCAGCGCAGCGCCGAGCAGCACCTGCGCACCCGGCTGCGCCTGGCGCACACCTTTCCCGCCGAGCTGCTGGCCGAGACCTTGCGTGTGGCGCAGCGCTGTCATTTCAGCCTGGACGCGCTGAAGTACCAGTACCCGGACGAGGTGGTGCCGCGCGGCCACACGGCCGCCAGCTACCTGCGCCAAATGACCTACCAGGGCGCGGGGCGCCGCTGGCCGCAGGGCATTGCCGCCCCGGTGCAGGCACTGATCGAGCACGAGCTGGCCCTGATCTGCGAGCTGCGCTACGAGCACTACTTCCTCACGGTGTACGACATCGTGGCCTTTGCACGTTCCCAGAACATTCTGTGCCAGGGGCGCGGCTCGGCCGCCAACAGCGTGGTCTGCTACTGCCTGGGCGTGACCGAGGTGGACCCGGCGCGCATGTCGGTGCTGTTCGAGCGTTTCATCTCCAAGGAGCGCAACGAGCCCCCGGACATCGACATCGACTTCGAGCACGAGCGCCGCGAGGAAGTGATCCAGTACCTGTACCAAAAGTACGGGCGCGACCGCGCCGCACTCACGGCTGCGGTCATCAGCTACCGGCCCAAGTCCGCCATCCGCGATGTAGGCAAGGCCCTGGGCTTTGATCTGGCCACGGTAGATGCCATCGCCAAGGGCCAGAAGTGGTTTGACGGCGCGGGTGTGCGGCCTGAGCGTTTCGCGGAGCTGGGTATCCCGGCGGACGATCTGGCCGTGCGCCAGCTCATCACGCTCACGCAGCAGTTGCTGGGGTTTCCGCGCCACCTGTCGCAGCACACGGGCGGCTTTGTGCTCACCCAGGGGCCGCTGTGCCGCATGGTGCCGGTGGAAAACGCCTCCATGCCCCACCGCACGGTGATCGAGTGGGACAAGGACGACCTGGACGCCGCTGGCTTGCTCAAGGTCGATGTGCTGGCCCTGGGCATGCTGTCGGCGATCCGGCGCGCACTCGACCTGATCGGCCTGCGGCGCGGGCAGGTGTTCCGCATGCAGGACATCCCGGCCGAAGACAGCGCCACCTACGACATGGTCTGCCAGGCCGACACCATTGGTGTGTTCCAGATCGAGAGCCGGGCCCAGATGGGCATGCTGCCGCGCCTGCGCCCCCGCTGCTTTTACGACCTGGTGATCGAGGTCGCCATCGTGCGGCCGGGGCCCATCCAGGGTGGCATGGTGCACCCTTACCTGAACCGGCGCCAGGGCAAGGAACCGGTCACCTACCCCAGCGAGGCGTTGCGCACCGCGCTGGGCCGCACGCTGGGCGTGCCGGTGTTCCAGGAACAGGTGATGCAGATCGCCATGCTCGCGGCGGGCTTCACGCCCGGCGAGGCCGACGGCCTGCGCCGCGCCATGGCGGCCTGGAAGCGCAAGGGTGGGCTGGAGAAGTATTACCACCGGCTCGTGGGCGGCATGACCGAGCGCGGCTATGCGCAGGAGTTCGCCGAAGCCATCTTCGAGCAGATCAAGGGGTTTTCGGAATATGGTTTCCCGGAGAGCCACGCGGCCAGCTTCGCGCTGCTGGTCTATGCCTCGGCCTGGATCAAGCGGCACGAGCCGGCGGCCTTCCTCGTGGCGCTGCTCAACAGCCAGCCCATGGGCTTTTACACGCCCAGCCAGCTCGTGCAGGACGCGCGCCGCCACGGCGTGGAAGTGCGGCCGGTGGATGTGGTGCACAGCGCTGTGGAATCCACGCTGGAGGATCTGCACAACACACCCGCCGTGCGCCTGGGCCTGCACCTCGTGCAGGGCCTGCCCGCGGCCAGCGCTGCGCGCATCGTGGCCGAGCGTGCCGTGGCGCCCTTCGATAGCACCGAGGCGCTGGCGCGCCGTGCACGGTTGGAGCAGCACGAGATGCGGCTGCTGGCCGCGGCGGGCGCACTGACGCTGCTTGCGGGCCACCGCCGCCAGCAGGTGTGGGAGGCCGCGGCCCTGCACGCCCCGCCCGCGCTGCTGCAGCACGCGCCGGTGGACGAGGCGTTTCTGGCGCTGCCCGCCGCGCCCGAGGGCGAGGAGGTGCTGTGGGACTTCGCCTCGGTGGGCCTGACGCTGCGCAGCCACCCCCTGGCCTTGCTGCGACCGCAGTTGGAGCGTTACCGGGCCCGAACCTCGGCACAACTGCAGCATGTGCGCGATGGGCGCTGGGTGCGCACCGTCGGCATGGTGACGCTGCGCCAGCAGCCCCCCACGGCCAAGGGCACGGTCTTCGTTTCGCTCGAAGACGAGCACGGCAGCACGCAGATCATCGTCTGGCGGCACGTGAAGGAGGCCCAGCGCCAGGCGTTGCTGGGCGCTCGCCTGCTGCTGGTGCAGGGGCGCTGGCAGCGTGAGGGGGCGGTGTGCAACCTCATCGCGCATCGGCTGTGGGATTTGTCGCCGCTGCTGGGTCGGTTGGCCACGCAGAGCAGGGATTTCCGGTAGGGCCGTGTCAGGCGGGAGTGGTCAGCCCCAGAAAACTGTCCAGCAGGTGGAAGTGGTCTTCAAACAACTGGTCTTCCATGGCTGCCAGTTGATCCAGCGGCACCCAGAGCGCCTGCTGAGCGTCGTCGCCGCCCACCACCGGCGGGAGCGGGATGTTGCCCAGGTCGAAATAGTGCCCGTGGGTGATGGTGCGGCCGCGCTGGCTGCGGTCCGGGTGGTCAAACACCTTGACCGCGCGCAGGGCGGCGCGCAGCGTGGCCTCGTCCAGAGGGCAGGCGGTTTCTTCCGAAAGTTCCCGCAGGCAGGATTGCCACAGTGTGTCGCGGGGTTCCAGAAAGCCGCCGGGCGCAGCCCACAGGCCCTTGCCGGGCGCCTGGCCGCGGCGCACCAGCAGCACATGGTTCTGGCAGCGCAGCACGGCATCGACCGTGACAAACACCGGAGGGTAGGGCGCTTGCGCCCAGGAGGCACGGTAGTCGCGCAATACGCGCCATTCCTCTTGCAGGGCGGCGTAGGCGGGCAGTGTCGCAAAGTCGTGCAGGAAGCGCAGGGTGCTGGGCGGCATGTCCTGGGCCAGAGGGGCCAGCGCCGCGCTCACCGTGCCAGGGGTGGCAGCCCAGTACGCATCGCGGATGGCGGTGGCGTCCATGCTGCCCTGGCGCGGCAGATCCAGCAGTGTCCACCCCGGAAAGCGGCGCAGGTAGTTGCTGCTGGCATCCTTGAAATGGCCCACCAGCGCCACCCGCTGTTCCGATGGCGTGGGCAGCATCCGGGCCATACCCAGGCGCACATCCTGCACCCAGGCGGGCTCGTCGTAGCGGTCACGCACCGGCAGAAAGCGCAGACGCTCGCGGTCGGCTGCCGGCAAGGCGTCGCGCAGCATGGCGGCGCGCTCCTGCCAGGTGAACGGGTTTTTCGGCGAGCGTGCCGCAAAGGCCGAGCCCAGGACGATGATGACTTCCCGGGCCTGCGCCAGGCCATGCTGCAGCAGTGCCAGGTGCCCGGCGTGCACGGGCTGGAAGCGCCCGATGAGGATGGCGGTGTCGTGCATGTTCAGCTACTTTACCGGGTGCGGCTGTCTTCACGGCCCGGCTGCTGCGCGCGGCGCTTGGGCTTTGTGGCTCCGGCCCGGCCCTGCGGGCCTTCGCTTCGCTGCGCGAAATGAGCCTGCGCCGCAAAGGCTGCCGAACCCGCTGACGCGGGTTGCCGGGCTTTACAGCCCGGCCGCTGCACGCAGCGCGGCTGCCTTGTCGGTGCGCTCCCAGGTGAACTCGGGCTCCTCGCGGCCGAAGTGGCCGTAGGCGGCGGTCTTGCTGTAGATGGGGCGCAGCAGGTCCAGCATCTGGATGATGCCCTTGGGGCGCAGGTCGAAGTGCTCCTGCACCAGCTTGGCGATTTCGTGGTCGGGGATCACGCCCGTGCCTTCGGTATAGACCGTCACGTTCATGGGCCGGGCCACGCCGATGGCATAGGCCACCTGGATCTGGCACTGGCGCGCCAGGCCGGCGGCCACGATGTTCTTGGCCACGTAGCGCGCAGCGTACGCGGCGCTGCGGTCCACCTTGGTCGGGTCCTTGCCCGAGAACGCGCCGCCGCCGTGCGGGCAGGCGCCGCCGTAGGTGTCCACGATGATCTTGCGGCCGGTGAGGCCACAGTCGCCCTGCGGGCCGCCGATGACGAAGCGCCCCGTGGGGTTGATGAGGTACTTGGTGTCGGCCGTGATCCAGTCCTTGGGCAGCACGGGCTTGATGATGTCTTCGATCACGGCCTCGATGAAGGCGGGCTTCATGTGCGTGCCGTCGCTCATCTCGGGGCTGTGCTGGCTGGAGAGCACCACGGTGTCGATGCTGTGGGGCTTGCCGTCCACGTAGCGCATGGTCACCTGGCTCTTGGCGTCGGGGCGCAGGAAGGGCATGCGGCCGTCCTTGCGCAGCTGGGCCTGGCGCTCGACGAGGCGGTGCGCGTAGTAGATGGGCGCGGGCATCAGCTCGGGCGTTTCGTCGCAGGCGTAGCCGAACATCAGGCCCTGGTCGCCGGCGCCGGTGTTGAGGTGGTCGTCGCTGGCATGGTCCACGCCCTGGGCGATGTCGTTGCTCTGCTTGTCGTAAGCCACGAGCACGGCGCAGCCCTTGTAGTCGATGCCGTACTCGGTGTTGTCGTAGCCGATGCGCTTGATGGTGTCGCGCGCCACCTGGATGTAGTCCACATGGGCATTGGTGGTGATTTCACCGGCCAGCACCACGAGGCCGGTGTTGCACAGCGTTTCGGCAGCAACGCGGGAGCGGGGGTCCTGGGTGAAAATCGCGTCGAGAATGGCGTCCGAGATCTGATCGGCCACCTTGTCGGGGTGACCTTCAGAAACGGATTCCGAAGTAAAGAGGAAGTCGTTCGCCATTTGAATAAACTCCAGTGTTGCGTTGTCTTGGGCGTTGCCCTGGCCGCTGGAGCCTTGGCGAACGCTTTAGCAGATTTGTTTATCGTCGCCCTGCAAGTTGCTCGGTTAACTCAGCGACTGTCATTCCATTTTAATGTCTTTCCTCTTCCGATTTTTGTCCCTGTGGCCTCTGTGGCTGCTCCATGGCCTGGGCGCTGCACTGGGCTGGGTGGCGTTCTGTGCATCGCCGACCTACCGGCGGCGCTTTCTGGCCAATGCGCAATTGGCGGGTTACCGCTTTGCGCAGGTGCGCGCGGCCGTGGGCCATGCCGGGCGCATGGCGGCTGAGTTGCCCCGGCTTTGGTTGGGTGCGCTGCCGGCATGCCGTTTTGAGAACGCCGAATGCGTGGAGCGCGCCTGGGCTGCGGGCAAGGGCATCGTGTTCCTCACGCCGCACCTGGGGTGCTTCGAGTTGTCGGTGCAGGCCGCAGCCCAGCGCTGGAGCGCTGCGCACGGCCCCATCACCATCCTGTACCGCCCGGCCCGTCAGCGCTGGCTTGCCGAGGTGATGCGCACCGCGCGCAACCGCCCCGGCGTGCAGGCGGTACCCACCGAGCTGATGGGCGTGCGCCAGATGATCAAGGCCTTGCGCCGGGGGGAGGCCGTGGGGCTGTTGCCCGATCAGGTGCCGCCCGATGGGCAGGGTCTGTGGGTACCGTTCTTCGGGCGTGCCGCCTACACCATGACGCTGGCCGCACGCCTGGCGCAGCAGACCGGCGCTGCCGTGGTGCTGGCGCGCTGCGAGCGTGAGCCCTGGGGCCGGGGCTACCACCTCTACCTGGAGGAACTGGCCACGCCCCTGTCCGACGTGCTGGAGCTGGCCGTGCAACAAATCAACCAGGCCATGGAACAGACCATTCGCCAGTGCCCACAGCAGTACCTGTGGGGCTATGCGCGCTACAAGCAGCCGCGCCCCCTGCTTCGGACCGGGGGGGAGGCATGAGCGCGCGCCGGGCCGTTCCCAAGCAAGCTCGCACCGCAGTGCGCAGCACGGAGGTTTCGCCATGAGCGCGCGCCGGGCCGTTCCCAAGCAAGCTCGCACCGCAGTGCGCAGCACGGAGGTTTCGCCATGAGCGCGCGCCGGGCCGTTCCCAAGCAAGCTCGCACCGCAGTGCGCAGCACGGAGGTTTCGCCATGAGCGCGCGCCGGGCCGTTCCCAAGCAAGCTCGCACCGCAGTGCGCAGCACGGAGGTTTCGCCATGAGCGCGCGCCGGGCCGTTCCCAAGCAAGCTCGCACCGCAGTGCGCAGCACGGAGGTTTCGCCATGAGCGCGCGCCTGGGTGTCTGGTTCATGCAGCAGGTGCTGGCACGCCTGCCGCTGCCCGTGTTGCGCGGCCTGGGTTGGGCCCTTGGTCGGGTGCTGTTTGTGCTGGCCGCCCCGCGCAGGCGTGTGGCGCTGCGCAACCTGGAGCTGTGCTTTCCGCAGGCCACGCTGGCGCAGCGCAAGGTGTGGGCGCGTGAGACCTTTGTGGTGTTCTGCCAGACCTGGCTGGACCGCAGCTGGCTGTGGGCGGCTCCGCGCAGCGTGGTCGAGCAGCGGGTGCAACTGACGGGCGCGCTGCACGAACTGGATGGCGACACGCCCACCATCATCTTTGCGCCGCATTTCTATGGCATGGACGCAGGCGGTCTGGCGTTGCCGCTGCGCACTTCGCGCGCGTTCACCTCGATTTTTTCCACCCATCCGGACCCGGATGTGGACGCCTGGTTCATGGCGGGGCGCCAGCGTTTTGGCGATGTGCGCATGCTCAACCGCAGCCAGGGGGTCAAGCCCATCATCTCGAATCTGCGCAAGGGGGGGCTGCTGTACCTGCTGTCGGACATGGATTTTGGCCGGGGCGAGTCTGTTTTTGTGCCATTTTTTGGTGTGCCCACGGCCACCGTGACCTCGCTCTCGCGCTTTGCCCGGTTGGGGCGGGCCAAGGTGCTGGGCATGTACACGCGCATGACGCCCACGGGCTACGTCGCCGAGCTCACCCCCGCCTGGGCGGATTTCCCCACCGAGGACGTGGAAGCCGATACCGCGCGCATGAACCGAGAGCTGGAGTCCGCCATTCTCACCATGCCGGGGCAGTACTACTGGGTGCACAAGCGGTTCAAGTCGCGGCCGGAGGGGGAGCCTTCGGTTTATCGGTGATATTGGCTTCTGGCGCTTATTGGGTAAGCGCTGGTAGCTATTGTTTTGATAGTTTCTGCTGTGGTTTTGGCTTTGCTGAGGGCGGCTGGCCGGGTCTCGTCCCGGCGGGCGAGGTACTTTTCTTTGCTTCGCCAAAGAAAAGTACCCAAAAGAAAGGCGACCCACAGTCTGCGACCCCCGCGCTACGCTACAGGGGCAAACCTGCGTTGGGGCGCTTGCGGGGTGCGCCGCATAACTCACTGCGCGCCTGCGGCGCTCCGTTCGGACAAATGCGGCGAGTCAGTTCACAAAGCATGCGCGCTTCGACGCGCATGCCCACCCCGCAAACGCCCCGCCGCAGGCGCAGCCAGAAGGGGTTGAAAAGAACACGGGCCATCGCTGCGCTCGGCCCCGAAGAACGCAGGCGCTGCGCGCTGCGCATGCCAGGCCAAGCGCAGCGATGGCACGGAACCTGCCAAGCCCTTCTGCCCGTGCCGAGAAGCGCAGGGCGTGGGGCGGGCGTGTGCCGCAGGACACACGCCTTCGAGGCCTGACTTGCTGCGGTTGTCCGAACGAAGCTGCGTAGCAGCGCAGTGAGTTCCGCAGCACGCCCCGCGAACGAGCATCGCAGGCTGCCCCCGCGCGCAGCGTGGGGGTCACGGGCAGCAGGGTCGCCCTTTCTTTGCTTACTTTCTTTCGGCGAAGCGAAAGAAAGTGAGTCGCCCGCCGGGGCGAGACCCGGCCAGCCAACTTCAAAAAACCAGCCGTCTCAGCCCCAGTGCCTACCAATCAAAAGCCAGAACATCAACTGGCCAGCAAGAAATCACCCAGCGCCCGCACTAGGCGCTCAGGCTGCTCGTGCACCAGCCAGTGCGACGCTCCTGCCACCTGCTGCAATTGCAGCTTTGGCACCCAGCCCGGCAGGCCGTCCAACAGGCCAGGCAACAGCGCAGGATCGTCCATGCCCCACAGCACCAGCGTAGGGACCGCCACCTCAAGCATGGACTCGGGCAGGCTCACCGCGGCAGCGCCAGGGTCGCCCTCGCGCGGCGGGCGCAGCGGGCTGGCGCGGTAGTAGTTGCAGGCGCCCGTCAAGCCCTGCTGCCACAGGGCGCGGTACTGCTGGCGCACTGCCTCGGTCAGCCAGGGAGGCGGCGTGCCGTCCGGGGCGTTGAAAAAGGCGAACAGGCGGCGGAAATCGTTCTCGGCCAGCAGCGCCTCGGCATCCGGGCGGCACAGGAAGTGCATGTACTGGCTGGCAGCCTGTTGTGCGGCGTTGTGTTGCAGCTCGCGCACAAAGGCGCCGGGATGGGGGGAGTTGACGATGGCCAGGCGGCGCAGCAGCTGCGGGTGCTGGTTGGCCAGGTTCCAGGCCAAGGCGCCGCCCCAGTCGTGCGCCACCAGGCATTCCAGGGGCGCGCCTTCGCCGCATTCGGCGGCAATCAGGGCGGCCAGGTCCTGCACCAGAAACTTGGGGCGGTAGGCCGCCACGTCCGTCGGGCTGCTGGATGCGCCAAAGCCCCGCAGGTAGGGCGCCACGCAGCGGTAGCCGCCGTGCGCGGGTTGGGCGAAATGATCGAGCAGGCCGTCCCAGATGAAGGCACCTTCGGGAAAGCCGTGCAGGAACAGCAGCACGGGCCGGCCGCGCTCACCAGCCGTGTGGCAGTGCAGGCGGGTGCCGTGGGGCAGGGTGATGTCGATATGAGCGCTCATGATGCTATAAAAATAATAGCTGCTAGCGCTTTATTTGTAAGCGCTGGCGGCCAGTTTCATTGCAAACCGCTGCGCCTGCCGATGCGCTGACTCAGTCGGAGCCAGCCTCGGTTGCGGGGTCGGCCTCGGGGTCGGTGCTGGCTTGGGTGTCGGCGGCCGGTGCCGGGTGGGCCCACTGCCACAGGAGCTGTGCGGTTTCTTCCACGCCCTGTTTCTTGAGCGCGGAGAACATCTTCACCTCGCCGCCGCCTGCTTGCAGTCGCGCAATCGACAGCGCCTTGGCCTGCTCGGCGCGCGTGAGCTTGTCGGCCTTGGTCAACAGCACCAGGAACTTCAGCCCTTCCTCGACACGCGGGCGCACCACTTCGAGCAGCGCCTCGTCCAGCTCGGTCAGGCCCAGGCGTGGGTCGCACAGCAGCACGATGCCGGTGAGGCTGGGGCGGCTGACGAGGTAGTTCACCATCACCTGTTGCCAGCGCACCTTGTCCGAGCGCGAGACGGCGGCGTAGCCGTAGCCGGGCAGGTCGGCCAGCACGGCGTCCGTCTGGTTCTGGCGGCCGAGCGAGAACAGGTTGATGTGCTGCGTGCGGCCGGGCTTCTTGGACGCGAAGGCGAGCTGCTTTTGCTGCGTCAGCGTGTTGATGCAGGTGGACTTGCCCGCGTTGGAGCGGCCCACAAAGGCGATCTCGGGCACATCGACGGCGGGCAGTTGGTGCAGTTGTGCCGCCGTGGTGAGGAAGCGCGCCGTGTGCATCCAGCCCAGGGCGGAGCGGGCGTCGCCGCTGGTGGCGGGGGCGTCGGTGGGGGGCGTGGAAACGGTGCGTGTCATGGATCAATTGGTGGGGGCGGAGTCGCATTGTAGAATCGCGGGGTTTTGCGCCACCATTAACAAGACCCCCGATATGAAGTTGCTAGCCCCCCTGCTCATGGCTGCCGCGCTGGCAGCGCCCGCCACCGCCGCCTTTGCTGCTGGTCCCGCGCCCGCCCAGGCCAAGCCCGACCTGGAAAAGGGTGCCGCCAGCTTTGGCACGGTCTGCGTGGCCTGCCACGCCGAAGACGGCAATGCCCCGTTGGCCGAAAACCCCAAGCTGGCCCAACAGCACCCTGAATACCTGGTCAAGCAGTTGCAGGAATTCAAGAGCGGCAAGCGCGAGAGCGCCGTCATGCAGGGCTTTGCTTCCATGCTCGAAGAGCAGGACATGAAGAACATTGCCGCCTGGCTGGCCACCAAGCCTGCCAAGCCCGGCGAAGCCACCGACAAGGCCCTGGTTGCACTGGGCGAGCGCATCTATCGCGGCGGCATTGCCGATCGCAACATCGCCGCTTGCGCTGCCTGCCACAGCCCCAACGGTGCCGGCATTCCTGCGCAGTACCCGCGCCTGGCGGGTCAGCATGCGGTTTACACCGAAACGCAGCTCAAGGCGTTCCGTGACGGCGTGCGCAAGAACAACCTCCAGATGACCGGCGTGGCAGCCAAGCTCAACGACCGCGAGATCAAGGCGGTGGCGGACTACATCGCCGGCCTGCGCTGATCCCCATCCCGCCCGGCCCCGCAGGGCCGGAGGGAACCAATTGCTGGACTACAAGCACTAAAGCGGGCGGGGCCATCCAAGGATGGTCCCGCCCTTTTTTTCATTCGGCGCTGCATACTCCCTTCCATGTCTGAAACCACCCAAGGCGTGCGCATCCGTACCGGCTCGCAGACGCTGCGCACCAGCATCGAACTGTTGTCCTCGATGCGTTTTGCCATTGCCTTGCTCACGGTGATCTGCATCGCCTCGGTGATCGGCACAGTCCTCAAGCAGCATGAGCCCACCATCAACTATGTGAACCAGTTCGGTCCGTTCTGGGCCCAGCTGTTTTCCACGCTGCAGCTCAACGCGGTGTACAGCGCCTGGTGGTTCCTGGTGATCCTGGCGTTCCTGGTCATCAGCACCTCGCTGTGCATCGTGCGCAACACGCCCAAGATTCTGGCGGACCTGCGCACCTACAAGGAAAACATCCGCGAACAGAACCTGCGTGCCTTTCACCACAAGGCCGAGGCCACGCTGGCGCAGGATGCTGCGACCGAAGCGCGGCGCATCGGCCAGATGCTGGCGGGCGGGGGCTGGAAGGTCAAGCTCCAGCAGCGCGACACCGCTGCGGGCCCCGGCACGGGCTGGATGGTGGCGGCCAAGGCCGGTGCGGCCAACAAGATTGGCTACATCGCAGCCCACAGTGCCATCGTGCTGATCTGCCTGGGGGGGCTGTTCGATGGCGACCTGGTCGTGCGCGCGCAGATGTGGTTCAACGGCAAGTCCACCTTTGCGGGTGGCGGCATGATTGCCGACGTGCCCGCCGCGCACCGGCTGGCGGCCACCAACCCCACCTTCCGGGGCAATCTGATGGTGACCGAGGGAACGCAGTCGAGCACGGCCATCCTGAGCCAGTCGGACGGCATTCTGGTGCAGGAGCTGCCGTTCTCGCTGGAGCTCAAGAAGTTCATCATCGAACACTACGAATCGGGCATGCCCAAGCTGTTCGCCAGCGACGTGGTCATCCACGACAAGGCCACGGGAGAGAAGACCGAGCAACGCATCGAGGTCAATCACCCTGCGCGTTTCAAGGGCATCGAGATCTACCAGTCGGGGTTCGACGACGGGGGCTCCTCGGTCACGCTCAGCGCCCTGCCCATGGTGCCCAAGGCCTCGGGTTTCGAAGTGCAGGGGGTGATTGGCGGCCGAGCCCAGCCGCTGAAGGACACGGGCGGCGAACCGCTGGCGCTGGAGCTGGTGTCCCTGCGCACCATCAACGTCGAAAATTTCAGCGACAGCGGGGAAAAGACCTCATCGGGCGCGGATGTGCGCAAGGTGGATCTGGGGGCATCCATCGGTGCGCGCATGGGCGCGGCCAACAAGACTGCGAAAAACAAAGACCTGCGCAATGTTGGCCCCAGCATCGGCTACAAGCTGCGTGATGCGGCAGGGCAGGCGCGGGAGTACCACAACTACATGCTGCCCGTGGACATGGGCGACGGCAATCCGCCGGTGTTCCTCCTGGGGGTGCGCGAGAGCCAGGCAGAAACCTTCCGCTACCTGCGTGTGCCTGTGGATGAGCAAGGGGGTATCGACGGTTTCATGCGCATGCGCCTTGCGCTGCAGGATCCGGCCGCGCGCGAGCAGGCCGTGCTGCGCTATGCGACCCAGGCCATGGAGGGTGGGCGCAAGGAAATGGTGGAGCAGCTGGCGCAGTCGGCGTCCCGCACACTGGCACTCTACGCCGGTGGCCCGGACGAGGATGGCCAGTACATCGGCGGCTTGCCCGCGATTGCCCGCTTCCTGGAAAAGAATGTCCCCGAGGCCGAACGCGAGCGGGCCAGCGAGGTGCTGGTGCGTATCCTCAACGGTGCCTTGTACGAACTGGCCCAGCTCACGCGCCAGCAGGCCGGACTCAAGCCGCTGGAGTCCAATGAGCAGACCCTGGCCTTCATGACGCAGATGGTGGTGGCCTTGAGCGATGCGCAGATCTACCCTGCGCCCGTGGTGCTGGCGCTCAAGGACTTCACACAGGTGCAGGCCAGCGTGTTTGAGGTGGCGCGCGCACCGGGCAAGAACATCGTGTATCTGGGCTGTGCCCTGCTGATCGTCGGCATCTTCGCCATGCTCTACATCCGCGAGCGGCGCGTCTGGGTCTGGGTCAAGCCACACGATGGGGGCGCGCACGCCACCATGGCGCTGTCCACCAACCGCAAGACAATGGATGGCGACCGCGAGTTCGCCCAACTGACCGAGAAACTCATCGGGGTCGCGCCGACGGCCCGCCATGGAGGCTCCACATGAACACCGCAACCACCACCACGGTGACCCTCAACGAGGGATTCTTCGCCCGCAGGAACTGGCTGGACTGGCTGTTTGCCGCCATCGTGGTGGCGGGCGGGCTGTTCGCGCTGCAGCGCTACGCAGCCTATATGGATGTGTACGAGAAAGGCATCCTGCTGGGCTCCATCCCCGGCGCGATCTGGTTGGGCTGGTTCTGGCGCCCGCTGCGCACCCTGATGCTGGTGGTGGCGGCGCTGTCGCTGATGGCCATCGGCCTTTACCAGCAGGACGGTGCAGGCAGTCTGGAGCGCGCCGAGGCGGTGTTCGGTCTCAAGTATTTCCTCTCCAGCCAGTCCGCCATCCTGTGGATGAGCGTGGTTTTCTTCATGAGCACGATCTTCTACTGGATCGGCATGTTCTCGCGCGGCGAGGGCAGCACCCTGTCGCTGCTGGGTTCGCGGCTGGCCTGGGTGGCGGTGGCCATGGCGCTGATCGGCACCATGGTGCGCTGGTATGAGAGCTACCTGCTGGGCCCTGACGTGGGCCACATTCCGGTGAGCAACCTCTACGAGGTGTTCGTGATGTTCTGCTGGATGACGGCGCTGTTCTACCTGTACTAC
The DNA here is from genome assembly GCF_022760965.1 of Simplicispira sedimenti. Taxonomy (NCBI): domain Bacteria; kingdom Pseudomonadati; phylum Pseudomonadota; class Betaproteobacteria; order Burkholderiales; family Comamonadaceae; genus Simplicispira; species Simplicispira sedimenti. Next base: position 83,146 of record NZ_JAKVIJ010000009.1, read on the forward strand.
GAGGAGCAGTACCAGACGCGCGCGCTGGGCGCCTTCGTGATGCTGGTGGTGAGCGCGGCCGTGGGTTTCCTGCTCTGGTACACCGTGGTGCGCGAGGCGCATGAGATCCAGCCGCTGGTGCCTGCGCTCAAGAGTTGGTGGATGAAGCTGCATGTGCCCGCCAACTTCATCGGCTATGGCACCTTCGCGCTGTCGGCCATGGTGGCTTTTGCCTACCTCATCAAGCAACAGGCGGGCGAGACGCGCTGGTACAAGCTGGCACCGCTGTGGCTGTTGGGCGTGGTGCTGTGCTTCGAGCCGCTGGTGTTCCGCCAGGGTTCCACCGAAGCGGGCAGTAGCTACTGGATGGTGTATTTCGGTGTGTCCGCGCTCATCGTCGGGGCCATTCTTGCGGGTCGCCGCCGCATTGGCGAGCGCCTGCCGTCCTTCGAGGTGCTCGACGACGTGATGTACAAGTCCATCGCCGTGGGCTTTGCCTTCTTCACCATTGCCACGGTGCTGGGCGCGCTCTGGGCCGCCGAGGCCTGGGGCGGCTACTGGAGCTGGGACCCGAAGGAAACCTGGGCACTGATCGTCTGGCTCAACTACGCCGCCTGGCTGCACATGCGCCTGATGAAGGGGCTGCGCGGCACGGTGTCGGCCTGGTGGGCGCTGGTGGGGCTGGTGGTGACCACCTTCGCCTTCCTCGGCGTCAACATGTTCCTCAGCGGGCTGCACAGCTACGGCAACCTGTGATGTAGGGTTTTGCACAGCCCTGGGCAACGCCCTGGTCTCCCGCGCTGTAACCTGCAGCGCTGGCGGTACGAATAGCCATGCAGGGCATCGTGCTGCTGCGATGCCGTCCACACCGCTGTTGGGAGTTCGCCATGTCTCGCTTGCACCGTGACCGAGGGTTCACGCACCCCATTCCTTCGGAAATCACCCCCCGTACCGTGTACGAGGAGCGTCGCCGCGTTTTGCAGACCCTGGCCCTGGGTGGCGCGGGGGCCGCGCTCGCGGCCTGGGCCGGGCGCGATGCGCTGGCGCAGGCCGCCACGCGCCCTGGCAAGCTGGCTGCTCTGGCTGCAGCCCCTTCGGCCGTGCCCGGCGCCAGCACGCTGGACAAGCCGACGTCCTACCAGGACGCCAGCACCTACAACAATTTCTACGAGTTCGGCACCGACAAGGCCGATCCTGCACGCAATGCCCATACGCTCAAGACCGACCCCTGGGCCGTGGAGGTGGAGGGGCTGGTGAAGAAACCGGGCAAGTACGCACTGGAAGATTTGCTGCGCCTCAACGCGCAGGAAGAGCGCATCTACCGCCTGCGGTGCGTGGAGGGCTGGTCGATGGTGATCCCCTGGGTCGGCTATTCGCTGTCTGAGCTGGTCCGGCGCGTGGAGCCGCTGGGCAGCGCGAAATATGTGGAGTTTTTGACCCTGGCGGACAAGGCGCGCATGCCTTTCCTGGGTTCGCGCGTGCTCGACTGGCCTTACGTTGAGGGCCTGCGCCTGGATGAGGCCATGCACCCGCTGACGTTGCTGGCTTTTGGCATGTATGGCGAGGTGCTGCCGAACCAGAATGGCGCGCCGGTGCGCCTGGTGGTGCCCTGGAAGTACGGATTCAAGAGCGCCAAGAGCATCGTGAAGATCCGCTTCACCGACAAGGAGCCCGCCACCGCCTGGAACAAGGCTGCACCGCAGGAGTACGGCTTCTATTCCAACGTGAACCCGTTGGTGGACCACCCGCGCTGGAGCCAGGCCACGGAGCGGCGCATTGGCGAGGATGGCTTGTTCGCCAAGAAGCGCAAGACCTTGATGTTCAACGGTTATGAAGCGCAGGTGGGTCAGCTCTATTCGGGGATGGACCTGCGCAAGTTCTTCTGAGCACCGGCCGGTCTGTGGCCATGAACAGGTTCTTGCTGCACTGGGCTGCCAAGCCCGTCGTGTTTCTCCTGGCGACGGGGCCGACCGTCTGGCTGGTGCTGGCTGCGGCGGCCAACCTGCTGGGCGCCAACCCTGCACAGGCGCTGATCCGCTCGCTCGGGGATTGGACGCTGCGCATGCTGTGCCTGGTACTGGCCGTCACGCCGCTGCGGGTGTGGACGGGCTGGTCCGCGCTGGCCCGGTTCCGGCGCATGCTTGGGCTGTTCGTATTCTTCTATGCGCTGCTGCACCTGCTGGCCTATGCCTGGTTCGACATGGGCTTCGACGGCGGCGAGACCCTGCGGGACATTGCCAAGCGGCCCTTCATCCTGGTGGGGGTGCTGGCATTCCTGCTGCTGGCCGTGTTGGCCGCGACCTCGTTTGATCGGGCGATCCGCGGGTTGGGTGGCAAACGCTGGCGTGCCTTGCACCGCGCGGTGTACGCCGTGGCGATCCTCGCGGTGCTGCACTTCTACTGGATGCGCGCTGGCAAGAACGACTTTGCCGAGGTGCTGGTTTATGGCGTCCTCCTCGCGATGCTGCTGGGCTGGCGCGTATGGCACCAGTGGCGCCGCCGCCGCATCGAGGCGGCGCAACGGCACGCCGTCAGTGCGCACTGATTGCTATATTATTGATAGCGCTTTGCGCTTATTGGATAAGCGCTAGAGCCATTTTTTATTAGGAATACGCCATCTGTGGTGCGGCACGCACCGGGCGAATCACTGGGTCGATGGCCGCGCTGGGCAACTGGTAGGAGCGGTCGTCGAACAGGTCCACGCCGCACATCAGGTTTTCGATCCAGTCGAGGAAATCAGCGATGGCCTGTGGACCCTGGATGGGGGCGCCGTGCTGCGGCACCAGCATGGAGATCTTGAGCTGGCGCACCATGCGGACCCACAGGCGCAACACCTTGTTCGACACCATGTAGCGGCGGTGGAAGGCTTCCATCAGCGGTATGTGGCTGGCCAGATCGGTGACGGGTCGCGCTGCCTGCGCCCCCGACATCATGGACACGCCCAGATCGCCGGTAAAAAGAATGCGGCTGACCGGGTCGTAGAAATGGAAATTGCCCTCGGAGTGCATGAAATGGGCTGGCAGCAGCCACAGTTCATTGTGTCCGAGCGGAAGGCGGCCACCCCTGTCAGGCACGCCGATGACGCGGTTTTCGGTCTTGCCCGCCTTGGTGAAGTGCGGGACAAAGCGCTCCCAGACCGTGGAGATGACCAGCTTGGCCTGGGTGCTCGACATCCAGCGGTCCAGCGACGCAATGATGTCCGGGTCGGCGTGCGAGGCGATCAGGTACGACAGGTTCTGGGGCGAGAAGTGCTTGGACATGCCCATGTACAACTCGTTGTACGCGAGATTGCCGCCCGGGTCGATGATGGCACCGGTTCCGCCGTCAACGATCAGAAACTGGTTGGCCTGTACAGCTTGCCCGTCTTCCTCGATGAGGTTGGTGAACATGTAGCAGGCATGGTGCTTGTCGCGGTAGAGTTCCAGTGGCATGTCGATGGTGCAGTGCGGAAAAACACCGACTGTACAGAAACCCTACTGCGAGTGCTTGATTGATATCAAGTGAATTCTCAGGGCAGCAGGCGCTCGTTCCGGAAGGTGTCCGCAGCGGTCTCGCGGGTACGGATCAGTTGGGCCTGGGTCCCATCCACCAGCACTTCGGCGGCTCGGCCGCGCGTGTTGTAGTTGCTGGACATCGCCATGCAATAGGCGCCCGCCGAGAGCACGGCCAGCAGATCACCTTGCTGAACCGCCAGGCTGCGGTCCCGGCCCAGCCAGTCACCGCTTTCGCACACCGGCCCAACGATGTCGTACTTCGTCGCAGCGCAGTCGGAGCGCGGCTGGAGCGGAACGATGGCGTGGAATGCCTGGTACATGGCAGGACGGGGAAGGTCGTTCATCGCTGCATCAACGATGCAGAAGTTCTTTTCCTCGCCAGGCTTGAGGTACAGGATTTCGGTGACGCAGAGGCCCGCGTTGCCGACCAGGGAGCGACCAGGCTCGATCAGGAACTCGCGCTGGCCAAAGCCGCGCGCATCGAGCTTGGCCAGCAGTTGGTGCCACAGGGCGTCGGCGGCGGGTGGCGTATCGCCGTTGTAGTCGATGCCTAGACCGCCACCGAAATCGATGTGGTGGATGGGGATACCCTCCGCCTCGATGGCCTGCACCAGGTCGAGCAGCCGGTCGGTTGCGTCGAGGTAGGGCGTGGCTTCGGTGATCTGCGAGCCGATATGGCAGTCGATGCCCACCACGCGCAAGCCTGGCAAAGAGGCCGCGTGCCGGTAGACCGCGACGGTGCGCTCGTGCGCAACCCCGAACTTGTTGCCCTTGAGCCCGGTGGAGATATACGGGTGGGTTTTGGGGTCCACGTTGGGGTTGACGCGGATGCTGACCGGGGCGGGACTGTCTTCGGCCAGCGCCACGGCGTTGAGCACCTCCAGCTCGGCCTCGCTCTCCACGTTGAAGCAGCGAATGCCTGCGCGCAGGGCCTGGCGCATTTCGGCGCGGGTTTTGCCCACGCCAGAAAAGATCACCTTGCCGGGATCGCCGCCTGCGGCCAGCACGCGGTCGAGTTCACCGCCTGAAACAATGTCAAAGCCGCAGCCCTGGCGCGCAAAGAACTGCAGCAGCGCGAGCGAAGAGTTGGCCTTCATGGCGTAGCAGATTTGCACCTTGCGGCCCGCAAAACCACGTTGGTAGGCGGCCAGTGCGTCGTGCATGGAGGCTTGCGAATACACAAACAGCGGCGTGCCGTATTGCTGTGCCAACGCGTGCACGGGGGCTCCCTCCACACACAGCTCGCCCTCGTGGTAGGCGATATGGGGGTGTCCGGGCAGGGTAGGTGTCGTCATGGTGTGGATTGGGAGGCAGTGGGGGCGGGAGAAGGAGCGGGCTGCGCGGGAGCGCTGGCCTGTGGCTGGGGCTTGGGCATGGGCAAATACAAGGGGCCGCGCTGACCGCAGGCCGCCAGGCTCGCCATGCCAACGACAAGGCTTAAGGCCCTCACTAGAATTTGGGGAGCTTTCAACATGCAGAAATTGTAATGACCGACCTTGAATACATGGACCGTGCCGAGCAGCTGCTCAAGGCTGTGGAGCGCAGCTGCGACCGCATCAATGACGACACCGACGCCGATGTGGACAACCAGCGTACTGGCGGAATGGTGACGTTGGTGTTTGCCAACCGCAGCCAGATCGTGGTCAACCTGCAAAAGCCCTTGCACGAGGTCTGGATGGCCGCACGCTCCGGAGGCTACCACTTTCGCTATGACGGTACCCAGTGGCTGGACACCAAAGGCGCTGGCGAGTTCTTCACCTGCCTGAGCCGCGAGGCCAGTACTCAGGCGGGGCAGTCGCTGGTGTTTGCCAGCGACTGAGGGGCGGCCACGCAACCCCGTCGTGGAGGCGCGGTGCGCTTCAGTTGCGGAACAGATCCAGGATCTGGTTTCGCTCCTCGGGCGCTGGGGCTTGGGCGGGCGAGCCCGGAGCGCCTGCCTCCAGGCCGAGGCTGGAGACGCCGGTGTTGCGTGCGTATTCTTCGTAGTACCACTCGCCCGCCACGTTCACCAATCCAGGCGGTACGGTGGGTTCCATGACCGGCACGCCCTTGAGGGCTTTTTCCATGTAGCTGATCCAGACCGGCAAGCTCAGGCCGCCGCCGGTTTCGCGACTCCCCAGGTTGCGAGGGGTGTCGTAGCCGATCCAGGTCACGGCCGCCACTGTGGGTTGGAATCCGGCGAACCAGGCGTCCCAGGCATCGTTGGTGGTGCCCGTCTTGCCGTAGAGGTCGGGTCGCTTGAGGGTGGCTTGTGCTCGGGCCGCCGTGCCGGAGCGGGTGACTTCCTGCAACAGGCTGTTCATCACAAAGGCGTTGCGTGCGTCGATGACGCGTTCGTTTTCCTCGGTCGCTGGCGGGGTGAACTCGGTCAGCAATTTGCCCTTGTGGTCGGTCACCCGTGTCACCAGCCATGGGTTCACGCGGTAGCCACCGTTGGCAAACACCGAATAGGCCACGGCCATTTGCATGGGTGTGACCGAACCGGCACCCAGGGCCATGGTCAGAAATGGGGGGTGCTTGTCCGCTTCAAAGCCAAAGCGCGTGGCCCATTCCTGGCCGTTGCGTGCGCCCACCGCCTGGAGGATGCGGATGGAGACCATATTCTTGGAGCGCGCCAGGGCCGAGCGCATGGTCATCGGGCCGTCGAACTTGCCGTCGTAGTTTTTGGGCTCCCAGGGTTTGCCACCAGTGAAGCCAGCGTCGAAGAACAGTGGCGCATCGTTGATGACCGTTGCGGGTGTGAAGCCTTTCTCCAGGGCAGCGGAGTAGATGAACGGTTTGAAGCTGGATCCGGGCTGACGCCAGGCCTGGGTGGCGTGGTTGAACTTGTTCTTGTCAAAGTCAAAGCCGCCTACCAGCGAGCGGATAGCCCCGTTGCGAGGGTCAACAGCCACCAGGGCGCCTTCTACTTCGGGGAGTTGGGTGGCCTCCCAGGTCTGCTTGGGAGTCTGAACCACCCGAATGATGGCGCCGCGACGGATCCGGATATTGGGTGGCGCCTTGTCGCTGAGTCCAGATTGCACTGGCTTGAGCCCATCGCCGGTGATTTCCAGGGTGTCGCCGTTGGGCCGCATGGCGACAATCTTCTTGGCGTTGGCTTCCAACACCATGGCAGACAGCACATCGCCGTTGTCAGGGTGGTCGGCCAGAAGGTCGTCGATGTTCTCTTCAAGATCGGCAGCATTGGCGGGGAGGTTGACGAACTTCTCCGGGCCTCGGTAGTGCTGCCTGCGCTCGTAGGTCATGATCCCCTGGCGCAAGGCCAGGTAAGCTGCATCCTGTTCTGCCGCATTGATGGTGGTGTACACGTTCAGGCCCCGTGTGTACGCCTCGTTGCCGTACTGTGCAAAGATCAACTGGCGCGCCATCTCGGCCACGTATTCGGCATGGACACGGGTGCTGTCGGTGTGGGTGCGGATTTTGAGCTTCTCCTCCCGGGCTTGCGCGGCCTCTTGGGCCGTAATGAAGCCGTTCTCCTCCATGCGATCAATGATGTGCAGCTGTCTTGCCCGTGCGCGCTTGTAGTTGCTGATCGGGTTGTATGCGGAAGGGGCCTTGGGCAACCCGGCGAGCATCGCTGCTTCGGCAATAGAAATGGATTGAAGCGGCTTACCAAAATATGCTTCTGAAGCTGCGGCAAATCCGTAGGCACGATTTCCCAGAAAAATCTGATTCATGTAGATTTCAAGAATCTGATCTTTGGTCAGAAAATGCTCTAACTTGAAAGTTAGTAATATTTCGTAAATTTTGCGTGTAATTGTTTTTTCCGAGGAAAGATACACATTCCGCGCTACCTGCATCGTGATGGTGGATGCGCCTTGGCTTTTCATCTTGCCCAGATTGGCCAGAACTGCACGCAGCATTCCCTTGTAGTCAACGCCCCCATGCTGGAAGAAGCGCGCGTCTTCAATGGCGAGAACGGCATCCTTCATGACCTTGGGAATCTCGGCGATGGGGGTCAGGTTGCGACGCTCCTCTCCGAACTCGCCCAGCAGAGCCCCCTCGGCAGAATAGACCCGCATGGGCAGCTTGGGCCGGTAGTCTGCCAAGTCAGAGATGTCCGGCAGATTCGGATAGGCCATGGCCAGTGCAATGGCAAGGCCCAGTGCCAAGGCGACTGCGCCAGCTGCAGCCACGCCGACAGCCCACGCCAACAACCGCAGCAGCCAGCGCAGCCAGCGCGGACGCGAAGAGGGGGATGATGGGGTGGAGGAGGTGGGTTGGGCTGGGGGCGGCATAACGCTCCAGGTGACAAAGGCGCCATTATAAAAATGGATGTCGTGTGGAAATGCACATCCAAGAAATGCAGGCTATTCAATACCTGTGCACTGGCGATGATGAGACGGATGTCGCGGCTGGGTGGTTCAAGAAGCGTCTGCTTTTGACAACGTTCAAACGGGACGAAAGCCGGAAAAGCCTTTGCTGGAGAAGTATCTTACTGATAGCATTCATGTGAAATGTTAAGTTTTGTTGTGTCGGGATGACAATTTTCAGGGGGCTATCTTGATCTCCACGGGATCTCTGTTCAGTCGCCAGCCTGCGCCGTTGCTGGGAATCGACATCAGTTCCTCTAGTGTCAAACTGGTTGAACTCGGGCGAGACAAGGCCGGCATGCTGGTGCTGGAACGTTGCGCCATTGAGCCGCTGGAGCGCGGCTGGATCACTGACGGCAACATCGAAAAATTCGATGAGGTCGCTGAGGCGGTACGCCGAGTGGTTAAGAAGAGCGGAACCAAAACCAAAAACGTAGCGATGGCACTGCCGCCCTCAGCGGTCATCACCAAAAAAATCGTGCTTCCTGCGGGCATGAGTGATCAGGAGCTTGAGGTTCAGGTTGAGTCTGAAGCCAACCAGTACATCCCATTCTCCCTGGATGAGGTCAGTCTCGATTTTTGCGTGATCGGTCCTTGCAAGAGTTCGCCCGGCGATGTGGATGTTCTGATCGCAGCCTCTCGCCGCGAAAAGGTGCAGGATCGGCAGGGCTTGGCCGAGGCTGCGGGGCTCAAGGCTGTCATCATCGATGTGGAGTCCTATGCCTCGCGCTTGGCGACGAGCCGCTTGATCGAGGGTTTGCCCAACAAGGGGGTGGACACCATGGTTGCCTTGTTCGAGGTGGGGGCGTTGACAACGAGCATGCAGGTCATACGGAACGATGAGGTTCTCTACGATCGAGATCAAGCCTTCGGTGGTGCGCAACTCACGCAGTTGATCGTGCGCCAATACGGCTTTTCGCCAGAGGAGGCCGAGAGCAAAAAACGCAATGGCGACTTGCCGGACGACTATGCAAGCGCCGTGCTGCGTCCATTCGTGGAAAGCCTCTCGCAGGAAATTGGCAGAGCCTTGCAGTTCTTCTTCACCAGCACTCCCCATAATCGCGTCGATCACATCATGCTTGCAGGTGGCTCGGCGCCCTTGCAGGGGCTCATTGAATCGGTGACACAGCACACCGGCTTCCCTTGCTCGGTTGTCAATCCGTTTGACGGCATGGAAATTGGGAGTTCCGTGCGAATGAAAAAAATGGTACGTGAGGCGCCCTCCTATCTGACGTCTTGCGGCTTGGCGATGCGGAGGTTTCTGCAGTGATTCTTATCAACCTTCTTCCCCACAGGGAGGCCGCGCGCAAGCGTCGGCGCGAAACGTACCAGGCCGCGATGCTTGGAGCGGCGATGGCGGGCCTGTTGATTGCAGGTGCAATCTATTGGTGGTTCCAGATGATGATCGAGAACCAGCAGGCCAACAACAATTTCCTGCAAAGCGAGATTCGGGTGCTGGAAGACCAAATCAAGGAGATTGCGACCATCGAAGAGGAAATCGCGGCATTGCGCGCTCGGCAAAAGGCAGTAGAAGATTTGCAGGCGGATCGCAATCTTCCCGTTCACTTGCTCAGTGAGTTGGTGGAGCAACTGCCGGATGGGGTGTATATCACCATGCTCAAGCAAACCAATCAGACGGTTGAGATGAAGGGCATGGCGCAGTCCAATGAACGGGTGTCGGAGTTGTTGCGCAACTTGTCGAATAACACGCCTTGGCTCTCCAAGCCGGAGCTGGTGGAGATCGTTGCCAAGAACGTTGCTTTGACTCCGCGCGACTTGCGCCGGGCTTCCGAATTCAATCTGCGCTTTCAATTGGTTCGCTCTAGCGAGGCCAAGAAGGCGATGGAAACCGCCAGCGCGGCAGGGAAGTAAGCGATGGCCAAGACCAAAACACCCAAGATCGATATGGCGCAGTTGCAGGAGCAGCTGCAACGCCAATTCACCAACCTGGATACCAAGGATCCTTCACTGTGGCCCATACTGCCACGCATTCTGCTCTGCCTCTTCATTGCGGCGGCGGTTGCAGTCGCTTTGTGGTATGTCAAGTTGACGGACTACCAAGCCGAGTTGGAAGCTGAGCGCGCCAAAGAGCTTAGCTTGCGTGAAGACTACAAGAAAAAGTTACAAAAAGCTGTAAGCCTCGATTTGTTGAAGAAGCAGCGGGAGCAGGTTCAGCAGTACGTTTTGCAGATGGAAAAACAACTGCCCAGCAAGGCGGAAATGTCTGCGTTGCTCTCGGATATCAACCAAGCTGGCTTGGGGCGGAGCCTCCAATTCGAACTTTTCAAGCCGGGGCAGGTGGTGGTGCGCGAGTACTACGCAGAGTTGCCGATTTCCATTCGTGTCACTGGGCGTTATCACGACATGGGGGCCTTTGCCTCTGATGTGGCTCACCTCTCCCGAATCGTGACTCTCAATGACGTTGCCATCAGCGTTCCGGCGAAGGACAAGGAGAAGTTTGCCGGGAGTCTGGTTTTGGATGCGACGGCGCGCACTTTCCGGTATTTGGATAACGAGGAGGTGCAGGCCCAGCGAGCCGCAGCGAAGGATCCGAAAGGGGCTAAGAAATGACATTACCTCGGATCGCATCAGTTTCCTTAGTCTTGCTTGCCTTGGGCGGATGCTCTGCTTCGGGTGAGGATGAGTTGCGGGAGTGGATGGCCAGTGAGCGTGCGCAGGCGAGGCCACGTGTGACGCCGTTGACAGAGCCGAAACAGTTCCAGCCAGTGGGTTATGAAGTCAACTCTGAGATGGATCCGTTTGATCCAATGAAACTTACCCAAGCCTTGCGCAGAGAATCGGCACAGATGGCTTCCAATGCAGCGCTCATTGCGCCGGAATTGGCTCGTCGAAAAGAACCATTGGAGGCCTTCCCCTTGGATGCGATCTCTATGGTGGGCAGTTTGAACAAGGAGGGTAAGCCCACCGCGCTTATCAAAGTGGACAAGCTGCTGTATCAGGTGCAGGCAGGAAATTACCTGGGACAGAATTACGGGCGAATTGTCGCCATCAACGAAACGTCCGTCCAACTGCGCGAAATTGTGCAGGACCCGGCAGGGGACTGGATTGAACGCACCACATCGCTCGAGTTGCAGGAGGAGGCGAAAAAATGAATCAGCATAAGGTTGCAGTAATGAAATGGATGCACCAGGGCGTCTTGGCGTCGGCTGCGGTGTTGTGCTCCACTGCCTCTTGGGCGCAGGCCGCCATTGAGGCAGTCACTGGATCTATCCAGGGAGGGGCGGAAGTCGTTCGTATTGACTTGTCCGAGCCAATGGCTAGTGTTCCCAATGGATTCGCCACTCAATCTCCAGCGCGCATTGCATTGGATTTTCCTGGCGCTATCAACGCAATGGGGCGTTCGGCAGTCGAAGTAAATCAGGGAAATCTCAAGTCGGTCAACGTCGTTCAGGCTGGGGGTCGATCCAGAGTTGTATTGAATCTCAAACAGCCGACTACTTACCGAGCGGAACTGCAGGGAAAAGCCGTCTTGATTCAATTGGATCCAGTAGCTGCGGTTGCTGCAGCTCAGGCGCCACAAGCAGCCGTTTTCGCCGAGAGCGGGCATTCCGATGTGCTGCCCATCAAGGATGTGGATTTTCGCAGGGGGGCTGATGGTGCTGGGCGGGTGGTCATTGGCTTGGCCAACAACCAAGTAGGCGTCGATCTTCGGCAGCAGGGCAAGGGTCTGACCGTTGAGTTCATCCGCTCATCATTGCCTGAAGGGCTGCGCCGTCGTTTGGATGTTGCTGATTTTGGGACTCCCATTCAGTCAGTTACCACTACTCAACAAGGCGATAAGGTTCGGATGGTGATCGAGCCGGTGGGAGAGTGGGAGCACTCTGCATACCAGAGTGACAACCAGTTTGTGGTGGAGGTACGCCAGAAAAAGGTGGATCTGAACAAACTCACCCAAGGGCCTGGCTATAGCACGGAGAAGCTGTCGCTGAACTTTCAAAACATTGATCTGCGCTCATTGTTGGCCGTGTTTGCTGATTTCACAAACATTAACATCGTGACATCTGACACGGTGACGGGCGCAATGACGCTGCGTTTGCAGGACGTTCCATGGGATCAAGCGCTCCAGATCATCATGGAAGCCAAGGGCTTGGGGATGCGCAAGACAGGCAATGTACTGTGGATTGCTCCCAAGGATGAAATTGACGATCGCATGAAGAAGGACTTCGAAGCGGCGCAAACCATTCAAAAACTGGAGCCCTTGCGCACCCAGGCGTTTCAACTCAACTATGCCAAAGCCGTCGATATGGTGGCACAGATCACTACCACCAGTGGCAGCTCTGGAAGTACCAGCAATCGCTTCCTGTCTGAACGTGGGACGGCTATTGCTGAGCCACGCACTAACCAAATTTTTGTGACGGATACTCCGACCAAGCTCGAAGAGGTGCGGCAATTGTTGGCCTCTCTCGATGTGCCGGTGAGGCAGGTGATGATCGAGGCGCGCATCGTAGAGGCGTCGGACACCTTTGGTCGATCGCTGGGCGTGCGTCTTGGCGCAACAGATCTGCGTGCCAACAGGGGGGGGACCGGTGGCTATGCACTCAGTGGTGATAATCGGGTTGGCTTTGGGACAGGTTACAGCAACGCAGTTGCGTCGACTGGTGCAGGAGGCTTGGTCAATACGTTGGGAAATTTTGTCAATTTGCCTGCTCAATCAATCGGCGGTTACGATCCAGGCAGCTTTGCAATCTCCATTTTTAATTCCGCGGCCAATCGTTTTCTTAATTTGGAAATTTCTGCACTGGAGGCTGATGGAAAGGGTAAGGTGGTTTCGAGTCCACGTGTTGTGACTGCGGACCAAACCAAGGCAGAAATCGAGCAAGGTACCGAATTTCCTTACCCGGTAACAGCGCCCAATGGTGCAACGGTGATCGCTTTCAAGAAGGCGGTCTTGAAACTGGAAGTTCTTCCTCAGATCACCCCTGAAGGCAACATCATCATGGATCTGGTGGTCAACAAAGACAGCCCTGGTGAGATTTTGCAAAACGTTCGCGCCATCAATACTAAGCGCGTGAAGACGCAAGTGCTCGTGGAGAATGGAGGGACTGTGGTCATTGGTGGTATTTTTGAGATTGAGGAGACCGATGGTGAAACCAAGGTACCATTTCTTGGCGATGTGCCGGTGGTAGGAAATCTCTTCAAAACCACTAACAAAGAGAGCAAAAAGCGGGAGATGCTAGTTTTTATCACTCCCAAGGTAATCACGGACCGCGTTTCGGTGCGTTGATGGTTTAACTGTGATAGGAAAAAAAATGCGGAAATTATTAAAATTTCTGGCGCTGCCACTCGTGGCTGCTTTGACGGCGTGCGGCGGCGGCGGTGGAAGTCCGGGTGAGACGAACTTGCCTTATACGATCAAGCTGACTACCGCGAAGAGTCAGTTGCCTATTAATATAGGCAACGAAATCGCAAGCACGGGTGCCTATGCGCGATTCACCACGACACTCTATGTCGAGGCTCGCACTGGAAACACGGCGATTCCTGGGGGGGAGGATATATTTGCCTGCAATGTAGCGGGTGGGCTGGATTCTGGAGCGCTCTATTACCTTGATGGCAAGGAAGAGCACATGGTCGAAGTAGATGATGGCAAGGGTGGGAAAGTCAAGGTTCCAGCTGCCTATCGAAGCATTGTGCTTGGCTCCAATGCCGGGGGCGCTTCGTTCCATTTCCATGCTGGAGATAAAGCAGGTACTGCTCGCATCACTTGTTCGGTGACGAATCCTGCAGATAAGCGAGTATCCACTGCCAGTGTGGATATTGTCGTTGGTGCTGTGACAGGTAATCCTGCAAATGTGATTGGAACGGCGCAGGCGCCCGGTTACTTGGGTTCCAGGGAGAACAGTGCGAACATTCGCAACAATGTGGCTATTTCTGCCCTTGTCATGGATGATGCAAATCAGCCGGCGCCTGCGCCCGCAGCCGCAAACGTTCAAGTGAGCATCCGACCATTTGGCGCGTCTTCAGGTGCGCGTCTGATTTCCGGGAGCCAGTCTGGAAGCGTGTTACAAGTCAAGACAATTGGTGGAGAGGCTCAGTTTTCGCTGTCCAGTGGGCCAAACAGCGGTGTGATTCTGCTGGAGATGGTGGCAGATCGTAGTGACAACAACGTGAGCAATGGCATTCAGGATCCCATTATGCAATTGCTCGCTGTACCTGTAGTGGATAACATTGCAAGTGGTTCGTTGGCGATTTCAGACGCCACCATCACTGTGGTTAACAATGTTCCATCTGCATATGCACTTTCGGCATCGGGAGGATTGCCTCCTTACACATGGAGCGCATTGGGTGGTTTGCCTGCAGGGCTCACACTCAGTTCATCTGGGGTCATCAGTGGTACCGTATCTATTGAGCCAGGGGATTACAACGTAGTTGTACAGGTGACCGACTCTTCTGGTGCTACGGTTGTTCGCAACATGAAAGTTACAGTTTCGGGCGCGTTGCCTACTCCAGCACCAACGCCGACGCCAACTCCAGCTGCTCTTTCAATCGTATTGGCTGGTTGCGCTGGTGACGCGAACACGACCTGTGCCTTGCCAGGTGCGACGGTGGCTACACCCTTTCTTTATGCTTTGACGGCCACCGGTGGTGACACTACCAAGCCGGTTACATGGACGGCTAACCCGACTCCTCCAGCCGGTTGGTTGACTTTGTCAGCAGCCGGCAATAATGGGGTGCTAAGTGGAACTTGTCCTGCACCAGGGGTTCACGTATTTTTCATCACTGCCACAAGAGACACACAGTCTGATACGAGAAAAGTATCTATCACTTGTACTTGAAAATCTTAGGTGCTGTTAGTGTTTTAGCGAGCCCCTCGCTTTGCGAGGGGCTCGTTCGCTTGCGGGCTTTGCAGGCTCCTGAAATACTGGTTTGCCCATCGGCAGCCAAAAGCATCGATCGCTTAAAACGGCCTACAAGCGATTTTTTGGAACCCAGCAAGCGGTGAGGCACTCTCAAGGTCGCCGTTTTTCGAGTTTTACAGCAGTATTTCAGTAGCCTGTTAGTGATGATTGGCATTGCGAATGTGCCGAATGGAATTTCGTTAGATAAATTTGTGTATTTAAGTGATTTTCGGGGTTAATTAAGTGCAGTCGATAAATATTGAACTTGGCAGCCACAGTTATCCGATAATGATTGGGGGAGCATTCGCTCGCGCCTTCGAAGATTACGGCGAATTGCCGCATGCCAGCCAAGTGGTGGTTGTTACCAACCATGTCGTCGCCCAACTTTACGTAGTTCAGTTGGTAGCAGCACTCAAGGCGCGCTACCAAGTCGTTCACATTGTCAAACTCCCCGACGGCGAAGAACACAAGAACTGGCAAACGCTGAATCTCATCTTTGACGCCTTGCTGAAGCACGGATGCGACCGCAAGACGGTTCTCTTTGCCTTGGGCGGCGGGGTGATTGGCGACATGACCGGTTTTGCAGCCGCCTGCTACATGCGTGGTGTTCCGTTTGTGCAGGTTCCGACCACCTTGCTGGCGCAAGTGGACTCATCGGTGGGCGGCAAAACCGGCATCAATCATCCCTTGGGAAAGAACATGATCGGGGCGTTCTATCAGCCCCGTCTGGTGGTATGCGACCTTGCTACCTTGGATACCTTGCCCGAGCGAGAGCTTTCAGCGGGCTTGGCGGAAGTCATCAAGTACGGTCCTATCGCCGATATGGAGTTCATGGCTTGGCAAGAGGCCTCCATGGACGCCTTGCGTGCCCGTGACCGCACGGCATTGGCGCATGCAGTACGGCGTAGCTGTGAGATCAAGGCCTGGGTGGTCGGGCAGGATGAGCGTGAGTCAGGCCTGCGTGCCATTCTCAATTTTGGGCATACGTTTGGTCATGCCATCGAGGCGGGAATGGGCTACGGCGTGTGGCTCCATGGTGAAGCGGTGGGTGCTGGCATGGTGATGGCTGCCGAGCTGTCGCTGCGCATGGGTCTGGTGGACGAGAAGTTTGTTCTGCGGCTGCGCAACTTGATCCAGCGGGCCGGCCTGCCTGTCAAAGCGCCGGTGCTGGATCCTTCAGACAATGCGGGGCGCTACCTAGAACTCATGCGTGTCGACAAAAAGGCAGAGTCTGGCGAGATTCGATTTGTGCTGATTGATGGTCCGGGCAAGGCGGTATTGCGTTCGGCGCCCGATGCCTTGGTGCGAGAAGTCATCGATGCATGCTGGTGATGCGAAAAGTGCCAGCCTTTCGGACCGCTTGAGCAAGCAAGGCATGCGGTATGCATGAGGCAGGCTTGGCTGCCTATGCGTGCGATCCGGCGCAATCGCGTGGACGCAGGTACTGGGAGGAGCCCGCGCCAACGCGCACGCCTTTTCAGCGGGATAGGGACAGAATTGTCCATTCGACGGCGTTCCGGCGCCTGGTGTACAAAACACAGGTCTTCTTGAACCATGAGGGCGATCTGTTTCGCACCCGGCTGACCCACTCCATTGAGGTGGCTCAATTGGGCCGCTCGATCGCGCGCTCACTGAGCCTCAATGAGGATTTGGTGGAAGCGATCTGCCTGGCGCACGATCTGGGGCATACGCCCTTTGGCCACGCAGGGCAGGATGCACTTCATGCCTGCATGGCAGAGTTCGGTGGGTTTGAGCACAACCTGCAAAGCCTGCGCGTGGTCGATTGGCTGGAGCGGCGTTATCCCCAATTCGATGGCCTGAACCTGTGTTTTGAAACGCGGGAGGGCATTCTCAAGCATTGTTCCCAGGCAAATGCCAGGGCGCTGGAAGCGCAGGAGCCCGGTGGTGTGGGCGCCCGTTTTCTATTGCGTCAGCAGCCCAGTTTGGAGGCGCAGTTGTGCAACCTGGCTGATGAGATTGCGTATAACGCGCACGATATCGATGATGGCGTGCGCTCGGGTCTCATTTCGATGGAGCAGTTGCAAAGCATTCCTCTGTTCGAGTCGCACCGGCTCCAGGCGCTCGCTGAATATCCGGCATTGGCACGTTTGGAGTCGCAACGCCGCTTGTTGTACGAAGCCATCCGACGCATGCTCAGTGCACAGGTGTATGACGTCATCGAAGCCACCCGGCATGCCTTGCAGACCCAGGGCCCCAAGCATGTGGACGAGGTACGAGCCATGCCCTTGCTGGTGCGCTTCAGCGAAGAGATGCACGGGCAGTCCCTCGCGCTCAAACGTTTCTTGTTTGCCAACCTGTATCGTCATCCGCAGGTGGTTGAAACCACCAACAGCGCGCGACAAGTGGTGCGAGATCTCTTTGCTTTCTACATGCAGAAGCCCCAGGCCATGAAGCCCATCTTCGCGCAGCGCTGGGACGAGGCTGTCGGGCCCTCGGACCGTGCGCGGGTTGTGGCAGACTTCATCGCTGGCATGACCGACCGCTACGCGGTGAAGGAGCATGAGCGTCTGACCGGCCAGCGTCTGCTGGGCTGATGTTCACCAGCCAAGCAGTACCCCATTTCACCGCCCATGAAGCACATCACGCCCAAGACATCCAAAACCCGAACGGAACCTTCGCTGCACGAGTTGCTGCCTTCGTTGCGGCCTGGTCAATCGATGGAGCTCTTGAAAGAGTTGCACATCCTCACCCGGGATGGGCGGCTGAACCAGGATTCGCGCCGTAAACTCAAGCAGGTGTACCACCTGTACCAGTTCATCGAACCCCTGTTGCAGGAACTGTCGGCGGATGGGCATGCGCCTACCCTGGCGGACCATGGCGCAGGCAAGTCCTACCTGGGCTTTATTCTGTACGACCTGTTCTTCAGGCCGCTGGGGCGCGGGCACATCTATGGCATCGAATCGCGCCCGGACCTTGTGGAGCGCTCTTGCCAATTGGCTGAGCGACTGGGATTTGCGCGCATGTCGTTCCTAAACCTCTCCGTCGCGCAGGCCACTGAATCGGCGACATTGCCCGCCAGCATCGACGTGGTCACCGCGCTGCACGCCTGCGATACTGCAACGGATGATGCCATCGCGTTTGGCCTCCAGAAAAAGGCGCGTGCCATGGCCATCGTTCCGTGTTGTCAGGCCGAGGTGGCTTCGCATCTGCGTCGCAACAAGGCCCTTCAATTGGCACGCACGCCCTTGGCGGAGCTGTGGCGCCACCCCTTGCATACGCGCGAAATCGGAAGCCAGATCACCAACGTGCTGCGGTGCCTGTACCTGGAGGCCAGTGGCTACCAGGTCACTGTGACCGAGCTGGTGGGCTGGGAGCACAGTCTCAAGAATGAGCTCATCATTGCGCGCTATACGGGCCAGCGCAAACGCAGCGCGCGCGAGCGCCTGCAGCAGATCCTGCAGCAGTTTGGCTTAGAGCAAGACATGGCAAACCGGTTTGGTTTGCCATGGAGCGAGGGCGCAGAACTCAGCGGCGAAGCGTCATGAGGTTTTTGACTTCCTTGACTCCATGCGTCTGAAGAGCCACTGTCTCGGCCATCTGGCGTTCTTCCGCATTGCGGGCTTCGCCCAGCAGTTCGGCTTGGCCTTTGACGACATTCACACGGACCGTGTGGCGCAAAGCCTGTCGCTCATCCGCCTGGATGCGTGCCTCGACCCGGGCCGCCGTATCCAGATCCATGGCGACGGCGCGGTGGCGCTGGTGGGGGCTGGCGACGTAGTTGCCGTTGGAAGTGCAAGCACCCAGTGCGGTGGCAGCCACCAGAGTGCTCAAGGCGATGTACAAGGGTTTCATGTCGGGTCTCCTGATCCGGAAGTATGGCATGGCTCACTGCTGCGAATGCAGCCACGGAAGCGCCTTTTTTAAGCTATGGCCCGACTCGCACGACTTTCGCTGCCTGGGCAGGTTCATCATGTCCTGCAACAGGGCAACAACCAGCAACCCATCTTCCTGGACGCGCAGGACCGGGATGCCTTCTTGGGCAGCTTGGCCGACAGTGCGCGCACGCATCGGGTGACCATTCATGCCTATGTGTTGCTGAGCGCCAGCTACCACTTGCTCGTCACTCCGGCCACGACGGAGGCTTTGTCCTTGATGGTGCAGGCGTTGGGGCGGAGTTATGTGCGCTACTTCAATCGCCGGCATGCCCGCAGCGGAACGCTGTGGGAAGGGCGCTTTCGCTCGTCGGTGCTGGAGGCGCCGGTCTATTTGTTGCCCGCCATGGTGGGCTTGGATTGGGCGCCGGTTCGCGCGGGACTTGCGGCGCAGCCGCAGGATTGGGCCTGGTCCAGCCATGCGCACTACCTCGGCTTGCGTGTGGATCGTTTGATCGCGCCCCATGCCCAATACTGGGCACTGGGCAACACACCATTCGACCGGGAGAACGCGTATGCGGAAATGGTGCGCGCGGGCCTGGATGAAGCGCAATGGCAGCGCATGGAAGGTGCTGCGCGCGGTGGGTGGGCTCTGGGCAGTGAGCCCTTTCTGCAAGCACTGAACACCCAGGGTGCGACGCGCAGATTGACGCAGGCCCGGCCAGGGCGCCCGCGCAAATCCCACCCCCTTGATTGAGTCATGCAGTGCTCCATCAGAGGCGAACTGCCGTCGTATTTAATGTGTCCCCAAATAATAAACCAGATAGCTCTATGCGACTTTATTGGTATCTGACCCCGAATAAACTGCTTGCCATGGGATGTTGCAATGCACTAAGCTTGCGCTCCCCGCGTATAAATATGAGGAGTGCGCCATGACCACGGCCGCCGAGATTGAACACCTGAAAGCACACGGTCTGTATTCGACCGCCCATGAACACGACGCTTGCGGCCTCGGTTTTGTCGCGCACATCAAGGGCGTCAAGCGCCACGACATCGTGACGCAGGCGCTCAAGATCCTGGAGAACATCGACCACCGCGGCGCCGTGGGTGCCGACAAGCTGATGGGCGACGGCGCGGGTATCTTGATCCAGATTCCGGACCAGCTCTACCGCGAGGAAATGGCCAAGCAAGGCGTGGTGCTGCCTCCAGCCGGGGAATACGGCGTGGGCATGGTGTTCCTGCCCAAGGAGCATGCCTCGCGTCTGGCCTGTGAGCAGGAGCTGGAGCGCGCCATCAAGGCCGAAGGCCAGGTGCTGCTGGGCTGGCGCGATGTGCCGGTCAACCGCGAGATGCCCATGTCGCCCACGGTGCGCACCAAGGAACCTATCCTGCGCCAGCTCTTCATCGGGCGCGGCTCCGATGTGATCGTGCAGGACGCGCTGGAGCGCAAGCTCTACGTCATTCGCAAGACTGCCAGCGCTGCCATCCAGGCCCTCAAGCTCAAGCACAGCAAGGAATACTACGTTCCCAGCATGAGCAGCCGCACCGTGGTGTACAAGGGCCTGCTGCTGGCCGACCAGGTGGGCCAGTACTACCTGGACTTGCAGGACGAACGCTGCGTCTCGGCCGTAGGCCTGGTGCACCAGCGCTTTTCCACGAACACCTTCCCCGAGTGGCCGCTGGCCCACCCGTACCGCTACGTGGCTCACAACGGAGAGATCAACACCGTCAAGGGCAACTACAACTGGATGCGTGCCCGTGAAGGCGTCATGTCTTCACCCGTGCTGGCGGCAGACCTGAAAAAGCTCTACCCGATCAGCTTCGCCGACCAGTCCGACACGGCCACGTTCGACAACTGCCTGGAACTGCTGACCATGGCGGGCTACCCCATCAGCCAGGCCGTGATGATGATGATTCCCGAGCCCTGGGAGCAGCACACCACCATGGACGAGCGCCGCCGCGCTTTCTATGAGTACCACGCCGCGATGCTGGAGCCCTGGGATGGCCCGGCTTCCATCGTGTTCACCGACGGCCGCCAGATCGGCGCCACGCTGGACCGCAACGGCCTGCGTCCCTCGCGCTACTGCATCACCGATGACGACCTGGTGATCATGGGCTCCGAGTCGGGCGTGCTGCCCGTACCCGAGAACAAGATCGTGCGCAAGTGGCGCCTGCAGCCGGGCAAGATGTTCCTGATCGATCTGGAGCAGGGGCGCATGATCGACGATGACGAGCTCAAGGCCAATATCGTCAACACCAAGCCTTACAAGCAGTGGATCGAAAACCTGCGCATCAAGCTCGACAGCATCGAAGCCGGCGAGGCCGCCGCCACGCCTGCCGCTGCCAGCTTGCCGCTGCTGGACCGCCAGCAGGCCTTTGGCTATACGCAGGAAGACATCAAGTTCCTGATGGCGCCCATGGCCCAGAACGGCGAAGAGGGCATCGGCTCCATGGGCAACGACAGCCCGCTGGCCGTCCTGTCCAGCCAGAACAAGCCGCTGTACAACTACTTCAAGCAGCTGTTCGCCCAGGTGACCAACCCGCCGATCGATCCGATCCGCGAGGCCATCGTGATGTCGCTCAACAGCTTCATCGGCCCCAAGCCCAACCTGCTGGACATCAACCAGGTCAACCCACCCATGCGCCTGGAAGTGTCGCAGCCCGTCCTGGACTTTGCCGACATGGCCAAGCTGCGCGACATCAGCCGCTACACCCAAGGCAAGTTCCGCAGCGAAGTCATCGACATCACCTACCCGCTGTCCTGGGGGCATGAGGGTGTGGAAGCCAAGCTGGCGTCGCTGTGCGCGCAGGCCGTGGATGCCATCCGCGGCGGCGCCAACATCCTGATCCTCAGCGACCGGGGCGTGGGCCCGGAGCAGGTGGCCATCCCTGCGCTGCTGGCACTTTCCTGCATCCACCAGCACCTGGTGCGCGAAGGCTTGCGCACCGCTGCAGGCCTGGTCGTGGAAACCGGCACTGCGCGCGAAGTGCACCATTTCGCCGTGCTCGCAGGCTATGGCGCCGAGGCCGTGCACCCCTACCTGGCGCTCGAAACCCTGGTGGACATGCACAAGGAACTGGGCGGGGACCTCTCGCCCGAAAAAGCCATTTACAACTACGTCAAGGCGATTGGCAAAGGCCTGTCCAAGATCATGTCCAAGATGGGCGTGAGCACCTATATGAGCTACTGCGGTGCCCAGCTCTTCGAAGCCATCGGTCTGAACACCGACACCGTGCAGAAGTACTTCACCGGCACGGCCAGCCGCGTCGAGGGCATTGGCGTGTTCGAGATCGCCGAGGAAGCCATCCGCACGCACAAGGCAGCTTTTGGCGACGACCCTGTGCTCGAAACCATGCTGCACACCGGCGGTGAATACGCCTGGCGTGCCCGTGGCGAAGAGCACATGTGGACGCCCGACGCCATTGCCAAGCTGCAGCATTCCACGCGCGCCAACAACTGGAGCACCTACAAGGAATACGCCCAGATCATCAACGACCAGACCAAGCGCCACATGACGCTGCGCGGCCTGTTCGAATTCAAGTTCGATCCGGCCAAGGCCATTCCGGTCGATGAGGTCGAGCCCGCCAAGGACATCGTCAAGCGCTTTGCCACCGGGGCCATGTCGCTCGGTTCCATTTCCACCGAGGCCCATGCCACGCTGGCCGTGGCCATGAACCGCATTGGCGGCAAGAGCAACACCGGCGAGGGGGGCGAAGACGAGCGCCGCTATCGCCAGGAGCTCAAGGGCATCCCCATCAAGCAGGGCGACAGCCTCAAGAGCGTGATCGGCGAAGAGAACGTCGAGGTCGATCTGCCGCTGCAGGACGGAGACTCGCTGCGCTCCAAGATCAAGCAGGTGGCTTCGGGTCGCTTTGGCGTTACCGCCGAGTACCTGTCGTCGGCCGACCAGATCCAGATCAAGATGGCCCAGGGCGCCAAGCCCGGCGAGGGTGGCCAGCTGCCCGGTGGCAAGGTGTCCAACTACATCGGCAAGCTGCGCCACAGCGTCCCCGGCGTGGGCCTGATTTCGCCCCCGCCGCACCACGACATCTACTCCATCGAAGACCTGGCGCAGCTCATCCACGACCTGAAGAACGTGGCGCCGCACGCTGACATCTCGGTCAAGCTCGTGTCCGAAGTGGGCGTCGGTACCATCGCCGCCGGCGTGGCCAAGTGCAAGGCCGACCACGTGGTGATCGCCGGGCACGACGGCGGCACAGGCGCATCGCCCTGGTCGTCCATCAAGCATGCGGGCGGCCCCTGGGAGATCGGCCTGGCCGAGACCCAGCAGACCCTGGTGCTCAACCGCTTGCGCGGCCGTATTCGCGTGCAGGCCGACGGCCAGATGAAGACCGGCCGCGACGTCGCCATCGGCGCGCTGCTGGGCGCCGACGAATTCGGCTTCGCCACCGCACCGCTGGTGGTGGAAGGCTGCGTGATGATGCGCAAGTGCCACCTCAACACCTGCCCGGTGGGCGTGGCCACGCAGGACCCGGAGCTGCGCGCCAAGTTCTCCGGCAAGCCTGAGCACGTGGTCAACTACTTCTTCTTCGTCGCCGAAGAAGTGCGCCAGATCATGGCGCAACTGGGTATCCGCAAGTTCGACGACCTGATCGGCCGCACCGATCTGCTCGACATGCGCAAGGGCCTGGAGCACTGGAAGGCCCGTGGCCTGGACTTTGGCCGCCTGTTCGTGCAACCCCAGGTGAGCGCTGAAGTGCCGCGCCTGCATGTGGACAAGCAGGACCACAACATCGAGCACACGTTGGATCGCAAGCTCATCGAGCGCTCGCGTCCTGCCATCGACAAGGGCGAGCGCGTGCAGTTCATCGAAGTGGTGCGCAACGTGAACCGCTCCGTGGGCGCCATGCTCTCGGGTGCCGTCACGCGCCTGCACCCCGATGGCTTGCCCGACGACACCATCCGCATCCAGCTCGAAGGCACGGGTGGCCAATCCTTTGGTGCCTTCCTGTGCAACGGCATCACGATGTACCTGATCGGCGACGCCAACGACTACACCGGCAAGGGCCTGTCGGGCGGCCGTGTGGTGGTGCGCCCCAGCATCGACTTCCGGGGCGACGCCTGGCGCAACATCATCGTGGGCAACACCGTCATGTACGGCGCCACCAGTGGCGAGGCCTACTTCAGCGGTGTGGCGGGCGAGCGCTTTGCAGTGCGCCTGTCTGGCGCCACTGCGGTGGTGGAAGGCACGGGCGACCATGGCTGCGAATACATGACGGGTGGCACAGTCGCCGTGCTGGGCAAGACCGGCCGCAACTTTGCAGCCGGCATGAGCGGTGGCGTGGCCTATGTGTACGACGAGGACGGCCAGTTCGAGGCGCGCTGCAACAAGGCCATGGTGGCGCTGGAGCGTGTGCTGCCTTCGGACGAACAGGAAGCCAGCATCCCGCGTGCCATCTGGCACCGCGACCAGACCGACGAGGCCCAGCTCAAGAAGCTGCTGGAAGACCACAACCGCTGGACCGGCAGCAAGCGCGCGCGTGAACTGCTGGACCACTGGGCCGCCTCGCGCGCCAAGTTCGTCAAGGTGTTCCCGCTCGAATACAAGCGTGCCCTGTCAGAAATCAATGCAAAGAAAGTGACCCAGGCGCCCGAGCAATCTGCGCTGAACGCTACGAAAAATGTAGCTAAAGCCGCGCATTGAACGGGCTTTGCGCCAAGGAACACATTCACAAGGACACAGACATGGGAAAAATCACCGGCTTCATGGAATACGAGCGCGTCGAAGAAGGCTACCTGCCGGTGGCCGAGCGCTTGAAGAATTACAAGGAATTCGTCATTGGTGTGGATGACGCACAGGCCAAGGTACAGGCGGCGCGCTGCATGGACTGCGGCACGCCGTTCTGCAACAACGGCTGCCCGGTCAACAACATCATTCCGGACTTCAACGACCTGGTCTATCGCGCTGACTGGAAGAACGCCTTTGCGGTGCTGAACTCGACGAACAACTTCCCCGAGTTCACCGGCCGCATCTGCCCCGCACCCTGCGAGGCGGCCTGCACGCTCAACTTCAACAACGATGCGGTCGGCATCAAGAGCATCGAGCACGCCATCATCGACCGCGCGTGGGAGCATGGCTGGGTGCAACCCCAGTTGCCCAAGCACAAGACAGGCAAGAAGGTGGCCGTGGTCGGTTCTGGCCCGGCCGGCATGGCAGCGGCACAGCAGCTGGCGCGCGCCGGGCACGACGTCACTCTGTTCGAGAAGAACGACCGCATTGGCGGCCTGTTGCGTTACGGCATCCCCGACTTCAAGATGGAGAAGTCGCACATCGATCGCCGCGCCAAGCAGCTGGAGGCCGAAGGCGTCACCATCCGCACCGGTGTGTTCGTCGGTGCGGCGAAGGACGGCCTGGGCAAGGACTCCAAGGTCACCAACTGGGCCAAGGAAACCATCACGCCCGAGCAACTGCAGGCGCAGTTCGACGCCGTGCTGCTCACCGGCGGTGCCGAGCAGAGCCGCGACCTGCCCGTGCCCGGCCGCGACCTGGACGGCATCCATTTCGCCATGGAGTTCCTGCCCCAGCAGAACAAGGTGAACGCGGGCGACAAGCTCAAGGGCCAGTTGCGCGCCGACGGCAAGCACGTGATCGTCATTGGTGGCGGCGACACCGGCAGCGACTGCGTGGGCACCAGCAACCGCCACGGCGCCAAGAGCGTGACGCAGTTCGAAGTCATGCCCATGCCCCCCGAGGAGGAGAACAAGCCCCTGGTCTGGCCCTACTGGCCGCTCAAGCTGCGCACCAGCTCCAGCCACGAAGAGGGCTGCACGCGCGAGTTCGCCATTTCCACCAAGGAATTTGTCGGTAAGGGCGGCAAGGTCACCGGCCTCAAGACGGTGCAGGTGGAATTCAAGGACGGCAAGTTCGTTGAGGTCCCCGGCACCGAAAAGGAATACAAGGCCGACCTGGTGCTGCTCGCCATGGGCTTTGTGAGCCCGGTTGCAGCGGTGCTCGATGCCTTTGGCGTCGAGAAGGACGCCCGTGGCAACGCGCGCGCCAGCACCGACTTCACCGGCGGCTACGCCACCAACGCGCCCAAGGTGTTCGCCGCAGGCGACATGCGCCGGGGCCAGAGCCTGGTGGTCTGGGCCATCCGTGAAGGCCGCCAGGCCGCGCGCGCCATCGATGAGTTCCTGATGGGTGCGAGCGACCTGCCGCGCTGAGCGTTCAGCCTCCTCTGCCAACGGCGCCCCAGGGCGCCGTTTTTTTGTTGCTACTTATTTGATAGCATTTGGCGCTTGATGGACAAGCGCCAGGGTCGAATTTCGCTCTTGGTTGAATTCCCCAGGCATGGCCGCAGGGCGCAGATCATGGACAATCTAGGGTTTTCCCGTATGGATGCCGCACTGCCGCCACGAGCGGGCGGCGCGGCCCGTCCGGTTCCTCCCTTGTCTTGATCGAGAGCCACTACACCATGAAAAAGATCGCCGCTGTTGCGCTGTTGGCCCTGGGCGCCGCGCTGGTTGGATGCAGCAAGAACGAAACCGCACAACCCGCCGCCGCGCCTGCGCCGGCCGCTGCGGCCAAGATCGTCGTCGGCCTGGACGACAACTTTCCGCCCATGGGCTTCCGCGACGACAAGAACGAGCTCGTCGGCTTCGACATCGACATGGCCAAAGAAGCCGCCAAGCGCCTGGGCCTGGAGGTGGAATTCAAGCCCATCGACTGGAGCGCCAAGGAAGCCGAACTGTCGGGCAAGCGCGTGGACGCGCTGTGGAACGGCCTGACCATCACCGAAGAGCGCAAGCAGAACATCCTGTTCACCGCGCCCTACATGGAAAACCACCAGATCATCGTGGTGGCCGCCAACTCCGCCATCAAGACCAAGGCCGATCTGGCCGGCAAGGTGGTCGGCGCCCAGGAAGGCTCCAGCGCCGTGGACGCCATCAAGAAGGAGGACACCGTCTTCAAGAGCTTCAAGGAATTCAAGACCTTTGGCGACAACGTCACCGCGCTGATGGACCTCTCCACTGGCCGCCTCGAAGCCGTGGTGGTGGACGAAGTGGTGGGCCGCTACTACGTCGCCAAGAAGCCGGGCGACTATGCCGTGCTCGACGACAACTTCGGCACCGAGGAATACGGTGTGGGCCTGCGCAAGGACGATACCGAACTGCATGGCAAAGTCGAAAAAGCCCTGGCCGACATGAAGGCGGACGGCAGTGCCGCGAAAATTGCCGAACAGTGGTTCGGCAAGAACATCATTAAATAGAGCACAACCCCCTGAGCGGCTGCGCCGCTTCCCCCTTCTCTCGGCTGTCGCCGGGAAGGGGGACGCCACCAGCGCGGCGGGGCGGCCCTTGCGCGGTGGCCGCTGGCTTGGGCCGCGCCCGTGCTGACGGCCGCGGACAAAACATACTGAACTGTCGCCACCGCATGGACTACGTTCTCTCCCTCCTGGGGCCGCTGGCGCAGGGCGCTGCCGTCACCCTCAAGCTGTTCGCCATCACGCTGGCGCTGGCCGTGCCGCTCGGGCTGGTGCTGGCGCTGGCGCGGGTGTCGCACTGGAAGGCCCTGTCGGCGGCGGTCAATGGCTACATCTGGCTCATGCGCGGCACGCCGCTGATGCTGCAGATGCTGTTCATCTACTTCGCGCTGCCCTTTGTGCCGGTGGTCGGCGTGCGCTTGCCCGACTTTCCGGCCGCCGTGGTGGCGTTTGCGCTGAACTACGCGGCCTACTTCGCCGAGATCTTCCGCGCCGGCATCCAGTCGGTGGACCGCGGCCAGTACGAGGCCGCCAAGGTGCTGGGCATGGGCTACGGCCAGACCATGCGCCGCATCGTGTTGCCGCAGATGGTGCGCAGCATCCTGCCGCCCATGAGCAACGAGACCATCACGCTCGTGAAGGACACCTCGCTCATCTACGTGCTGGCCCTCAACGACCTGCTGCGCGCCGCGCGCGGCATCGTACAGCGCGACTTCACCACCACGCCCTTCATCGTCGCGGCGGCCTTTTACCTGGCCATGACGCTGCTGCTCACCTGGGCTTTCCAGCGCCTGGAGAAACGCTATGCCAAGTACGACCAGTGAAGCGCCCATGATCGAGGCACGCGACCTGCGCAAGCGCTTCGGCGCCAACGAGGTGCTGCGCGGCGTGTCGTTGCAGGTGCGCAAGGGCGAGGTGGTGGCGGTGATCGGGCCCTCGGGCTCGGGCAAGAGCACCTTTCTGCGCTGCCTCAACCACTTGGAGACCATCGACAGCGGCCACATCGCCATCGAGGGCGAAACCCTGGCCACGACCGACGCGCAGGGGCGCTGTGCCTACGTGCCCGACGCCGAGGTGCGCCGCATTGGCGCCAAGACCGGCATGGTGTTCCAGCACTTCAACCTGTTCCCGCACCTCACGGTGCTGGAAAACCTCATCGAGGCACCCATGGTGGTGCAGGGCCTGGCGCGTGATGCGGCCATCGCCCGCGCCGAGGTACTGCTGGCCAAGGTGGGCCTGGCCCCGAAGCGCGACAACTACCCCGCGCGCCTGTCGGGCGGGCAGAAGCAGCGCGTGGCCATCGCGCGGGCGCTGTGCATGCAGCCCGACATCATGCTGTTCGACGAGCCCACCTCGGCGCTCGACCCCGAGCTCACCGGCGAGGTGCTGCGCACCATGCGCGAGCTGGCCGAGGAGCACATGACCATGCTGGTGGTCACGCACGAGATGGGCTTCGCGCGCGAGGTGGCCCACACCGTGGCCTTCATGGACCAGGGCGAGCTGATCGCGGCGCGCCCGGCCGCCGAATTCTTTGCCGACCCGGGGCATGAGCGGGCGCGGGCGTTCTTGCAGCACATGCTGTGAGGGTTTGGAGTCGAATCGGGCTCCAGGGCTTGTGGGGTCAGCGCGGGCAGCTATTCTTTTGGGTGCGGCTGGCCGGGGAGCGTCCCGGCCAGCCGCCTGGAAACTCCCCAACCCCAACCCCAACAACCATCAAAAAGAATAGCTGCCCGCGCTTGATCCACAAGCGTTAGGAGGTGATTTGACCAAAAAATTATCCCAGCGCCGACACCAGCACCTCCGGCAGCTCCGCCGGATCGCGCACCTCGTCCAGTGCGTCCCCGCTGTGCAGTGGCCGCGCAGGCTTGTCCAGCAGTGCGCGCACGAAGTTGGGCTGGGCCAGCAGCGCCTGGTGCATGGCGCCGTTGTAGAGCTGCAGGTCGCGCAGGCCGCGCGCGGCGATGCGTGCGTCCACCTCGTCGGCGCTGAGCCCGGCGGGGTCCGTGCTGTCCGATGCCATGCCCATGCACCACAGCGTGCCGTACAGCGGCACGTATTGCAGGTAGGGCCGGAAGATGGGGAACACCGCGCGCACCGAGGCGGCGATGCGCCCCAGGCTCTCGGGCAGGTGCACGGGCGAGCCCAGGTGCAGCGACAGCACGCCGCCGGGGTTGAGCGCGCGGCGGCAGGCGGCGTAGAACTCCACGGTGTACAGCTCCACGGCCGGGCCGAAGGGGTCGGTCAGGTCCAGGATGATCTGGTCGAAGCGCTCCTCGGTCTGGCCGATGAAGGCGCGCGCGTCGCCCAGGCGCAGCTCCAGGCGCGGGTCGTCGAAGGCGCCGCGGTGGATGGCACCGAGCCATTCGCGGGCTATGGCGATCACCTCGCTGTCCAGTTCCGCCAGCACCACCTGCGTGATGCCGGGCAGCTTGAGCAGCTCCTCGGCGGCGCCGCCGTCGCCGCCGCCCACGACCAGCGCACGGCGCACGCCGGGGTGGGCGATGGCCGGCAGGTGCACCATCGGTTCGTGGTAGAAGAATTCGTCGCGCTCGCTGGTCATGAAGCAGCCGTCGATGCGCATCACGCGGCCGAACTGCGGGTTCTCGAAGACCTCGATGTGCTGCCAGGCCGACTGGCGCTGGTCCAGCAGGCGGCGGTCGCTCAGGTAGAAGCCGAAATCGGCGCTCAGGCGCTCGGCCAGGTAGCGGGTGGCCTGCACGGTGGGCTCGCCGCTCATCAGGCGCGGTCGACGCGGTGCAGGTGCGGGTCGGCCGGGTTGAAAGCGGCCTGCAGGTCGTCGAAGAGCTTCTGCGCCTTGGGGCGGTTGTTCTCGGTGTAGTTGCAAACGTACACGTCCAGCGTGACGTAGCCCGCCTCGGGCCAGGTGTGGATGGACAGGTGCGACTCGGCCAGCACCACCACGCCGGTGACGCCGCCGCCCTCGCCAAAGCTGTGGAACAGGCTGCCCACGGTGGTCAGGCCGGCGGCCGCTACGCGGTCCTTGCAAAAGTTCTCCAGGTGGGCGGCGTCGAGCATCAGGCGGCTGTCGCACAGGCAGCCGTAGAGGTCACCGATCAGGTGCAGGCCTGTGGCATGGCGGGTGGGGACGGGTGCCGGGATGGGGACGACGGACTGGAGATTCTTCATTGCGCGCAGGACCTTTCTTCGCGGGGTTGTGACATAACGGCAAACCCGGCAGGTGCACAAGCACCTGCAGGCGCCGCCCGGTGCGCTGCCGCGTGGGGGTACTGCGTGGAAGAAGGGGGAATGCCGCAGGCCAGGAGGCCCTTGCCGCGCCTTCGTTCCGCTGCGCACACCCAAGCGCACATGCAACGCTGACAGCAATCCGCTCGGCCAGGCGAGCGTGACATTTCTCGAACCCGCGATTATAGCCAATGGCAATAAGCAAACGCCGGAATTGCAGATGCCGCCGTAGGGGCAAGGGGATTTACCCCTATGATGTGCGGTTTGCCGGTCCGTGCCTTGGCGGATTGCCCGGGTGCGCAGCGCAGGCCTCATTCTTGCCCATGCCCTCCAGCGTCCCGCCGCCTTCTGCCGCTCTCGTGGAACTGCGCAACGTCACCTTCGGGTACGGCGAGCGCGTGGTGCTGCGCGATCTCTCGCTCGCGGTGCCGCGCGGCAAGGTCACGGCCATCATGGGGGCGTCGGGCGGCGGCAAGACCACGGTGCTGCGCCTGATCGGCGGGCAGCAGCGCGCGCAGGCCGGGCAGGTGCTGTTCGACGGCCAGGACGTGGGCCGCATGGACCCGGCGCAGCTCTACGCGGCGCGCCGGCGCATGGGCATGCTGTTCCAGTTCGGTGCACTGTTCACCGACATGAGCGTGCTCGACAACGTCGCCTTCCCGCTGCGCGAGCACACGGACCTGCCCGAGGCACTGGTGCGCGACATCGTGCTCATGAAGCTGCACGCCGTGGGCCTGCGCGGGGCGCGCGACCTCATGCCCAGCCAGATCTCGGGCGGCATGGCGCGGCGCGTAGCGCTGGCGCGTGCCATTGCGCTGGACCCCGAGCTCATCATGTACGACGAGCCCTTTGCCGGGCTGGACCCGATTTCCCTGGGCACGGCGGCCCAGCTCATCCGCCAGCTCAACGATGCCATGGGGCTCACCAGCATTCTGGTGTCGCACGACCTGGAGGTGACCTTCGCGCTGGCCGACCATGTGGTGATCCTGGGGCCGGGCACCATTGCTGCGCAAGGTACGCCCGATGAGGTGCGAAACAGCCAGGATCCTCTGGTGCACCAGTTTGTGCATGCCTTGCCCACGGGGCCGGTGCCCTTCCATTACCCCGGCCCCACCGTGGCGCAGGACTTTGGTCCGCTGCCGGGAGGGCGCCCATGAGCTGGTACCGCCCCGCCACCGTGGGAAGGGCCGTGCGGCGCCTGCTGGCCGACATCGGCCAGGCGGCGCGCTTGTTCCTGCGCCTGTTGCTGCTGGCGCCCGAGGCCTTGCGCCGACCCGCGCTGGTGCGCGACCAGGTGCACTTTCTGGGTAACTATTCGTTGGCCATCATCACCGTGTCGGGCCTGTTCGTGGGCTTTGTGCTGGCGCTGCAGGGCTACTACACGCTGCAGGACTTTGGCTCGACCGAGGCGCTGGGCCAGTTGGTGGCCCTGAGC
Source organism: Simplicispira sedimenti (assembly GCF_022760965.1). Classification (NCBI taxonomy): domain Bacteria; kingdom Pseudomonadati; phylum Pseudomonadota; class Betaproteobacteria; order Burkholderiales; family Comamonadaceae; genus Simplicispira; species Simplicispira sedimenti. The sequence goes on from NZ_JAKVIJ010000009.1 coordinate 114,487, forward strand.
CTGCTGCGCGAGCTGGGGCCGGTGATCACCGCCTTGCTGTTTGCCGGGCGTGCGGGCACGTCGCTCACGGCAGAAATCGGGCTGATGCGCGCGGGCGAGCAGCTCAGCGCCATGGAGATGATGGCCGTGGACCCGGTGCGCCGCATCCTGGTGCCGCGCTTCTGGGCGGGCGTGATTGCCATGCCGGTGCTGGCGGCCGTGTTCAACGCGGTGGGCGTCATCGGCGGCTGGGTGGTGGCCGTGCCCATGATCGGTCTGGACGGGGGCTCTTTCTGGAGCCAGATGCAGGGCGGTGTGGATGTGTTCAGCGACGTGGGCAACGGCGTCGCCAAGAGCATTGTGTTTGGCTTCACGGTCACCTTTGTGGCGCTGCTGCAGGGCTACACGGCCCGGCCCACGCCCGAGGGCGTGTCGCACGCGACCACGCGCACCGTGGTGATGGCCTCGCTGGCCGTGCTGGCGCTGGACTTTGTGCTCACGGCGCTGATGTTCAGCATTTGACAAGGATGGATGCGATGCAAGCGCACAAGAACGATGTCTGGGTGGGGCTCTTCGTCATGCTGGGGGCTGCTGCGCTGGTGTTTCTGGCGCTGCAATCGGCCAACCTGCTGAGTCTCAATTTCGACCGGGGCTACCAGGTCACGGCGCGCTTCGACAACATCGGCGGGCTCAAGCCCAAGGCGGCCGTGCGCAGCGCCGGTGTGGTGGTGGGGCGTGTGGAGTCGATCACATTCAATGACAAAACTTACCAGGCGCAAGTCACTTTGTCGCTGGACAAACGCTATGCTTTCCCCAAGGACAGTTCGCTCAAGATCCTGACCAGCGGTCTGCTGGGCGAGCAGTACATCGGCATCGAGGCCGGGGCCGAAGAAGCATCGCTTGGCGCAGGCGATGCAGTGGCGTCCACCCAGTCGGCCCTGGTGCTCGAAAACCTCATCAGCCAATTCCTCTACAGCAAGGCCGCCGAAGGCGCAGACAGCAAGAAATGACTTCCTTCCCAACCTCCGCAGGCCCACAGGTGGCGCGCGCGCTGTGTGCGGGTGTTCTGGCGTGCCTGGCCGGAACGGCGCTGGCGCAGCAGGCCGACCCACTGGAAGCGTACAACCGCAGCATGACGCGCTTCAACGACACGGTGGACGAGGTCGTGCTCAAGCCCGTGGCCACGGCCTACCAGCAGGCCATGCCTGCGCCCGTGCGCACGGGGGTGAGCAACTTCTTCGGCAACCTGGGCGATGCCTGGTCGTTCGTCAACAACACCCTGCAGTTGCGTGGTGAAGCCGCCATGGCCAGCCTGTTCCGCGTGGGCATCAACACCACCATGGGTCTGGGTGGGGTGCTGGACGTGGCCACCGAAATGCGCATCGACCGTTACAAGCAGGACTTCGGCCTGACACTGGGGCGCTGGGGCGTGCCCACGGGGCCGTATTTCGTGCTGCCCATCCTGGGGCCATCCACCGTGCGCGACACGCTGGCCTTGCCGGTCGATCTGCGCGGCAACCTGCTGCGGGAAGTCACACCCGTGTCGGCGCGCAACAGCCTGTATGCGCTGCGCATTGTCGATACCCGTGCCAACCTGCTGCGCGCCGAGAGCGTGCTGGACGACGCCGCGCTCGACAAGTACAGCTTCACGCGCGACGTCTATATGCAGCTGCGCGGTGCGCGCAATGGCAGCGGCGACGGGTCCCTGCCGCCCGAACCCGAGCAATGACGCGGCCCCGCCCGCAGTGCCCCCACAAGGAGAACACACGATGACGAAACGATGGTTCCTGGCCCGCCTGCTGGCCGCCGGCACTGCAGCGGCGGCCTTGTCCGTGGGCCTGGTGTTGCCCGCACATGCTGCGGACGAAACGCCCGATGCCCTGGTGCAGCGCCTGTCCAGCGAGGTGCTGGACGCGCTGCGCAACGACAAGTCCATCAAGGCGGGCGATGTGGACAAGATCATGGTGCTGGTGGACAAGACCATCATGCCCAACGTCAACTTCCGGCGCATGACGGCCGCCGCCGTCGGCCCCGGTTGGCGCCAGGCCAGCCCCGAGCAGCAACAGCGCCTGCAGGAGGAGTTCAAACAACTGCTGGTGCGCACCTATGCCGGCGCGCTGGCGCAAGTGAGCGACCAGACGGTGAGCGTCAAGCCGCTGCGCGCCGGGGCCGAGGACAAGGATGTGCTGGTGCGCACCGAGGTGCGCGGCCGGGGTGACCCGGTGCAGCTCGACTACCGCCTGGAAAAAACCCCAGGCCAGGGCGCGGGCTGGAAAATCTACAACCTCAACGTGCTGGGTGCATGGCTGGTGGAAACCTACCGCAGCCAGTTTGCCGCCGAGATCAACGCCAAGGGCATCGACGGCCTGATCCAGACCCTGAGCGCCCGCAACAAGGGCAATGCCGTCCGCGGTTGACCGGCCCTCAGGTGAACCCCATGCCCGTGCTGCCCCCGGAACTGACCCACCGCCAGGCGAGCGCCACGCTGCAGCAGTTGCTGGCTGCGCTGGCCGCCGTGCCAGGGGAGGAGGCCTGCGTCGATGCGCGCGCTCTGCGCGTGTTCGACTCCTCGGCGCTGGCGGTGCTGCTCGAATGCCGCCGCGCCGCTCTGGCCGCAGGCCGCCGCTTTGCCGTGCAAGGTCTGCCCCCCGCGCTGACCGGCATGGCGGGCTTGTATGGGGTGCAAGACCTCATTCAAGAGCCAGGCTAAAAAAGTCTGTAGCGGCGTGCCACAGGCCCAGGACGTAAAATCGCGGGTTCTCATGCCCGCTGTCTCCTTCCAGTCTGTCTCCAAGACCTATTCCACCCCCCGAGGGCCCTTTCACGCACTCAACGGGGTGTCGCTGGACATCGAGGAGGGCGAATTCTTCGGCCTGCTCGGCCCCAACGGCGCGGGCAAGACCACGCTCATCAGCATTTTGGCCGGCCTGGCGCGTGCCACGCAGGGCAAGGTCACGGTGCTGGGCCACGATGTGCAGCAGGACTTTGCCGCAGCCCGGCGCAAGCTCGGCGTGGTGCCGCAGGAGCTGGTGTTCGACCCCTTCTTCAACGTGCGTGAAGCGTTGCGCTTCCAGTCGGGCTACTTTGGCGTGCGCCACAACGACGACTGGATCGACGAGCTGCTCGCCCACCTGGGCCTGGCCGACAAGGCCCAGGCCAACATGCGCCAGCTCTCGGGCGGCATGAAGCGCCGCGTGCTCGTGGCGCAGGCGCTGGTGCACAAGCCGCCCATCATCGTGCTCGATGAACCCACGGCCGGGGTCGATGTGGAGCTGCGCCAGACGCTGTGGCAGTTCATCGCCCGCCTCAACCGCGAAGGCCACACCGTGCTGCTGACCACGCACTATCTCGAAGAAGCCGAGGCCCTGTGCGGGCGCATCGCCATGCTCAAGAGCGGTCGCATCGTGGCGCTGGAGCGCACCAGTACGCTGCTCAAGGCCGCCTCGGGCAGCGTGCTGCAGTTCAAGACCGACACCGAACTGCCCTTCGATCTGGCCGTGCAGGCCCGCGTGATGGGGCGCATCGTGCAGCTGCCCGCGCACGACGCCGCCGAGATCGAGCAGCACCTGGCCGCACTGCGCCTGGCCGGTGTGCCGGTGCACGACATGGAAATCCGCCGCCCCGACCTGGAGGACGTGTTCCTGCAGGTCATGTCCGCCGCAGCCACCCAGCAGGAAGGAGCGGGCGCATGACCGGCTGGCAGATGCTGTTTTACAAAGAGGTGCTGCGCTTCTGGAAGGTCAGCTTCCAGACCGTGGCCGCGCCAGTGCTCACCGCCGTGCTGTACCTGCTGATCTTCGGCCATGTGCTTGAAGACCACGTGAAGGTGTACGACCGCATCAGCTACACCGCGTTTCTGGTGCCTGGCCTGGTGATGATGAGCGTGCTGCAGAACGCGTTTGCCAACAGTTCGTCCAGCCTGATCCAGAGCAAGATCATGGGCAGCCTGGTGTTCCAGCTGCTCACGCCGCTGTCGCACTGGGCCTGGTTTCTGGCCTACGTGGGCTCGTCGGTGGTGCGCGGCCTGGTGGTGGGGTTGGGGGTGTTTGTCGTCACCCTGGGGTTTGCCACACCGCAGTTTGCCGCGCCGCTGTGGATTGTGGTGTTTGCCCTGCTGGGCGCCGCGCTGCTGGCCACGCTGGGCGTGATCGCCGGGCTCTGGGCCGACAAGTTCGATCAGATGGCGACGTTCCAGAACTTCATCATCGTGCCCATGACCTTTCTGTCGGGCGTGTTCTATTCCGTCGGCTCGCTGCCACCGTTCTGGCAGGCAGCGAGCCACCTCAACCCGTTCTTCTACATGGTGGACGGCTTTCGCTACGGTTTCTTCGGCGTGAGCGATGCCTCGCCATGGCTCAGCCTGGGTATCGTGGCTGGGGCGTGGCTGGGCGTGAGCACTCTCGCCGTCCACCTGCTGCGCACGGGCTACAAAATCAGAAATTGATGAACACCCCCTTGAGTCGCTTCACGCCTTCCCCCCGCTCTCGCATGGCTGCGCCATGCGGGCAGGGGGACGCCGCCAGTGCGGCGGGGCGGCCCTTGCACGGCGGACCTGGCCTGGGTCGTGCCCGTTTGATGCGTTGCGGGTGCCAACTACGCTGAATGGATCAATGAAATGACTGCTGACCAGATCAAAGACCTCATCGCCGCAGGCATGGCCTGCGATTACATCCACCTCGAAGGCGATGGGCGCCACTGGTATGCCACCATCGTCTCGCCCGAGTTCGAGGGCAAGCGCCCCATTGCGCGCCACCAGCGCGTGTATGCCACGCTGGGCAGCAAGATGCAGAACGATGAGGTGCACGCCTTGTCGATGAAGACACTCACCCCCGCCGAATGGGCTGAGCTGAACCAATAAGATTGCTATAAAAATAATAGCTTTTAGCGCTTGATGGAAAAGCGCTGGAGGCAGATTTCATTGAAAAAATACTGACCATGGACAAGCTCCTCATCCGCGGCGGCCGTTCCCTGCAGGGGCAGGTGGACATCTCCGGTGCCAAGAACGCTGCGCTGCCCGAGCTGTGCGCTGCGCTGCTCACCGCCGACCCGGTGGAGCTGCACAACGTGCCGCGCCTGCAGGACGTGAGCACCATGCTCAAGCTCATCCGCAACATGGGCGTGGCGGTGCAGCAGGGCGACGATGGTTGCGTGCGCATCGACGCCAGCGGCCTGTCCACCCCCGAGGCGCCCTACGAACTGGTCAAGACCATGCGCGCCTCGGTGCTGGCGCTGGGCCCGCTGCTGGCGCGCTTTGGCGAGGCCACGGTGTCGCTGCCCGGCGGCTGTGCCATCGGCTCGCGCCCGGTGGACCAGCACATCAAGGGCCTGCAGGCCATGGGCGCGGAGATCGTGGTCGAGCATGGCTACATCATCGCCCGCCTGCCCCAGGGGCGCACGCGCCTGCAGGGCGCGCGCATCACCACCGACATGGTCACCGTCACCGGCACCGAGAACCTGCTCATGGCCGCCACGCTGGCCGAGGGTGAAACCGTGCTGGAAAACGCCGCCCAGGAACCCGAGGTGACCGACCTGGTCGAGATGCTCATCGCCATGGGCGCGCAAATCGAAGGCCAGGGCACCAGCCGCATCCGCATCCAGGGGGTGGACCGGCTGCACGGCGGCACCCATACCGTGGTGGCCGACCGCATTGAGGCCGGCACCTTTCTGTGCGCCGTGGCCGCCACGGGCGGTGAGGCGCTTTTGCGCCATGCCCGCGCCGACCACCTGGACGCCGTGATCGAAAAACTGCGTGACGCTGGCGTGCAGGTCGAGGCGGCCCAGGGCGGCCTGCGCGTGCGCAGCCCCGGCGGCGCGCAGCTCAGGGCGCAGGGCTTTCGCACCACCGAATACCCCGGCTTCCCCACCGACATGCAGGCGCAGTTCATGGCGCTCAACACCGTGGCGCAGGGCACGGCCACGGTGACCGAAACCATTTTTGAAAACCGCTACATGCACGTCAACGAGCTGCTGCGGCTCGGTGCGCGCATACAGGTCGATGGCCGCGTGGCCGTCACCGAGGGTGCGGCGCGCCTGTCGGGCGCCACCGTCATGGCCACCGACCTGCGCGCTTCGGCCAGCCTGGTCATCGCGGGCCTGGTGGCCGAGGGCGAGACCGTGGTGGACCGCATCTACCACCTGGACCGCGGCTACGATTGCATGGAAGCCAAGCTGCGCGGGCTGGGCGCCGATATAGAGAGAATCCGATGATCACGCTTGCACTGTCCAAAGGCCGCATCTTTGAAGAAACCCTGCCGCTGCTCGGTGCCGCTGGCATCGAGGTGCTGGAAGACCCCGAAAAATCGCGCAAGCTCATTTTGCCCACCAACCACGAAGACGTGCGCGTGGTGCTGGTGCGTGCCTCCGACGTGCCCACCTACGTGCAGTACGGCGGTGCCGACATGGGCGTGTGCGGCAAGGACACGCTGCTGGAGCACCGGGCCGAATGGGGCGGCGCAGCGCGCTCGGGCCTGTTCCAGCCGCTGGACCTGCGCATTGCGCGCTGCCGCGTGAGCGTGGCCGTGCGTGCCGACTTTGATTACCAGCAGGCCGTGCGCCAGGGCTCGCGCCTGAAGGTGGCGACCAAGTACCCCGGCATTGCCCGCGAATTCTTTGCCGCCAAGGGCGTGCACGTGGACCTCATCAAGCTCTACGGCAGCATGGAGCTGGCGCCGCTCACCGGCCTGGCCGACGCCATCGTCGATCTGGTCTCCACCGGCAACACGCTCAAGGCCAACCACCTGGTGGAGGTCGAGCAGATCATGGACATCAGCAGCCACCTGGTCGTCAACCAGGCCGCGCTCAAGCTCAAGCAGGCCCGGCTGCGCCGCATCATCGACGCCTTTGCCTCGGCCATCCGCAAGGATTGATTTACTATGAAATTGGTAGCTTCTCCCGCCCGTCTGTCAACCGTTTCAAGCACCTTTGATGCTGAATTCGCAGCGCGCCTGCACTGGTCGGCGGAGCAGGACGCCGCCATCGAGCAGCGCGTGGCCGACATCCTGGCCGATGTGCAAAAGCGTGGCGACGCCGCCGTGCTGGAGTACACCGCCCGCTTCGACGGCCTTTCGGCTCCCAACATGGCGGCGCTGGAGCTGACGCAGGCCGACTTCAAGGCCGCGTTCGACGCCATCCCGCAGGCCCAGCGCGACGCCCTGCAGGCTGCCGCCAAGCGGGTGCGCAGCTACCACGAGGCCCAGAAAAAGGCCTGCGGCGAGAGCTGGAGCTACCGTGACCAGGATGGCACCCTGCTGGGCCAGAAGGTCACACCGCTGGACCGCGTGGGCATCTACGTGCCCGGCGGCAAGGCCGCGTACCCCAGCAGCGTGCTGATGAACGCCATCCCCGCGCATGTGGCGGGGGTGCAGGACATCATCATGGTGGTGCCGACCCCGCAGGGTGCCAAGAACCCGCTGGTGCTGGCCGCCGCCTACGTGGCCGGTGTGACCCGCGCCTTCACCATCGGCGGCGCGCAAGCGGTGGTCGCACTGGCCTACGGCACGGCCACCGTGCCCAAGGTGGACAAGATCACCGGCCCCGGCAACGCCTACGTGGCCAGCGCCAAGAAGCATGTGTTCGGCACCGTGGGCATCGACATGATCGCCGGCCCGAGCGAAATCCTCGTGCTGGCCGACGGCTCCACGCCGCCCGACTGGGTGGCCATGGACCTGTTCAGCCAGGCCGAGCACGACGAGCTGGCCCAGAGCATCCTGCTGTGCCCCGACGCCGCCTACATCGATGCTGTGCAGCGCGAAATCGACCGCCTGCTGCCCACCATGCCGCGCGCCGAGATCATCGCCAAGAGCCTGACCGGGCGCGGCGCGCTGATCCACACGCGCAGCATGGAAGATGCCTGCGCCATCAGCAACCGCATCGCGCCCGAGCACCTGGAAGTGAGCAGTACCGACCCGCACCGCTGGGAGCCGTTGCTCAAGCACGCGGGCGCCATCTTCCTGGGCGCCTACACCAGCGAATCCCTGGGTGACTACTGCGCAGGCCCCAACCACGTGCTGCCCACCAGCGGCACGGCGCGCTTTTCCAGCCCGTTGGGGGTGTACGACTTCCAGAAGCGCAGCAGCCTCATCGAGGTGAGCGAGCAGGGCGCCCAGGTGCTGGGCCGCATCGCCAGCGTGCTGGCGCACGGTGAAGGCCTGCAGGCACACGCGCAGGCGGCAGAGTTCAGGCTCAAGAACTGAGGCCCAAACGCTGAGGACGCTGGCGCGGCATCGGCGGGGTGTCTGCCACGCTGGTGCGTACCCGCACCCAGCGCAGCATCGGTGAGGTGGCTGGTGCGATGGCTTCGGCAACCAGCCAGCGGCGCGCGTAGGGCAACGATGGGAACTACCGCGAGGGGAGCCCTCGACGTTGGTCGCGCAGCATGAACAGGTACAGCCCCTCCACCTTCTCGCGCGCCCAGGGCGTTTTGCGCAGGAACTTCAGGCTGGACGATACGCTGGGCTCGCTGGTGAAGCAGCGCACCGGAATGCGCCTGCCCAGCTCCTGCCAACCATAGTGCGCCACCAGCGCCGTGACGATGGCCTCCAGGGTCAGGCCATGCAGTGGGTTGCGTGGCTGGGCGGGCGGAGCGGGCGGGGTCGGAGAGGTCATGGCGTAGCTGTTTCAAAGGACGCTGTTTCGGGCAGGCGCCGTTGGGCAGGGTTCTCAAGAGCCCTGGTCGTGCTCAGCGCCTCCCATGGCTACCGGTGTCCAGCAGAGGCGGGCGCGGAGCAAGGACGGCCATCTTATCGCCGCGCAGGTAGGGAAAGGTCGGGATTTGCATCAACACGAACTTCGTGTTCCACGAACTTCGTGTTATTCTGTGCACCATGAAGAACGTCACCATCACCATGGACGACGCAGTGGCCGAATGGGTGCGCGTGGAGGCGGCCAAGCGTGGCAGCAGCGTGTCGCGCCTGCTGGGCGAGTGGCTGGCCGAAAAGATGCGCCAGGAAGACGCCTACGCCCAGGCCATGCGCGAGGCGCTGGGGTTCGAGTCCTGGGGCGCGTCCACCCGGCCCTACCTGGCGCGGCCTGAGTTGTTGGATCGTTGAAGCCATGGCCCAGCCGCTGCTCTTCGTCGATACCTCGGTGTTGCTGGCCAGCGTGGACGAGCGCGATGGTGCCCGCCAGGCGCGTGCACGCGAGTGGCTCACGCTGTGCTGGCAGAGCCGCTGCGGGCGCATCAGCTCGCAGGTGCTCAACGAGCTGTACCACAACGCCGTGGCCTGTTTTGCCGGGCCGCAAACCCTGCACCTGGTGCGTGCCCAGGTGCGCCGCCTGCGCGTGTGGCAGCCGCCGCATCTGGACGCCTACACCGTCGATGGCGCCTGGGACCTGCAGGACCGCTACGGCCTGGGCTACTGGGACGCGCTGGTGCTGGCCTCGGCGCACCAGCAGGGCTGCCGCTATGTGCTGGGCGATGTGCTGCCGCACGGCCAGCAGTACGACGCCGTGCGCGCCATCAACCCGTTTGTCACCACTCCCGCTGAACTGGAATCGCTCGAATGACTGCCGTGCCTGCCAACCCCCTCGATCGCATCCGCCCCGACGTGCGCGCCATGCACGCTTATGTGGTGCAGGACGCCACCGGCTACCTCAAGCTGGACGCGATGGAGAACCCGTATTCCTTGCCGCCGGATTTGCAGGCCGCCTTGGGCCAGCGCCTGGGGCAGCTTGCGCTCAACCGCTACCCCGGCCCGCGCTATGCCGACCTGCGCACCGCACTGGCTCAGCATGCCGGTTTGCCGCAGGGGCACGCGCTGATCCTGGGCAACGGCTCGGACGAGCTCATCAGCCTGGTATCGCTGGCCTGCGCGCTGCCACCCGCCGGCGATGGACAGCGCCCCGTGGTGCTGGCGCCCGTGCCCGGCTTTGTGATGTATGCCATGAGCGCGCAGTTGCAGGGGCTGGATTTTGTGGGCGTGCCGCTCACGCCGGACTTTGAACTCGACGAGGCCGCCATGCTCGCCGCCATTGCGCTGCACCGGCCCGCCATCACGCACCTTGCCTACCCCAACAACCCCACGGCCACGCTGTGGAACGAAGACGTGGTGCAGCGCATCATCGACGCCGTGGCAGCGGTGGGCGGCATCGTCGTCATGGACGAGGCCTACCAGCCTTTCGCCAGCCGCACCTGGCTGGACCGCATGCGCGCCGAGCCGCAGCGCAATGCCCATGTGCTGCTGATGCGCACGCTCAGCAAGTTCGGCCTGGCCGGGGTGCGTCTGGGCTACCTGATTGGCCCGGCGGCGCTGGTGGGTGAGATCGACAAGGTGCGCCCCCCCTACAACGTGAGCGTGCTCAACTGCGAGGCGGCACTGTTTGCCCTGGAGCATGCCCCGGTGTTTGCCGAGCAGGCGCGCCAGCTGCGCGAGCAGCGCAGTGCGCTGGTGGCGGCCCTGCGCGCCATGCCTGGCATTGAAAAATGCTGGGACAGCGAGGCCAACATGGTGCTGGTGCGCGTGCAGGACGCCGCCCGCACCTTCGCCGGTCTGCGCGAGCGCAAGGTTTTGATCAAGAACGTTTCTACAATGCACCCATTGCTGGCAAACTGCCTGCGCCTGACCGTGGGCACCGCTGCCGACAATGCGATCATGTTGCAGGCACTCCAGGCATCGCTATGACCTCTTCCGCACTCGTTCCCTCCGCATCCACCGACCGCACGGCCGAAGTCAGCCGCAATACCGCCGAGACGCGCATCACCGTGCGCTTGAACCTCGACGGCACCGGGCAGGCCAGCCTGCACACCGGCATCGGCTTCTTCGACCACATGCTGGAGCAGATTGCGCGCCACGGCCTGATCGACTTGGAGGTCCACGCCGACGGCGACCTGCACATCGACGGCCACCACACCGTGGAGGACGTGGGCATCACCATCGGCCAGGCCTTCGCGCGTGCCGTGGGCGACAAGAAGGGCATCCGCCGCTATGGCCACGCCTACGTGCCGCTCGACGAGGCGCTCTCGCGCGTGGTCATAGACCTCTCGGGCCGTCCCGGCCTGGTGCTCAACATCCCGTTCACCAGCGGCATGATCGGTGGCTTTGACACCCAGCTCACACACGAGTTCTTCCAGGGCTTTGTGAACCACGCGGGCACCACGCTGCACATCGACAACCTGCGCGGTGTGAACGCGCACCACCAGTGCGAGACCGTGTTCAAGGCCTTCGCCCGCGCGCTGCGCGCCGCCGTGGAGCGCGACCCGCGCAGCGCAGGCACCATTCCCTCGACCAAGGGTTCCCTGTAAATTTCAAGCCAAAAAGGCCTCCAGCGCTTATCCATATTGCGCTAACAGCTATGAATTCAGTAGTAAAAACCGTGGCGGTGGTGGACTATGGCATGGGCAACCTGCGCTCGGTGTCGCAGGCCGTGCAGGCCGCTGCACAGGGCACGGGCTGGACGGTGATCGTCACCTCCCGCCCCGAGGACGTGCGCGCCGCCCAGCGCATCGTGCTGCCAGGCCAGGGTGCCATGCCCGACTGCATGCGCGAGCTGCGTGACTCGGGCCTGCGCGAATCGGTGCTGGAGGCCGCTGCCGCCAAGCCGCTGTTTGGCGTTTGCGTGGGCATGCAGATGCTGCTCACGCACAGCGCCGAGGGCGATACGCCAGGTTTGGACCTGATTCCTGGCGAGGTGGTCAAGTTCGACCTGGCCGGCCGGTTGCAGGCCGATGGCAGCCGCTACAAGGTGCCGCAAATGGGCTGGAACACCGTGCGCCAGGTGCCGCACGGTGGCGCCGTGCACCCGGTGTGGCAAGGCATTCCGGACCAGAGCCACTTCTATTTCGTGCACAGCTTTTTTGCCCGGCCCACGGACGCACGCCACTGCGCGGGCGAGACCGACTACGGCGGCGCGTTTGCATCGGCCATTGCGCGCGATAATATTTTTGCGACACAGTTCCACCCGGAAAAGAGTGCGGAGCAGGGCTTGGCGCTCTACCGCAATTTCCTGCACTGGAATCCGTGAGTTCACACCGTTTTTAACCCAGCTTTTGTCACTGCCCGGGCGGCGTTCGCCAATGCCCATTCACCCCTCGCACCACCATGCTTTTGATTCCCGCCATCGACCTCAAGGACGGCCATTGCGTACGCCTCAAGCAAGGCGATATGGACCAATCGACCACCTTCGGTGAAGACCCGGCCGCCATGGCGCGCAAGTGGGTGGACGCGGGCGCGCGCCGCCTGCATCTGGTCGATCTGAACGGCGCGTTCGCGGGCAAGCCCAAGAACTACGCGGCCATCAAGGCCATCCTCAAAGAGGTGGGCAGCGAGATTCCGGTGCAGCTCGGCGGCGGCATCCGCGACCTGGACACCATCGAAAAATACATCGACGGCGGCCTGCGCTACGTCATCATCGGCACGGCGGCCGTCAAGAACCCCGGCTTCCTCAAGGACGCCTGCTCGGCCTTCGGCGGCCACATCATCGTGGGCCTGGACGCCAAGGACGGCAAGGTCGCTACGGATGGCTGGAGCAAGCTCACAGGGCACGAAGTGGTCGATCTAGCCAAGAAGTTCGAGGACTGGGGCGTCGAGTCCATCGTCTATACCGACATCGGCCGCGATGGCATGCTCACGGGCATCAATATCGAGGCCACCGTCAAGCTGGCACAGGCACTCACCATCCCCGTGATCGCCTCGGGCGGACTGGGCAGCATGCAGGACATCGAGAACCTCTGTGCCGTTGAGAACGAAGGCATCGAGGGCGTGATCTGCGGACGGGCGATCTACTCGGGCGACCTCGACTTTGCTGCCGCGCAGGCGCGCGCCGATGAGATCCAAACACCCCCCTGAGGCCCTGCGGGCCTTCCCCCCGCTCTCGCAGCGCTGCGCGCTGCGGGCAGGGGGACGCTCCCGGCGCGGCGGGGCGGCCCTTGCGCGGGAGCCCTGGAGTGGGCTGCGCCCGTCGCATACGCCGTGGGTGACGCGCTAGCGCAATGGACAATGCCGAGGCTTCGAGACGTGGTTGAGACCTTTCGCGGCCAGCCCTGCATCCGCCTGCACGCTGGCAACGGCGACACCGCCCTGGTGGCTTTGCATGGCGCGCAGGTGCTGTCCTGGGTCGCGGCGGGGCGTGAGCGCCTCTACCTGAGCCCGAAGGCCGTTTTCGACGGCCAGGCCGCCATCCGGGGTGGCATTCCGCTGTGCTTTCCGCAGTTCAACCAGCGCGGCCCGCTGCCCAAGCATGGCTTTGCGCGCAACCTGGCCTGGCGTACCGATAGTGCGCAGGCCGGGGAGGGCGTTACCCGGCTGTCGCTGCACCTGACGGATGACGAACGCAGCCGCGTCTGGTGGCCGCAGGCCTTTGCTGTGCGCTTGGATGTGGTCTTGTCCGAAGGCCAGTTGCAGGTGGAATGCGCCGTGCGTAACACCGGCGCCGTGGCCTGGGACTTCACCATCGCCTTGCACAGCTACCTGCACGTGGACGACATTGCCCAAGCCCGCTTGCAGGGCCTGGACGGCTGTGCGCGCTGGGACGCGGTGGCCGATGTGCGCAGCGTGCAACAAGGCCCCATCGGTTTTGCAGGCGAGTACGACAGTGTGTTTGCCTCAGCCTCGGCCCCCTTGCAGCTGCACGATGGCACGCACCGTTTGGAAGTGGCCCAGAGCCCGACCATGGGCCAGACCGTGGTCTGGAACCCTGGGGCGGCGCTGTGCGCGCGCTTGGCCGACATGCCCCCTGAGGGTCACGCCCACATGCTGTGCGTGGAGGCAGCGCAGATCGACACGCCAGTGCACCTGGCACCAGGCGCCAGCTGGACGGGCTGGCAGCGCCTGCGCGCCTGAGGTCTCCTGAGGGTCAGCAGCCGGGCAGTGCCGTGCCGCGGTTGAGTGCGCTCACCGTGCCGAGCAAGGACGTCCAGTAACTGGGCAGGTTGGCCCAAGGGTTGCCGGTGTTGGTGGCAAAGTCGTACAGCAGGTCGGTGGCATAGACCAGGCCGGTGTTGTTCCGCGCCGTGGCAGCGGCGCGCATGGCTGTTTGCATGGCGGTACAGCTGGTGGCGTTGTGCACCAGCATGGCCTGTGCGGCGTTGGGCTTGGCGTACACCCACGCGTTGCCGTCTTGGGGATTGAAGCGGGTGTAGTCGGATGCCTTGCCTTCGAAGGTGACCAGCACATCGGCGACGGCGGCATAGTCGGCCACCGGCAGGGTGCCTGGGTTGCCAATCACACGCAGCTCTTCGTCCAGCCCCTTGATGTAGCTGTAGATCTCTTTGTAGAAGGCCAGGTGCTGGCTGGTGGCGCCCATTTCGTCCAGGAAGAAGCCGCTGAGCTGGTTGCGGCCGTAGAAGCGCAGGTAGTTGTCGATGTTCTGCTTGACGGCACTGACGGAGCGACCCGTGCCATAGCCGGTGGCCACATAGGCCACCACCTGCCCGCCTTCGCCGGTGAAGTCGCTGACCACGCGGGCAAACTGCTCATCGGCACTGGTGAAAATCCCGTCGTTCGGGTTCATGATGGCTGTCACCTGCACCCCCGGGTAGGCTTGGGCGGTGCTGATCAGCTGATCCCAGGCCGAACCGCTGGGGTTGGGATAGAAGTACGCGGGCACCAGCACTTCCAGGGCTTGCGGAGCCGGGCGCAGGTACAGCGTTTGGGTGGCACTGCCGGTCTGCCCCGCAACCGTGGCGCTGGCCTGCACCTGCAGCATGCCGCCAGCGGTTGCGACCATGGTGGAGGATGCCTGCCCGCCGGTGCTGCTGCTGCGGGCGGGCGAAAAGCTCGCGTTGGCCGCGCTCCACAGCACCGAGGAGCCATCGGCCGCGATTGCGCCATTGAAGGTGACCCCCACGGCCACGGGGATGGCGGCACCCACCGTACGCACATTGTCGGTATCGGTGGGGCTGGTGAACTGCACGCGCACCTGGCCGGTGGGAGTGGGGGGCGTGGTGCCGTCCGACCCGCCGCCACAACCGCCCAACAGTGCGGTCAGCAAGGGGATCAGGGCCAGGGGGCGGAGTGTGGAGGGATGGGGAGTCATGGTTGGGTGGCCCGGTGCGGCAAATGGTATCCAATTGTGCCTGGGGCTGCCGTTGGCTTTGCGAAGGCTTGGTAAAGACTCACTGCAGCATGAAGGTTTGGTATTCCAAGCGGTTCAATCGGCGTGTGAGCAGTGCCAGCCCCGCGCCCAAAGTCAACAGGGTGGCCAGCGCAAAGCCGTAGCCATACAGGGCCGCACCGTAGGCCAGGGTCCAGCCCGTGAGCACGACGTTGAGCAGCACAAACAGTACGCACAGCAGCAGCACGGTGCGGCGCTGGTCCAGGTAGAAGAACACGTTGAGCACGGCCATCAGGCCCACCTGCAGACCCGCGCCTATCACCTGCACTTGCAGCAGTGGCAGGTAAAGGCGCGAGATGCCCAGCGCGTCCAGCAGTACCGGCCCGGCGACAAAGGTGACCAGCACGGCCAGGGTCTGGATCTTGGCAATCTCGCCCAGGCCCTGCTGGATGGAATAGACCATCTCGTCGCGCATGGTCTCGATGTATTCCAGCGAGCCACCGCCGCGCACCGCGTCGTAGAACTTGTCGTAGAACTCGACGAAATCCGTTTCGATACGCACCAGGAACACGGCCATGC
Organism: Simplicispira sedimenti; assembly: GCF_022760965.1. NCBI lineage: Bacteria > Pseudomonadati > Pseudomonadota > Betaproteobacteria > Burkholderiales > Comamonadaceae > Simplicispira > Simplicispira sedimenti. The sequence continues at coordinate 130,033 of NZ_JAKVIJ010000009.1, forward strand.
CGGGGATGATGGACAGGTAGGCCAGGAACACCGGCAGGTCGTAGATGATGGACGCTCGCAGGCTGCCGATGATGGCGTCCGAGGTGGGCGGAAAGTACCAGAACATGAACTTGTCGATCCACACGCCCAGGTTGTAGAGCAGGCCGATGGCCATGAGTGTGGGGTACAGCATGGCGCGGCGTGCAAAGTCGAAGGCGATGATGGGCCCCGACGGATTGAACTCGCGCACCACCAGCAGCCACATGCCCACCAGCAGCACATAGTTGCCCAGCACAAAGCCGCCCAGCAACCCCTCCAGCCCCCAGGGGCGCATCAGCAGCGCGCTCACCACGATCAGGCCATAGGACACGCCAAACAACAGCACGATGGCCTTGTAACGCTTCATGCCCGACAGCAGCACCGTCAGCACCCATACGCCGCACATGAGGGTAAAGCCGGCCAGCATCAGCAGCCGGTACACCAGCCCCAGGCCCGGCAGCGCGATGAAGAGTGCCGCCGTGCCCAGCAGGCAGGCCCCCAACAGCACCAGCACCAGCAGGCCGTGCAGATTGGGCAGCACCATGTCCTTGCGCTTTTCAAACAAGCGGTCGGAGATGAAGCGGGTGAACGCCAGTTGCACCAGGCCGGTGTAGATCAGGCTGCAGGCCACCAGGTAGGTCACCGAGGTCTGGAACTGCGTGACCAGGCTTCCTGGGATGACCACGCTGGCGCTGAAGATACCGATCAGCAAGATGCCCACGATGGACAGCACCCAGGGCCCGGAGCCGATGACGCTGGCGTAGGCATAGGCCTGCACGAGGCCCAGCAGGGTGTCCTTGCGCAGCATGCGCCGCAGCTCAAAGCCAATGCCCGCCATCAGTGGGCTCCCTCGGTGCGTGCCAGCGCGGTTTCGTACACGGCGCGGTAGCGGTCGAACATCATGGTGTCGGTGTAATAGCGCTCCACGCGTGCAATGGCGGCCTGGCTGGCCGCCTGCCAGGCCGCAGGGTCCTTGAGCAGGGCAAGCGAGGCATCGGCCAGTTGCTGTGGGTCGGCAATGGGCACGATACGGCCTGACGCGCCCAGCGCACGGTCTTCGTCGTCCAGGCCTTCGACCAGCTGGCGGCACGAGCCCACGTCGGTGGACACGGCGGGCACGCCTGCGGCATAGCCTTCGAGCAGCACCAGAGGTAGCGCCTCGCTGATGGAAGAGAGCACCACCAGACCGATGCGCGGCATCAGGTCTTCCACGCGCTGAAAGCCCAGGAACTTGACATGCTCCTGCAACCCCAGGCTGCGCACCAGGTTTTCGCATTCCTGAGCGTAGGCTGGGTCTTCATCGGCGGGTCCGGCAATCCAGCCCTCGGCCTGGGGCAACTGGTTGACCACCCGGCGCATGGCGCGCACAAAGGTCTTGATGTCCTTGATGGGCACCACGCGCCCGATCAGGCACAGCACCGGTGGTGGATCGGCGGGGCGCTGGGCACGCAGCGGTGCAAAGCGCGCCAGGGCAATGCCGTTGGGAATGTTGAAGGTGCGCTCGGGCTGCGCGCCGTCAGCCACCTGGCGCAGGCGGTTGGCTTCATAGAGCGCGATGATGGGGTTGGCCGATGCGTAGCAGTAGCGGCCCAGCCATTCGAAGAAATGGATCCACATCTGGCGGAAGAACGACAGCTCGGTCGGGTCGCGCTGGAAGATGTTGCGGTTGTCGCGTATCCACTCGCTCTTGAACAGGTCGATCTTGCGCTCCTTGGTGTAGATGCCATGTTCCGAGAGGATCAGCGGTGTTCCGCGTGTCTGCTCCAGCAGTGCCCCCAGAAAGCCCGCATAGCCCGTGGAAGCGCAGTGCACCGCGCGCACTGGAATCAGGCCTTGCGCCACGCGTGCCAGCAGCCACAGGGGCTGGAACATGATGCGCACCGTCCAGAAGTAATCCACAAACGAGGGGTCGGTGCAGTGCTTGCGGTACACGTCGCACAGCAGGTTCCAGGCGCGCTCGCTGTAGAGGAAGTCTTCGAGGTGCATGCTGCCGCCGGGCTGCATGGCGCGCACCACCTGCTGGAACAAGGCCATGGTCTGCGGGCTGTCGGCGCCGGTGCGCTCCATGGTGGCGATGAGCAGCTCCACCTGGTCGAACGCATGGGCATGGCCCTTGCGTGGCGCGGGCTGGAAGTCGGCATTCAGATGCTCGTAGAGGTAGTGCTCCTCGAAGTGCACCACGTTGTCCGGCAATTGGTATCTGAAGGCGCCGTAGTCCGAGCGGCGGCTGCCCAGGAACACCAGCGCAAAGCGGTATTGGGGGTAGGCGCGCAGGATCTGGTTGATCCAGCTTGACACCCCACCGCTCACGTAGGGGAAGGTGCCTTCGAGCACCAGGGCAATGTCGGCCTGCGCCGCCTTGGGGTGCGAAGCGGTCATGGGGCGTTCCAGTATTCGATCACCGGGCGCAGCCGGGGCAGCGCGTCCCAGGGGCCCAGGGCATGCACCAAGGCCCGCGCCTGTGCATAGTCGCCACGTTCAAAGCACAGCTGGGCCTGGTAGGGAAGGACCCTGGTGGCGGGCAGTCCCAGGCGGCTGGCGGCTTCGTAGGATTCCTGCGCCTCCTGCGGGCGACGCAGCGCGTGCAGCAACCGGCCGCGCCGCATGTGCAGGGGCGCGTTCTCGGGCTGTGCCTGCAGCACGGCCTCGCAATGGCGCAGGGATTCGCGGATGGCGTGCTCGCGCAGGTCGCCCTGCACCAGTTCCTGGTACACCAGTTCCCAGTACAGATCGGACAGGCGGCGCAGGGATTCCTGTCGGGCTGCGTCATCGACAGGGGCATCGGACGCTGAACCATCGGCCTGCAATGCCGACAGTTCCTGGTCAATGGCCTGGTTGATGCGCTTTTCCAGCGAATCGAGCATGCCGTAGGCCAGCAGGCGCAGGTCTTCGCTGGGGTCGCTCAGCACCGAACGCAGCAGGGGCGAGGCGGTGCGGCCCGACACATACTGCAGCGCGACCATGGCGCGCATGCGGGCCTGTATGGGTGCTTCGCTGTTGCCCAGAAACGATCGCAGTCCCGCATGGCGGAAATTGCCCTGGCGACGCTGGTGCAGGTCGAACTCGGGCAGTTGAACGGACTCATACTCGTCGGCGCTGCGCGTGCGGCCCAGGTAGTGCAGCGACAACGCTGCCGCCAGTACGCCCAGAAAACCCGCAAGGGGTACCGCGTAGCAGCAGGCCACAATCAAAACGATCAGGGGGGCGCGTGGTTGTGCGCGCTCTCGCGGCAGCAAAGGCAGCAGGAACAAGGTCAGCAGAACACTGGCCACGGCGTGCAGCAGCAGGTAGGCGGCGAGTGCCTCGTCAGAGTGCTGTTGCAGCAGTGGGCCGCTCCAGGCGCCCACTTCCAGCAGCAAGGCCGACAGTCCGAGCTTGGGGTTAAGCATGGGCCAGTGCGTGCAGGCGCTGCAAGGTGTTCAGCGGGGACAGGGCATCCAGCGACAGGACATGCGGGAAGATGCCCGCCTGTGCCGGGGTCTGGCCGCTCTTTTGCTGCAGCCAAGCTTCCAGGCGGGCAATGTAGCCCTCGGCCGTGGCAGCGTTGCCCAAGGGCATGAGGATGGCCAGCACCGTGCGCTGGGGGGTGGAGATTTCCCAGATCTCGTCCAGTTCGCGCTTGAAGCGGTGGATCTGTGCCGGTACGTCCTGTTCCACCGCACGGGGCAGGCACTCCAGCGCCACCACGATGCTGCTGACCTGGGTGCTCTGGTGCATGTGGGCCAGACGCTGCGCTTCAAAGGCGAATGGCACCGGGCAGTCGGGCAATTGCTCCACGATAGGCCGGGCCAGGGTCTGCATCGACAGGCCATCGGTGTAGTACCCCAGCAGCAGATTGATGGTTTGCAGGTTCTCGGTCTGCAACGCAAAGAAGGGCATTTCCGTCACGGCCAGCAGGCCGTACACCTCACCGGCCAGATCCAGCAGAGGCGCGACCGCCAGGTAGGCCGACGACTGCTGTGCGGCCAGCGCCTGGCTGATGTGGCACAGCCGACGTGTCTCCAGTGCCTGCTGCACCAGCGGGTCCTGGAGTGCCAGCGTGGCATGGCTCCCCAGTCCGGCCAGGGGCGCGCTCTCGGGCTCGTCGTCGCGCACGGGGTAGATGGCCGCAGATTCCAGCTGGCAATACTGTGCCAGCAGGCGCAGCAGCGCCTGCGCGCCCTGCTCGCCGTTGGTCTTTTCGGAGCTCAGGGTCTGCAGTGCCGCCAGGGCGTCGCGCATGGACATGGGGCGGCCAATCAGCTCTTGCTCCAGCCGGTCGTGTGACAAGCGCAGCAGGTAGTGCTGGCGCACCAGGTGTTCCAGCCGCTGATCGAGGTACATCTGCAGTGTCTCGGAGCGGCGCGCCCGCGCCTGCCAAAGGCTGGAGAACTCTCCGACGATCATCACCAGAATCAGCCCCCCCAGGAAGTGCACCTGGGGAAACTGATCCAGGGTTTCGAAATGGAACGCCAGCCAGCCCAGCAGCAGGACCGATGCTCCGCCCAGCCCCGCCAAGGGGCCATAGCGCAGCGCCAGAATTACCGGGGCCAGCCAGGACCACGGGAACGGCGCCTGCGTCCACAGGGGGTCCTGCGGGCTCCAGAATCGGCCCAGTGCAATCGCGATGAGCGGCAGCAACAGGGTTTCGCCGGCAGTGACAGCGGGCCGTTTGTGCAACTGGGTGAGCTTGCCCAGCAGGTGCGTCGGCAGATGCTTGCCGGCCAGGGCCGCGTGCGGCCGTGTGTCCGCCACGGACGAGGGCTCCGCTGGGGTGACGGGGGGCTTCGGGGCGTCCTGCATGCGTCGGGCAAATGGTTCAGCGGGCGTCCGACAGGCCGGTGTCCAGCAGGGAGCGAATCAGCTTGTGTGCCACGGCAGACAAGGCCTCACGGCTCCAGCCGCTCTTGCCACCCGAGCCGCTCCAAAGCATTTCGCCGGTGGCCACGTCAATGATTTGCAGCGTCACCCCTGCGGCAGGTTCTCCGTCCACCCCCACCTTGTAGCGCCACTCCTCCACGGTCCCTGTCAGTGCGTAGCGCACCTTCTGGCTGCGCGCCCATTCGAGGGCTTGCTGGCGCCGGGCTTCATCGGCGGCATCGAACAGCGCCTCTTGTTGTGTATTGGTGGGTGCCACGAGCACCTTGCCCGTGCGCGCCACCAGCAAGGACTGTGCAATCGCCTGGGCGCGGCTTCCGGCCATGGGGGTTTCGGTGTGGTTGGCAAAGGGCAGTACGGTCCACGTGGCCTGGGTCTGCAAGGTGGGTGGCTTGCCACGGTCCAGGGAAGAGCAGGCGCCCAGCATCAAGGCCAGGCCCAGCGCGGTGCAGGCGGACCAGGTCCGCAGAGAGGAGAAGCGATGGAGCAGGTTCATGGTCTTTCCTGTGGGAAGCGAAGGTCAGAAAGAGAGACGGTAGCGCAGCTGCCACTCGCTGCTGCGGTCTTGTGATTGGAGCCCGGATTTGGACAGTCCCCAGGCAATGCTGAAATGGTCTGCGCCCAGCAGGCTGCCTGCCAAGCCCAGGCGCACGCCGTAGCCTGGGCCCAATCGGCTGTGCCAGGTGCGGCTGACGCTGACAAACGGCTGGAGGGCGCGGGTGTAGTCCTGCTCCAGGCGCGTGTTGCTGGAAGCCTCCAGGCCATAGAACGCGAAGCTTCGTGCAACAAAGGTGCGCGGTCCTTCCAGTGCGCCGGGTGGCAGAAAATCCAGCGACGGCCAGCCCATGGCGTCCTGGTTGATGCGGTAGCCGTGGTAGGAGCCAAAGGCACTGAACTCCAGGTGCGGCAAATCCTGGCGATAGGTGTGGGTGTAGCGCAGTTCGGTGTGGCGGCCGCTGCCCAGCCAATGACCGGTTTGCAGGTAGTAGTCCTCGGCGCGGTAGTCCCACAGCACGCTGTCCAGGCGCGAGAACTGGTAGCGCAGGGACAGGTGGGCATGGTTCTTCATGCCGGCCAGGCGCAGGGCCAGGCTCTCTTCGCTGGGTTGGTGCCATCCCAACTCTGCCGTCAGCGTCACGCGGCTGTCCAGGCGCTGCTCGTGGCTGAGCAGCCAGGCATCGGTCTGTTGCCAGCCCTCGCGCCGCATCCATCCCAGGCGCGTGGCGGTGCTGGCCGTCTTCCAGAGCAGGCGAGCGCCCCACAGGCGCTCCTGGGGGGGCAGGCTGACGACACGGGCGTTGGTCGATTGGCGGCGGATGCTGTTCCATTCGATGTCCATCGCCAGCCGGGGGGACAGGGCCAGGTGCAGGCTACCGCCCAATTGGTTTTCGTCCATGCCCGCGAGCTGGATGTGCCGGGTGTTGGCTTGCACCTGGTCGCTGAAGGCCAGGAGGGATTCGGTCAGCTGCCGGTGCAGGGGTTCGTCGTCGTGTTGGGCGTGTTGGGTATCGAAGGCGGCGCTTTGTGCAGTGCGCAGGTCTTCCACGGCGCGTGCCGCGTTCACGCGGTCGTAGCGTGGCAGCCGCTCGTCAAAGGCTTCAAGCAGTTCGCCTGCGGCCATGCGGTCGTCTTCGGCCAAGGCGACGGTGATGTCGGCCCAGAGCGGGCGGTGGGTGCGCAGGCTGCGGCTGCGGGCGTACTGGTGCCACAGAAAACGCCGCTCAGCCGAGTATTCCTGCTGGTCCTGCAGCCAGCCAATGGCGGTCTCGGCGGCTGCGTTGGACAGTTGGCCCTGGTTGTCCAGGTCCAGTCGCATCAGTTCCCGCAGCACGGCATAGGCCGGGTCACCAGGGTTCTGCGTGATTTGCAGGCGCGCACGGGCCACACGCTGCGTGGCGTCCAGGCCCTGTTGGGTCAGCCACTGCGCGCGCACCAACTCAGGTCGGCCCTGCGCGTTGGGTACCTGCTGCGCGAGCTGTCGCCATTGCTGGCGCAGCAGGTGGCGGCGCAAATGCCACGCACGGTCGAACTGCTGGTTCTGATCCAGTGCGTCGGCGTAGTTCATCATCCAAAGGAAATCGTCCTGTCGCGCCTGCAACTGGGGCGTCAGGTAGCGCTCCAGCGCCACCTGTGGCTGTGACAAGGCTTGGTAGCTGGACGCCAGGGCGTTGTGCACGGCGGCCTGGCGGCTCCAGGCCACTTCGTGCCGTGCGAGCAGTTCACGCAGTGCCACGGCATCGTTGCTGTCGATCAGCAGCCACAGCAACGCGGTCTGCATATCGGTGGAGTCCGGGCTGGCGGCCAGGCCCGCCTGCAAGTGCTCACGGGCCACTGCCAGGCGTCCTGCGTTCTGGTGGTGCGAACCCATGAGGCGCAGGTACTCGGGCATGCGCCAGAGCTTGCGCAGCGAGCGGCGCGGCGCGTCGGGTGCCGGGTCGAGCAGGGACAGCACGCGGTCAAAGGGTGCCCACTCGCCGCGGCCTGAATACAGCGTCAGGGCCTGGATCAGGTGACGCGGTTGGTCGTGGCGCTCCCAGGCGCGCAGTGCCACCTGGGCCGCCTCCAGGGGGTGATCGGGCAGCAGTTGGCGGATCAGGGCGTCCAAGTCCTCCAGGGGCGCATCGGGGTTGGCCGCCAGTTGCCGGTAGGCGGTGATCGCCAGTTCGCGGCGCTCCTGGCTCTCGGCAATCTGGCCGGTCAGGCGCCAGAATTCCGACGCATCGCCCTCCGCGGGCAGGTGGCGCTGGGCGGCCTCCATCCATTGCAGGCCTTCGTCGGGGTGGCCTTGCATCAGTGCCAGCACGGCGGCGGGGACGGCCCTGGCGGGGGTGATCTGCGCGGGATCGCTGAACAGCGAGCGCCAGGCGTTCAGCGCCGTGTCGGGCTGGCCTGCGCGTTCGGCCAGCCAGGCCAGCCGCTCCAGGCTGGCGGGGCTGCGGGCGTTCTGTTGCAGGTAGCGCAGCGCTGGCTCCGGCTCCCCCAGGCGTTCGTAGGCTTCGACCAGATCCTCGATCAGCTCTTCATCGCCCGGTTTGCGGCGCAATTGGTAGTGCAGGGCTTCGATCAGTGCCGCATCATGGAACAGCCCTGGGGCCAGTCGCAGCACGGCCTTCCAGGCGTCGTCTCTCTGGGTTTGCCGTGCGATGATCAGCCATTGCTCCAGCGCCTGCACGGGGCGCTCGGTCCATTCGGACACCCGCGCCAGGCGCTCGCGCCAGACGAGGCTGGAGGGTTGCTGCTGCACGGCGGCGTTGGCCACGGCCCAGGCGTCCTCGGGCTTGCCGTTTTCTAGGAACACCTCATAGCCCAGCGAAAACGCCTTGTCATCAAAAGGCAGGGCCGGGGCCTTGGGGGTCGGTGCGCTCTGCACGGGCCACGCCACCTGCTGCATCTCCGAGCGCAGGAGGCTGGCACCGTCGTCGTACTGTGCGGTAGCGGGAGCCTCTTGCGCAGCGTCATACCCAGGCCACGTCCTCAGGAGCGAAATGCGCAGCAGGCGGCGTGCATAGCGGTCTGCCACATCGGGACGCCCTGCGGCGCGTGCGATCTCGATGACCAGCAACAGGGTGTCGCGGTCGTCTGCCAGCGGGCCCAACTCGCGCTCGGCCAGGGCCAGGGCGCCGGCAGGATCATTGCCCGCGCGCAGGGTGCGCAGGGCCTCATGGAAGAAATGCTTGGCCTGTGCGGCGCTGTCGCTGGTGTTGCGCGCGAGCATGAAAAGCTCTGCGCTGCCCGCATAGTCGCCTGCGGCCAGTGCATCGCGCGCTGCGCGCTCGTAGGAGGTGGCGTCCTGTGGCTGTTGCTGGGGCTGGGTTTGGGCCCACTGCTGCTCCAGGCGCTTGCGCAGGGCGTCGTCGCCGAACTGGGCGGCAAGTGTGATGAGCCTGCGTTGGCGATCCAATGGCCACTCTTCGGCCGCCAGCGTGTGCAGCAGGGCGCGCAACCCGGGGAGCTGCTTCTGGCGTTCGTCCTGGCGGTCTTCGGGGGTGCGCACATACTGGGTGTAGCGAAGCTCCCACAGCGTCCACAAGGCGTCACGGTGGATCTCCGGGTTGCTCGACGCCAGTGCGGGGGCGAGTGTCACGTGGGCACTGTCCATCTCGCCGTGCAGGATTTGCTGGCGCGCCAGCAGCAGGCGCAGGGTGGGGTTTTCTGGGTCGCTGCGCAGCAGGTTGTGCAGGTAGGCGGCAGACAGCGGTGAGTCGGCCGTTTCGGACAGGCGCCGCTCCAGCGCCTGGCGCGGGTGCAGCAGCCACAGGCCACCCGCCACCATGCAGGTGAGCACGGCGATGAGCCAGTCGGGTGCGAGCACCGGGCGGTCAACGCGCTGGGCAGTGAATCTGGATACGCGCTGTGACATCGTTGAGGCGGAAGTGGCGGATGTCGGTCCGTGCCGGGGTGGGGCTGGACTGGGGTGCCAGAGTGCGCTGGTGGGCGCGAACCTGACAGGGGGAAGGGAGGTGCAGGCTGAATTCCAGCGGCCCGTGGCCCTGCAATTGGAATTCGCCGCCCTGGGCCTGCATGTCCCAATGCGTGATGCGGGCATTGGCATCGCGCAGTGCGGGCGCGGCCGGTGTTTGCATGGGCGCGGCGCGCAACCAGGCCTGACCACCGGTGAGGTGGGCGTAAGTGCCCTCGGGGCCTTCGCTCCAACCCGCGACACCCCGGCTGCGCTCGGGTTGTGCCGCCCCCAGGACTGTGGGCAGGCGCAGCGTGCGCAAGGCACCGTTGCCGCGCACGCGCCAGCCTTCACCTTCTCGTGCCAGTGCCAGGCCATGGAAGTCCTGCACCTTGGCAATGAACTCCGATGTGAACACCGGGTGCAGCGGCTGGGCCAGTGCCCAGCCATACACCTTGTGCAGCGCTTTCAATCCGGCGGGCTTGCTGGCCGAGTAGGTGTGGTAGTAGATGCCTACGGGTTTGATGCGGCGCGGTGCGTTGGTCAGCTCAAAGGTCTCGATGGCGCGTTCGAACCCGTAGAACGGGCCTTTCCAGAGGTTGGTGTAGATGTTTTCGTTGGTGATGGGGGCATACACCTGCAGGTGTCCGGCCTTGTGGATGCCCAGTGCTCCAATGGCCGTGAGCGAGGGATTGGCGCGGGTGATGAAGGTGTCGCCTCCGTTGATGTTGAGCAGGCCGGCTTCTTCGGTGATCTTGAGTGCTTCGGTGCTGGGGGCGGTGTCGCCGGACCACTGCAGGATGCGCACCGGCTTGCCTTGCGGAACCAAGTGATCTCGGATGTAGGCAATGGAGCCGACGATTTCGCGCTGCAGGTCGAACCGGTAGTTGGGCAGCGGCAATTGGTAGGCGGCACTGCCGTCGTCTTTGAACACGCCATGGCGCACCGCGCGATCCCACAGGAAGGGGTGCGAATAGGTGTGGCTGGCGGCCTCGATGTGGGGCAGCTTGAACATCGCCTTGGCAATTGCCTGCAACTGGGGGCTTTGGGCGGGATACAGGCCGTGGGGCGCGACCTCGGCTTCGATGACCGACATGGTTTGCGGAATGCGGTAGCGCATGAACACGTCACGCAGCAAAACCTCCGCCGCCAGCGGACTGCCGGGCAGTTCGGCCAGCGAAGGGAAGCCGTCTCCGTCCACATGCGCGAGCAACAGGCGGCGGCCGTTCTCGGTGGTGGTGTCGGGCACCGGAATGGCGGGCAGACGCAGTGCCTGGGTGAGAAAGGTGAACGGGTCGATCACCCAGCGCGAGTACTCGGTGCCGGGCACGTTCACCAGTGTGTAGGGCTCCAGCACGAAGCCGCCCCAGGACGTCAGGGCCGCGGCGACCTGCTCACGCTGGGATTTGCCCCGGAAGGCCACCAGGGGGGTGGCCTGAGGCTTTTCCTGGGCACTGAGGAGGAACAACTCCACGTCGTTGCCAGGTTTGGGTGGTGGGGCCTCGAGGCCCACCATTGCATGGTAGGGCAGCGGCTCCAACGGGGCGGACGTTCGCGCAGCGGACTCCAGCCCCAACTTGCGTGCCAAGCCGGGCGGGGGTGTCAGTCCGAACCCGCCAACCACGGCCATGGGCACCTTGTGGGCCAGTTGCCGCTCTATCCAGGCCGCGAGCGCCGCCTGCTTGCCTTCGGGCAGGTAGCCCGAGAAGCTGAGCACGATGCCTGCATAGCGATCAGGCAGGATGGGTTCGGGCAGCGGCTCCAAGGCGTCGCGCAGCTCCACGGTGTAGCCCAGGTGGTTCAGGGGCATTTGCAGGAACCGGTGCGCCACGGAGTAGTTGACCGAAGGCGATTCCTCGGCGTTGTAGATCATCAGCACCTTGCGTGCCACCGGCTCGATGCTGCCCATGCCCACGCCGGACAGCTCGGCATTGCTGACCCAGGGGGTGAAGCCGTCGGCCAGGATCTTCTGGGCTGTGGCGCGTGCCAGCGTGCGGTCGTGCGGCGGCACATAGTCGATCACCAGGACCGGCAGGCCATGGCGCTCGCGTACCTGTTGCAGCTGGCCCAGCAGCCAGCTGCGGTCGGCCTCGGGGACTTCTTCGTATTGGCGCTGGGTAGCGTTCCAGCGGCGGTAGAGCGACTCGGCGGCCACCCATTCGATCTGGCCTGGCAGTTGCGGCACGATGTCGAAGCCCCGGTTCAGCATGAGCCGGATGCCCGGAAACCGCTGGTGCAGCCCGCGGATCAGTTGCACCAGGCCTTGTTGCTGCGCCTGTTCGTCAAAGCGCTCGGCCAGGCGGTACGAGTCCAGCGTGTCCAGGAAAAAGCCACGGTAGCCTTGTGCCCACAGCGGTGCAATCACGCGGGTGGCAAAAAACTCTGGCCAACCGGGGGCACTTTGGTCGATCAGGTCTGATCCCCAGGCAGGATTGCGCCCTATCTTCCAGCCGACCGGGATGTCGGCGTAATAGGCGCGGGAGGGCTGTACCTCCGTGACGGAGGCATAGGCATAGAACTGGGTGCCGTCCCACGCAGGCAGTGGCTGCTGTCGGTAGTGGTCTGGATCCACCACCACCAGGTCGAATGCGCGAAAATCGGCCAGGCCTGCGCGTTCGCCGTAGTACAGCGCCACCGCAGGTGCTGCATGCGCTGCCAGTGGCCAGCACAGCGCTGCCATCAAGGCCAGTAGGCAGGTTCGTACGGATGGGAAACGCAAATCCAGCAACATGCCAAAGTGTCGCAGCACGATCAAGAGAAAAACAAGCAGGGATGTATAAGAACAGAAGGTCTTTGCGAACGGGTGTCGCATGACCTGGATGGATGTTGCGGAAGGTTTGCTCCGCACATATGTTTCCAAACGTCACAATCATTGATTCTAGACAAACACCAATAGTTTTGGCGTATCTTTAACTGTTCCATTATTGGATTTTTAGATTTGCAGGGGCTGAGAATGATTCTTGTGACTGGTGGGGCAGGCTACATCGGATCCCACACCTGTGTGGCGCTGGCGCAGGCGGGTATGCCTTGCCTGGTGCTGGACAACTTCTGCAACAGCCGTCCCGATGTGCTGGAGCGCGTCGGGCGCATCACCGGCCAGGTGCCGGCGCATGTGCAAGGGGATGTGCGTGACGCGGCCTTGCTGGACGATCTGTTTGCGCGCCATCCGATCCAGGCGGTGATCCACTTCGCGGCGCTTAAGGCTGTGGGTGAGTCGGTGCGCGAGCCGTTGCGTTATTACGACAACAACGTGGCGGGCACGGTGTCGCTCCTGCAGGCCATGCGGCGTGCCGGGGTGCGCACCTTGGTGTTTTCCTCGTCGGCCACGGTGTACGGTGACCCGGCACAACTGCCGATTCGCGAGGACTTTCCGCTCAGCGCCACCAATCCCTACGGCTGGAGCAAGCTCATGATGGAGCAGGTGCTGGCCGATCTGGATACCTCCGAGCCTGGCCAGTGGCGGCTGGCGCGGCTGCGCTATTTCAACCCCGTGGGTGCGCATGAAAGCGGCCTCATTGGCGAAGACCCGCAGGGTATTCCCAACAACCTGCTCCCCTTCGTGGCCCAGGTGGCCGTGGGCCAGCGCGAACGTCTGAGCGTCTATGGCGACGATTACCCGACCGTTGATGGCACGGGGGTACGGGACTACATCCATGTCAGCGACCTGGCGCAAGGCCATGTGGATGCGCTGCGCTATCTGGAACGCCATCCAGGTCTGCTGACTGTGAACCTGGGCACGGGCCGCCCGGTGTCGGTGCTGGAGATGGTGCGGGCCTTCGAACAGGCCAGCGGCCGTCCCGTGCCCTACCAGGTGGTGCCACGCCGCCCTGGTGATGTGGCTGCCTGCTGGGCCGATCCCACGCTGGCGCAGCAACTGCTGGGCTGGTGTGCGCAGCATGGCGTGCAGCGCATGTGCGAGGACGCCTGGCGCTGGCAGAACGGCGAGGCCCGCACACTGAAAAATGCTATCTAATTGATAGCTTCTGGCGCTTGCTGGTATTGCGCTGGAGCTATATTTAGCCTGAATTTCGCTCGAAGGTCACCACATGGTCCACGAGCGCGCGGATGCCGATCCACTCTCCAAGGGCGTGGTCGTGGTGGCTGGGTACATGGGCCAGCAGCATCTGGCCGTTGTCCATGCGCAGCGTGTATAAAAACTCTGACCCGCGAAACGACTTGCGCACGATCTGTGCCTGCACCGGGGCCGCATCGTCGTGCACGATATCGTCGGCCCGCAGCAGTACGTCACACGCCCCTCCGGGGTAGCGCGAGGGCAGGGGGCAGTCGGTCAGGTTGGCCAGGTCACCCAGGGGGGTGCGCACCACCACGCCGCTGCCTTGCTGCACCAGCGTGGCGGGGGCGAACACGCCGTGCCCGATGAAGTCGGCCACAAACCGGGTGGCGGGGCGGTGGTACAGGGTGTAGGCGTCGTCCCACTGGTGCAGGCGGCCCTGGTGCATCACGCCAATCATGTCCCCGATCGCAAACGCTTCGAGTTGGTCGTGGGTGACAAACAGTGCCGTGGCGCCCGCCTGCTTGAGGATGTTGCGCACCTCGTGGGCCAGTCGTTCGCGCAAATCTACATCCAGGTTGGAGAAGGGCTCGTCCAGCAGCATGAGCTGCGGACGGGGCGCCAGCGCGCGCGCCAGGGCCACGCGTTGCTGTTGGCCGCCAGAGAGTTCATGTGGGTAGCGTTGCGCACTGCCCTCCAGGCCCACCAGTTGCAGCACTTCGGCCACACGCAGGCTGCGTTCGGCGGCGGGCAGGTGCTCGATGCCAAAGGCCACGTTGCTGCCCACAGTCAGGTGCGGAAACAGCGCATAGTCCTGGAACACCATGCCAATGCGTCGCTGCTCGGGCGGCATGCTGTGGCCGGGGCTGCCCACCACCTGCGAACCCAGGCGGATGGCGCCTGCGGCCACGGACTCCAGCCCGGCCACGCTGCGCAGCAAGGTGGTTTTGCCGCAGCCCGAGGGGCCGATGAGCACGCCAATCTGGCCAGCTGCCAGACCCAGGGACACATCCTGCACTGCGGCCACTGCCTGACCGGCGTAGCGCACTTGCAGTTGGGAGACTTGCAGAAACATGTGTGCATTGTAGGAGGGTCGAATGCGTAGAATTCGCATTCCTCTCGGCCCTCGCGGCCGTCTTTTCCTGTCTGTCGCCCTTCGAGACGCTCTCTTGCCACGCCTGTCCGCCGTTTTGCGCTCCCTTCCCTTGCTGCTGCTGGCGGGTGTGCTGTCCCTGCCTGTTCTGGCCCTGCTGGGGGCCTGGCTGCCCTGGGGAGAGGGGGGGGCATCGGCCTGGGCCGTCCTGCGCGAGATGGCATCCACCGTGTTGCCGGGCTATGTGGGCACCACGCTGTGGCTGTGCCTGTGGGTGGGGTTGGGGGCTGCCGTGGTCGGCAGCGCGGCGGCGGCGGCGGTCACCTTGTTCGATTTTCCGGGGCGGCGGGCGTTCGAATGGCTGCTGCTGTTGCCCCTGGCCATGCCGGCCTATGTGACAGCCTATGCCTACACCGATTTTCTGCAGTTCAGCGGACCGTTGCAGGTGGGGTTGCGTGCGGCCTTTGGCTGGGAGGGACACCTGCTGCCCGAGGTGCGCAGCCTGTGGGGCGCGGTGCTGGTGTTTGTCGTGTCTTTGTATCCCTATGTGTACCTGCTGGCCCGCACGGCATTGGGTGAGCGGGCTGCACATCTCATGGAAGCGGCGCGCCTGCTCGGGGCGCCGCTGCCCCGGCGCATTGCCCGCATTGCCCTGCCGCTGGCGCGCCCGGCGGTGGCCGCCGGGGTGGCGTTGGTGCTGATGGAAACCCTGGCCGATTTTGGGGTGACCAGCTACTTTGGCATCCAGAGTTTCACCACGGGCATCTACAAGGCCTGGCTGGCCATGGACAACCGCGTGGCGGCTGCGCAGCTCTCCACCCTGTTGCTGGCATTGGTCCTGGTGGTGATGGGGCTGGAGCAGCGTGCCCAGCAGCGCATGCGCTTTGCTGCGTCGGGTGTGGGCCGGGGTGGGTCGGCCGAAGCGACGCCGGTACGTCTGCGCGGTGGCCGTGTGCTGTGGGCCTGGGCGGTGTGCGCCTTGCCGGTGTTGTTGGGCTTTGTGGCGCCGGTGCTGTTCATGCTGCGGCCACTGGCTGCCGACTGGTCTGTGCTGCCCTGGGACCGCTTTCTGGCCTGGGGTTGGAACAGCATGCGGCTGGGTGGCATTACCGCCGTATTGTCTGTGCTGGTGGCGCTGGCGCTGGCTTTTGCCGTGCGGCGCGGTGCGGGCGTGCTGACGCGCGGCGTGGTGCGCCTGGCCAGCCTGGGCTATGCGGTGCCGGGCGCGGTGATCGTGGTGGGCTTGTTGCTGCCCGTGGGCTGGCTGCAGGCGCTGGCGCCGCAGTGGGGCGTGGGCGCGCTGGTCACCACCACGGCGCTGGGCATCGTGTGGGCCTACCTGGTGCGCTTTTGTGCGGTGGCGCTGCAATCGGTACAAAGCGGGTATGCACGCATCCCGGCCAGCCTGGACGACTCGGCACGCATGCTGGGCGCTGGCAGCCTTCGGTTGTTGGTACGGGTGCACTGGCCGCTGTTGCGCCGATCCACCGCGGCGGCGGCTTTGCTGGTGTTTGTGGATGTGATGAAGGAGTTGCCCGCCACGCTGGTGCTGCGCCCCTTCAACAGCGACACGCTGGCCGTGGTGGCCTACCAGTTGGCACGCGATGAGCGGCTGGGCGAGGCGGCTCTGCCTTCGCTGGCGCTGGTATTGGTGGGCTTGGTGCCCGTGGTGCTGCTCAGCCGGGCTTTGCGTACCAATTCAGGGTAAACCCTGATTTGCGGGGGCTTCAGGTTTGGATTTTTAGCCGAATCGCGTTAACCTGCCAGCCCTTGCTGCGCAGGTGGGCCTGCAAGGCGGGCAACAGTTGGCGCAATTTGGCGGCAGCTGCGTTGCTTTTGACCACCAGGCACCAAGTATCGCCCTCGATGGGCCCCGCTTGCAGTGCAGAGCGCAGCGCCGGTGGAACCAGCGGTTCCACCGCCTTGAGGCGTTCGCTGGACTCGCGCGTGAGCGCAGCCAGCTTGGCCAATGTGGGTGACTCATCGGCGGCCTGCTGCAGCGAAATGGCGTGGTGGCGGCGGAGCATGTTCGGTCAAGGACACAGGAAGCAGGAATGCAGTTGATTATCATGGACTCGCGGCTGTGCCGCAGCCGCACCATCCATCTGACGGGTACGCGACTGATGGCAGCGATGCTGGCCGCATCTCTGTTGCTGATGGCCGTGGCGGCGTTGCTGTACCACCTGGTGTTTCTCAAGGGTGCGCGCGAAGGCTGGCCCGTGGTGGGCTCGCTGGTGCGCCTGATCGTGGCGGATGAATTTGCCCAGCGCGACCGCTTCATGCGCCAGAACCTCGACGCCATGGCGCGCAAGCTGGGTGAGATGCAAGCACGCATGGTCGAGCTGGAATCCCTGGGCGAGCGGGTGTCGGGTTTGGCGGGCATAGAGCCTGCGGTGACCAAGCCCGCA
Organism: Simplicispira sedimenti; assembly: GCF_022760965.1. Classification (NCBI taxonomy): domain Bacteria; kingdom Pseudomonadati; phylum Pseudomonadota; class Betaproteobacteria; order Burkholderiales; family Comamonadaceae; genus Simplicispira; species Simplicispira sedimenti. Next base: position 146,820 of record NZ_JAKVIJ010000009.1, read on the forward strand.
GGCCGAGCACCAGGACTGGGCGGGGCGTTGATGGCCGGGCGCTCGCTTTCCATGGAAGAACTGGACGCCACCCTGAAGGAACTCGATCAGATCAGTGGCCAGCGCATTGATCTGCTCACGGTGCTGGAATCCCGCCTGTTCGATCAGCACATTCGCAAGCACATGGTGCCCACCGAGTCTCCCGCACCGGGCAAGGACGTGGGGTCGCGCTTTGGCTGGCGCATCGATCCCCTCACCGGGCAGTCGGCGTTGCATGCGGGACTGGATTTCTCTGCCGACACTGGGGCTCCCATCGTGGCTGCCGCAGGCGGTGTGGTGATTACGCAGGAGTATCACCACCAATTCGGCAACATGGTTGAAATCGACCACGGCAATCAACTGGTGACCCGTTACGCCCATGCATCCAAGGTGTTGGTCAAGCGGGGTGACCTGGTGCGCCGCGGCCAGAAAATTGCCGAGGTGGGCAGCACTGGGCGTTCCACGGGGGCGCACCTGCACTTCGAGGTGCTGGTGCAGGGCGTGCCCCAGGATCCGCAGAAATTTCTCTTGGCAGGCCAGCAGGCAACGCAAAAGCTGGCAGTCCTGCCGTCACGCAGCAGTGGGGCACCCACGGCTGGCAGGTAAAATCCGCGCTATTTGGTGCCGTTCCGCAGCTTGTCGATGCTTGACAAGCTGCGGGATGTCCCCAACTGAACCCCTTTCAATCAAGCTTCTGGCCGTCCGGTGTGCCTTCGGGCGCACGGGGCGGATCTGTTCGCATGGCCACCAACTTCCTCACCAAAATTTTCGGCAGCCGCAATGACCGGCTTCTCAAGCAATACCGCAAGACGGTGGCCCGCATCAATGCGCTGGAGCCCCAGTTCGAGGCTCTGAGCGACGAAGCCCTGCGGGCCAAGACGCAGGAGTTCCGCCAGCGCCTGGAACAGGGCAGCACGCTGGACGAACTGCTGCCCGAAGCCTTCGCGGTGGTGCGCGAGGGTTCCAAGCGCGTGATGAAGATGCGCCACTTCGACGTGCAGCTGATCGGCGGCATGGCGCTGCACTACGGCAAGATCGCCGAAATGCGCACGGGTGAGGGCAAGACGCTGACCGCCACGCTGCCCGTGTACCTCAATGCCCTGTCGGGGCACGGGGTGCATGTGGTCACGGTGAACGATTACCTGGCCAACCGCGATGCCCAATGGATGGGGCGGCTGTACAACTTCCTGGGTCTGACGGTGGGCATCAACCTGCCGCAGATGCCGCGCGAACAAAAACAGGCTGCCTACGCCAGCGACATCACCTACGGCACCAACAACGAGTACGGTTTTGACTACCTGCGCGACAACATGGTCTATGAGGTGCAGGACCGGGTGCAGCGCAAGCTCAACTACGCCATCGTGGACGAGGTGGACTCCATCCTCATCGACGAGGCGCGCACCCCGCTGATCATCAGCGGTCAGGCCGAAGACCACACCGCCACCTATCTGGCCATGAACAAGGTGGTCCCGCTGTTGGTGCGCCAGGAAGGCGAAGCCGACCCACGCACTGGCGAGGGCGTGACCAAGCCCGGTGACTTCACGGTGGATGAAAAATCGCACCAGGTCTTCCTGACCGAGCAGGGCCATGAAAACGCCGAGCGCATCCTGGCCAGCCAGGGCCTGATTGCCGAGGGCGCATCGCTGTATGACCCGGCCAACATCACACTCATGCACCACCTGTATGCGGCGCTGCGGGCCAATCACCTGTACCACCGCGACCAGCATTACGTGGTGCAGAACGGCGAAATCGTCATCGTTGATGAATTCACCGGCCGCCTGATGTCGGGCCGCCGCTGGAGCGATGGTCTGCACCAGGCTGTGGAGGCCAAGGAGGGCGTGCAGATCCAGGCCGAGAACCAGACGCTGGCCTCCATCACCTTCCAGAACTACTTCCGCCTGTACAACAAGCTCTCGGGCATGACGGGTACGGCCGATACCGAGGCCTATGAGTTCCAGGAAATCTACGGTCTGGAAACCGTGGTCATCCCGCCCAACCGCCCGAGCAAGCGCGATGACCAGCTCGACCGCGTGTACAAGACCACGCGCGAAAAGTACGAGGCCGCCATTGCGGACATCCGCGAATGCCACGAGCGTGGCCAGCCGGTGCTGGTGGGAACAACCTCGATTGAGAACTCCGAAATCATCGACCAGTTGCTGACCCAGGTGGGCCTGCCGCACCAGGTGCTCAACGCCAAGCAGCACGCCCGCGAGGCCGACATCGTGGCCCAGGCCGGTCGCCAGGGCATGATCACCATTGCCACCAACATGGCCGGCCGCGGCACCGACATCGTGCTGGGCGGCAACATCGAGAAGGATGTGGCTGCCATCGAGTCCGATGAAAGCCTGGATGAAGGCACCAAGCAATCGCGCATTGCCCAGTTGCGCGCGCAGTGGCAGCAAGACCACGAAAAGGTCAAGGCGCTGGGCGGTCTGCGCATCATTGCGACCGAGCGCCACGAATCGCGCCGCATTGACAACCAGCTGCGTGGCCGGTCGGGCCGCCAGGGCGATCCGGGTTCCTCGCGCTTCTACCTGAGCCTGGACGATGCGCTGATGCGCATCTTCGCGGGCGATCGCGTCAAGGCCATCATGGACCGGCTCAAGATGCCCGATGGCGAAGCCATCGAGGCGGGCATCGTCACGCGCAGCATCGAATCGGCCCAGCGCAAGGTGGAAGCACGCAACTTCGACATCCGCAAGCAATTGCTGGAGTACGACGATGTGGCCAATGACCAGCGCAAGGTCATCTACCAGCAGCGCAACGACATCCTGGATGCCGCCGAGCTGTCCGAGGTCATCGCCGGCATGCGTGAAGGCTGCTTTACCGACCTGGTGCGTCAGCATGTCCCCGCTGAATCGGTCGAGGAGCAATGGAACCTGCCTGCGCTGGAGAAGGCCCTGGCCGACGAGTGGCAGCTGAGCCTGGCGCTGCAGCAAATGGTGGAAGGGGCCCAGTCGCTCACCGATGACGACATTCTGGAAAAGGTGCTGGCCGCCGCGCATGGCGCTTACGAAGCCAAGGTCGCGCTGGTGGGCAAGGAGAACTTCACCCAGTTCGAGCGCATGGTGCTGCTGCAGAACATCGACACCCACTGGCGTGATCACCTCAGTGCGCTGGACTATCTGCGCCAGGGCATCCACTTGCGCGGTTACGCACAAAAGCAGCCCAAGCAGGAATACAAGCGCGAGGCTTTCGAGCTGTTCCGCCAGTTGCTCGACGTGGTCAAGAACGAGGTGACCCGCGTGCTGATGACCGTGCAGGTGCAGTCGCCCGAGCAGATCGACCAGGCTGCGGAGGACCTGGAGGCCCGTGCCGAACACATCGCCAACGTGACCTACACCGCGCCCACCGAAACCGGCGAGGTTGAGACCACGGTGGACGAGCGCACGCTCAGCGTGCAGCAGAAGGTGGCCGCCGGTGGCCGGGTGGGCCGCAACGATCCCTGCCCCTGCGGCAGCGGGAAAAAATACAAGCAGTGCCACGGCAAGCTGGCTTGAGCCTGCTTGCGCACCAGACACGGGCCTCGGCCCGTGTTTTCATTTCGGCGGCGCGGTGACTGCGTATCATCGGCCCAGTTTTTGGAAGGAAACCCCATGCCCGTTCATCTCTCCGCTCCCAATCCTGCTGATCTGTACCCTGTGGCAGGCGTGCGCATCGGCGTTGCCGAAGCCGGCGTGCGCAAGGCCAACCGCAAGGACCTCACGGTGTTCCTGCTGGACGAAGGCAGCGCGGTGGCGGGGGTGTTCACGCAGAACCGCTTTTGCGCCGCGCCGGTGCAGGTCTGCCGCGAGCATCTGGCGGGCGGCCAGGCCATCCGTGCCCTGGTGGTGAACACCGGCAACGCCAATGCGGGCACGGGCGCCGAAGGCTTGGCGCGCGCCCGTGCCACCTGTGCGGCGCTGGCGCGCCAGTTGCAGATCGACCCGGCGCAGGTGTTGCCATTCTCCACCGGCGTCATCATGGAGCCACTGCCCGTGGACCGCATCGAGGCCGGGCTGCCCGCCGCCATCGCCGATGCGCAGCCCGCCCACTGGGCGCGCGCAGCCGAGGGCATCATGACCACCGACACCGTGCCCAAGGCCTGCAGCCGGCAGGTGCAGATCGGTGGCGCCACCGTCACGGTGACCGGCATCGCCAAGGGCGCGGGTATGATCCGTCCGAACATGGCCACCATGCTGGGCTTCGTGGCCACCGACGCGCGCATCGCGCCGGCGCTGCTGCAGGGCCTGGTGCGCGAGCTGGCGGACCAGTCGTTCAACCGCATCACCATCGACGGCGACACCTCCACCAACGACTGCTTCATGCTGATGGCCACGCAGAAGGCGGCGCACGCCCCCATCGAATCGCTGTCCAGCACCGAGGGCCAGGCGCTCAAGGCGGCGCTGCTGGACGTGGCGCAGCAGCTGGCCCAGGCCATCGTGCGCGACGGCGAGGGCGCGACCAAGTTCATCACCGTGCGCGTGGAAGGCGGCAAGACCGGCGAGGAATGCCGCAAGGTGGCCTACGCCATCGCGCATTCACCGCTGGTCAAGACGGCCTTCTTCGCCAGCGACCCGAACCTGGGACGCATCCTGGCGGCCGTGGGCTACGCCGGCATCGACGACCTGGACCAGACCGGCATCGACCTGTACCTCGACGACGTGCACGTGGCCGTGCAGGGCGGCCGTAACCCGCAGTACCGCGAGGAGGACGGCCAGCGCGTGATGAAGCAGAGCGAGATCACGGTGCGCGTGCTGCTGGGCCGGGGCGAGGCGCAGGACACGGTGTGGACCTGCGACCTGAGCCACGACTACGTGACCATCAACGCCGACTACCGCTCTTGACGTGGACACCCCCTGAGCCGCTGCGCGGCTTCCCCCCGCTCTCGCATTGCTGCGCAATGCGGGCAGGGGGACGCCCCCAGCGCGGCGGGGCGGCCCTTGCACGGGGGGCTGCTGACTTTGGCCGCGCCAGGTTCATGCGCCGTGGACGCATGCGAGTGCGGAATGTTTGCTACGTATTTAATAGCTGCTGGCGCTTTATAAATGGGCGCTGGAGGCCAAAATGAACGAAAAATTTGAACATCTGATCGAACGCGCCGAGCAGCTCATTGCGCGCATCGAATCCGTGCTGCCGCAGCCGTTGGCGGCGCCCGACTGGTCGGCAGCGATTGCCTGGCGCTACCGCAAGCGCAGCAGCGGCCACGGCACGCTGGAGCCCGTGCGCCATGTGGCGGCGATGCGCCTCGAAGACCTCCAGGAAATCGACGGCCAGAAGGAAAAGATCCAGCGCAACACCGAGCAGTTCGTGCGCGGCCTGTCGGCCAACAACGTGCTGCTCACGGGGGCGCGCGGCACCGGCAAGTCCTCGCTCATCAAGGCCTGCCTGAACGCCTACGCGCCGCAGGGCCTGCGTCTGATCGAGGTGGACAAGGCCGACCTGACCGATCTGCCCGACATCGTCGAGGTGGTGGCCGGCCGGCCGGAATACTTCATCGTGTTCTGCGATGACCTGAGTTTCGAGGACGGCGAGCCGGGCTACAAGGCGCTCAAGTCCATCCTCGACGGTTCGGTGGCGGCTGCTACGCCCAACGTGCTGATCTACGCCACCAGCAACCGGCGCCATCTGCTGCCCGAGTACATGCGCGAGAACCTCACGTACACCCATACCGACGACGGCGAGGTGCATCCGGGCGAGGGCGTGGAGGAGAAGATCTCGCTGTCCGAGCGCTTCGGCCTGTGGGTGAGTTTCTACCCGTTCAGCCAGGACGAGTACCTGGCCATTGCCAGGCAGTGGCTGGCATCCTTTGGGCTCGGCAGCGATGCGATCGCCGCGGCGCGCGCCGAGGCGCTGGTCTGGGCGCTGGAGCGTGGCTCGCGCAGCGGGCGCGTGGCCTACCAGTTTGCGCGCGACTTTGCGGGGCGGCGCGGTGGCTGAGGTGGTGCCTGTGCAGCGTAAGCACACCGAGGTCGCGGTGGGCATCCTGATCCGCGCCGATGGCGCGCTGCTGCTGACCACGCGGCCACCGGACAAGGTCTATGCGGGCTACTGGGAATTCCCCGGCGGCAAGATCGAGGCGGGCGAGACCGTGGAGCAGGCGCTGCGCCGCGAGCTGCACGAGGAGCTGGGCGTCACCATCGGCCCTGCGGCGGTCTGGAAGGTGACCGAGCACGACTACCCGCACGCGCTGGTGCGCTTGCACTGGTGCAAGGTGCACGAATGGACGGGTGACTTCGAGATGCGTGAGGGCCAGACGATGGCTTGGCAGCACTGGCCTATCGGGGTGCGCCCCGTGCTACCGGGCGCGTTGCCGGTGCTGGGCTGGCTGGCCGAGGAGCGTGGCGTACCATTTGATCCGGAAATACTATCAAATTGATAGCTGATGGCGCTTGTCCAACAAGCGCCAGTGCCATTTTTTAATCAATGCTGGTGCGGGGATCGCCAAAGGTGGCGTCCTCAGGCGGTGCTTCGGCGGGCACGCGAAAACCCTCGCTGGCCCAGGCGCCGAGGTCCATCTGCTTGCAGCGCTCGCTGCAAAACGGGCGCCAGGGGTTGGCGGGGCTGAACAGGCTCCAGCCCTGACAGGCCGGACAGCGCACCTTGCGCGGTGCCGTGGGTGCTGATTTGTCTGGATGCATTTCAGTTTTTCATGGTGTTTGCACCATCTGCGACGTATGAAGCTGGCGCAACTCAGGCCAGCGGCCACCGTGCAAGGGCCGCCCCGCCGCACCGGTGGCGTCCCCCTGCCCGCAGCGCGCAGCGCTGCGAGAGCGGGGGGAAGGAGCGTAGCGACACAGGGGGGTGTTGGTGCTTCAAGCGCACAAAGCCAGTTCGAACATCGCGTCCTCGGTGCTGGCCTGCAGGTGCCCTTGGGGCATCTGGTGCATGAGGCGCACCGACACCATGAGCCGGTTGCCACTGATTTCGGGCACCAGCCCCTGGGCGGGATCGATGCGCAGGCGCAGCAGTTGGAAGGTGCGACCCTGCGGCAGGTTTTGCTGGAACTGGCCCCGTTCGGCAGCCACTTTCTGAGGGACGCCGGAGTCGCGCAACAGCTTCAGCAGCAGATAAATGGACTCGGCCAGCGGTGCCAGGGTGCCCGCCCAGCCTTCCAGGGCCTGTTGGCGCTCTGGGGCAGGTCGGTGCTGCCACGCGTAGTAGCTGGGCAGGTCGAACCCGCAGGTGCCGCCCGGAATGCCTGCGCGGCTGCGGATGCTCATGAGCCATTCGTTCTCGCTCAGGGGCTGGCCGGTCTTGCCCGCCTGGGTGTTGAGAAGGCCAAAGCATCGGTCGAGCTGGGCGATGATGCCGTCGAGTGCCGCCTCCGAGATGGCAGGGTTGCCGCGGTAACCATCGAGCACATGCTTTTGCTTCTCGATGTCCTTGAGCACGTCGGCTTTCAGGTCGGCGCGCGCGGCCACGTCCATGATTTCGAAAATGGTGGTCAGTGCGAAGTGGTGGTCCAGCGGGTGGGTGCGCGGAATCAGTTCACCCAGGCGCTTGAACAGGTGTTCGAGCCGCAGGTAGGTGCGGATGCGTTCGTTGAAAGGGTATTCGTACAGGATCACGGTCGGATCATAGCCCGAAGCTGCGGGCCACCAAGGACACCTGCTCTTGCAGGCTGGGAAGGGGAATGGTGTCGTTGAACAGCACGATATCGGCGCAGGCCCGCCGCTCGTGGCGGCTGGCCTGTGCGGCCATGATGCCGCGCACCGCGTCGGGGCTGAGCTGGCTGCGTGCCACCACGCGGTCGATCTGGGTCTGTTCACGGCAATCGACGACGATCACGGCGTCGAGCTGGCGGCGCCAGTGCCTGGATTCGACCAACAGGGGGATGTCGTACACCACCAGGCGGCATCCTTGGGCGATGGCGGCCTGGGCCTGGCGCGCTGTTTCCTGCCCCACCAAGGGGTGGATGATGGCTTCGAGTTGTTGGCGTGCCTGCGGCTGACGAAAGATGAGCTCGCGCATGCGCGCGCGGTCCAGGGAACCATCTGCCGCAATGAGCGATGGGCCAAATACCTGGGCAATGGCGGGTAGGGCAGCGCCGTTGGCGGCGGTCAGCTGACGTGAAATCTTGTCTGCATCCACCACCGTAGCGCCGCAGGCCGCCAGCATGGCTGCGACGGTGCTTTTGCCGCTGCCTATGCCGCCGGTCAGACCGACCTGCAAGGCTGAAGTGCGTGGGGCGGTCACAGGCCCAGTGTGCCCAGCAACAGGTTCAGCACCTGTGCAGGCCCGAAGACCATGCCGATCAGCCCTGCGCCCACGAGGAAGGGACCGAAGGGAACGTAACCCCCTTCGCGCAGGCTGCTGGCCATTTTCATGGCGATGCCGACCACGGCGCCCACCACGGAAGCCATCAGGATCAAGGGTACCAGGGCCTGCCAGCCAAACCAGGCGCCCATGGCCGCAAAAAGCTTGAAGTCGCCGTAGCCCATGCCTTCCTTGCCGGTGGCGAGCTTGAAGCCCCAGTACACCAGCCAGAGCGACAAGTAGCCTGCAGCGGCGCCGAGCACGGCGTCTGCCAAGGGGATGGTTGTCCATTGGAATACCGATGCCAGCAGACCGGCCCAGAGCAAAGGCAAGGTCAGGTCGTCGGGCAGCAGGGTGGTGTCCCAGTCGATGAAGGCCAGTGCCACCATGAGCGCACTGAACCCGCACCAGGCCAGTCCTGCAGGGCCCAGGCCCCAGCGTTGGGCGCAATAGAAGAACAAGGCGCCTGTCAGCAGCTCGACGGCGGGATAGCGTGCGCTGAAAGACGTTTTGCAGGAGGAGCATCGACCTCGCAGGGCCAGGTAGCTGAGTACCGGGATGTTTTCATACCAACGCAACTGGTGCCCGCAGGACTGGCAGCGCGAGCGAGGCACGGCCAGATTGAACGGGGCAGCGTCCGGCAGTTCTGCAGGGGGTGCAGTGTCTCCGGCGGTGGAGCGCGCATAGTCGGCATGCTCGCGCGCCCATTGCCGTTCCATCATGCGGGGCAGGCGGTAGATCACCACGTTCAGAAAGCTGCCCACCATCAGGCCCAAGACGCCGACCAGGGCCGCGTCCCACCACGGATCCAGCACCATCAGACGACCTGGCCCAGCTTGAAGATGGGCAGGTACATCGACACCACGATGCCGCCAATCAGTGTGCCCAGGAACACGATGATGATGGGCTCCATGAGACTGGAGAGGCCTGCGACCATTTCATCGACTTCCTGTTCGTAGAAGTCGGCCGCCTTGCCCAGCATGTGGTCGATGGAGCCTGATTCTTCGCCGATGGCGCACATCTGCAGCACCATCGACGGGAAAACGTTGGCGTTGGTCATTGCTGCCGTCAGGCTGGTGCCGGTGGAGACTTCCTGTTGGATCTTGTCGGTGGCCATGGCATACACAGAGTTGCCTGCAGCACCACCGACCGAATCCAGCGCTTCGACCAGTGGTACGCCGGCAGCAAACATGGTGGAGAGCGTACGCGTCCAGCGCGCCACGGCTGATTTGTTGATCAGGTCACCGAAGATTGGAATGCGCAGCAGCAGACGGTCCATGAACATCTGCATTTTTTCGTTGCGCTTCCAGGCCTGCATGAAGAAGTAGAAGCCACCGCCCAGCACGCCAAAGATCAGCCACCACCACTTCACGAACACGTCGCTGATTCCCATCACGAAGAGGGTGGGCGCCGGCAAATCAGCGCCAAAAGAGGTGAACACCTCCTTGAAGGCAGGGATCACGAAAATCATGATCACGGTCACGACGACGAAGGCAACGATGATGACCGAAATGGGATACATCAATGCCGATTTGATCTTTCCCTTGATCGCCTCGGTCTTTTCCATGTAGGTGGCCAAGCGATCCAGCAGCGCTTCCAGAATACCCGCGGCCTCACCGGCTTCCACCAGATTGCAGTAGAGGCTGTCGAAATACAGAGGGTACTTGCGAAACGCTGCATTGAGCGAGGTGCCTGTTTCCACATCGGCACGGATATCGTTGAGCAACTTTCCCACGCTGGGGTTGGTGTTGCCGCGCCCCACGATGTCAAAAGATTGCAGCAGCGGCACACCAGCTTTCATCATGGTGGCCATCTGTCGGGTGAACAGTGCGATGTCTTTGGGCTTGATCTTCTTGCCCGAGCGCAGACGGCGCTTCTTGATCTTGGTGGGGAACACGCCCTGGCGGCGCAGAGAGGCCTGAACTTGGTTCTCCCCCGAGGCACGGATTTCTCCCCGCACGATCTTGCCGTTGCGGTCCTTGCCCTCCCATTCAAAGACGAAATCCTTGATGCTTGCCTTTGCAGCCGTTGCCATAGATCTCCACCTTGTCAGGTTGTAGTTATTCGTTGGTTACTGCCAGCACTTCTTCAAGCGAGGTGCTTCCCATCTTGACCTTGTGCAGCCCCGATTCGCGCAGGGAGCGTACGCCTTCATTGCGTGCCTGCTCCGCGATTTCCAGCGCACTGCCGTCGCGCAGAATGATGCGTTGGATTTCTTCACTGATAGGCATCACCTGATAGATACCTACACGTCCCTTGTATCCGTTGTTGCAGGCAGAACACCCCACAGGCTTGTAGGGAACCCAGGAACCGTCTATTTCCTCGTCCTTGAAGCCGGCTTCCAGCAGGGCTTCATGGGGAACATCGGCTGGCGCCTTGCATTGGGGGCACAGCCTCCGTGCCAGGCGCTGGGCAGTGATCAGGATCACGCTGGATGCAATATTGAAGGGCGCAATGCCCATGTTGCGCATGCGTGTGAGCGTGGTGGGGGCGTCGTTGGTGTGCAGGGTCGAGAGCACCAAGTGACCGGTTTGCGCAGCCTTGATGGAAATGTCGGCCGTCTCCAAGTCACGGATTTCACCCACCATGATGATGTCGGGATCTTGGCGCAGAAACGATTTGAGTGCCGCTGCGAAGGTCAGGCCCGCTTTTTCATTCACGTTGACCTGGTTCACTCCGGGAAGGTTGATTTCCGAAGGGTCTTCTGCGGTAGCAATATTGACACCAGGCTTGTTCAGCAGGTTCAGGCAGGTGTACAAGGACACGGTCTTGCCGGAACCTGTGGGACCTGTCACCAGAATCATGCCGTAGGGTCGGCCGATCGCATTCAGCAGACGTTCTTTCTCGATGGGCTCATATCCCAGCGCGTCGATGCCCATTTTGGCGCTGCTCGGATCCAAGATACGGATCACGATCTTCTCGCCAAACAGCGTGGGAAGGGTGCTGACACGGAAGTCGATGACGCGGTCCGGACCGACCTTGAGCTTCATCCGACCGTCTTGCGGCACCCTCTTTTCCGAGATGTCCAGCCGGGAGATAACCTTGATGCGTGATGCCAGCTTGTCTTTGATGGCGACGGGGGGAGACGCAATCTCACGCAACTCGCCGTCGATGCGGAAGCGCACGCGGTAGTGGTGCTCGTAAGGTTCAAAATGCAAATCGGAGGCGCGCATGTTGAACGCATCCAAGAGCATCTTGTGCAGGAACTTGACGATGGGAGCGTCTTCGACATCCCCACCAGCTCCCGTGTCTTCTGGTTCGTCAGGTATTTCGGTGGAAACATCGTTGAAGTCGAAGTCTCCGCTTGTGAAGGACTCCATGGACTCGCCCACCGACTTGGTGGACGACTCCACCAGTTTGGAGAGCTTGTCGTACTCGGCAATGATCCAGTCCACGCCCATTTGGGTGGTGAACTTGATTTTCTCAGCGGCCTCCTGGTCCGTGGGGTCTGCGGTGGCGACGATCAGACGGTTGCTGCGCTTGCTGAGCACCAGCACGCGATAGGACTGGCAGATCTTGGAGTCCAGCAGATCCTTGGGCAGGCGTTGGGGGTCGATGGCGTCGAGATCGAGCAGGGGGGCGCCAAAGACAGCAGAGACAGTGTGCGCAAGATCGGCGGCAGATACTGCGCCGGAGCCCGTCAACTCTGCGATAAAGCTGCTGCGACCGGCCTGAGACTTCCGGAAGATGTCTTCTGCGGCTTTGGGGGTGAGCTTGCCGGCAGAAATCAGTGCCCTGCCCAAGCCGGGCAAGGCAACTGATGCGGAGTCTCTTTGGGTGGAATCAACTGCAGCCATGTAACCAGAATGAAAGGGGGAACGCGAAACCATCCTATCATCGCCGAAGCTGCGTATGCTGTAAATCGCAGTACCGGCGCCCCCGTAGGGCGAATGGCGCCCGCTAAGGGGGCATTTCTGGTCGGGGTGAGAGGATTCGAACCTCCGGCCTCTACGTCCCGAACGTAGCGCTCTACCAGGCTAAGCTACACCCCGATGGCTGTGTTGCATGAACCGTCAGGTTCTGCGCTGCAACAGCTGAGCCGCTAATTGTAGCAAAGCTGTGCGATAGGCACTGTCTGGGAGTGTGGAAATGGCTTCGATGGCACGATGTGCCTCGGCTGCAGCGGCCTCCCGGGCTACATCCAGAGCGCCGGTTTCCCTGACAACGGTCACGATGGCATCAAGCTGGTCGGTGCTGCCGTTCTCAATGGCGTGCCGGACCATCTGGGCCTGTGTTGCGGAGCCTCTTTGCATGGCGGCAATCAGGGGCAAGGTGGCCTTCCCCTCGCGCAGGTCATCCCCCAGGTTCTTGCCCATTTCCTGGCTATCGCCGTCGTAATCCAGCACATCGTCGATGATCTGGAATGCCGTACCCAATGCCTGACCATAGGTGGCGCAGACTTCTTCCTGTGCGGTATCGCTTCCGGCAAGAACGGCGGCCAAGCGGCTGCTGGCCTCGAACAGTTTGGCGGTCTTGGATCGAATGACCTGCAGGTAAGCGTTTTCGTCCAGCGAGGCGTCGTGCATGTTGATCAGCTGCATGACTTCGCCTTCTGCGATCACATTGGTCGCATCGGCCAGGATTTCCATGATCCGCATCTGGCCCGCATCGACCATCATCTGAAATGCCCGCGAGTACAGAAAATCCCCCACCAGTACGCTCGCAGGGTTACCGAAAGTTTCATTTGCTGTGGCGCGGCCGCGACGCATGGTGGATGCGTCGACCACATCGTCGTGCAGCAAGGTGGCGGTGTGAATGAATTCGACCACCGCCGCCAGATTGAAGCGCTGGGCGTTCTGGCAGTTCAGTGCCCCGGCCACCAGCAGCAGGAGGGCTGGACGCAGGCGCTTTCCGCCGGCGGCGATGATGTATTGCGATATTTGCCCGACCAACGGAACATTGGAAGCAAGGCGTTGAGCAATGACCCTGTCCACCTCAAGCATGTCGTGGGCGATCAGGGAAAGGGGTGAGGTAGTGGCGGCGGCGGTCAAGGTAGGCGATGCGAGCAAGGGCTGCTGATTATAGGAACCCGTTCTGCGCAGTGCTCAGGGAGTCTTGGTGCTTGTTGTATTTCTGATCTCGGTGCTATAATCCCCGGTTCCTTGGGCTTGTCCCATGGAGACTTGAGCACGGGGCGCTAATGCTGCTGTGCAATCACTGAAAGAGGTCAACATGTACGCGGTCATAAAAACCGGCGGCAAGCAGTATCGCGTTGCTTCCGGCGAAAAAATCAAAGTAGAACAGATTGCTGCGGACGTAGGCCAGGAAATCGTGATCGACCAGGTTCTGGCTGTCGGCAACGGCGCTGAACTCAAGGTGGGCACGCCCCTGGTGTCCGGCGCTTCTGTCAAAGCCACCATCGTGGCGCATGGCAAGCACGACAAGGTGCGCATTTTCAAGCTGCGCCGTCGCAAGCACTACCAGAAGCGCCAGGGCCATCGCCAGCAATTCACCGAATTGCTGATCGGGTCGATCGCCGCTTAATTTCCAGGAGCAGATGTCATGGCACAGAAAAAAGGCGGCGGCTCTACGCGAAACGGGCGCGATTCCAAGCCCAAGATGCTCGGCGTGAAAGCGTTTGGCGGCGAATTGATCAGCGCAGGCTCGATCATCGTGCGCCAGCGTGGCACGCGCTTCCACCCCGGCACGAACGTGGGTGTTGGCAAGGACCACACGCTGTTTGCCTTGGTGGACGGGCATGTGTCGTTCGGCACCAAGGGTGCACTGAACCGTCACACGGTCAATGTGACCCCGGCCTGAGCGCACGGGACGCATTCCAACAAGCCCCGCGCTGCGGGGCTTTGTTGTTTGTGGCTTCTTCTTGAGCGGTGCTGAAGGAGGAGCCGCGTTGCCGCCATCCGGCAGGCTGCCTTTTTGTACACTGGAAACCCCATGAAGTTCGTTGATGAAGCCTATATCGATGTCGCCGCAGGCGATGGCGGCAACGGCTGCGTGTCGTTTCGCCACGAGAAGTACAAGGAGTTCGGTGGTCCCAACGGCGGAGATGGTGGCCGTGGCGGGCATGTGTATGTGGTTGCAGATCCCAACCTGAACACGCTGGTGGATTACCGCTATGCGCGCCGGTACGAAGCCAAGCGGGGTGAGCACGGCATGGGTTCGGACATGTTTGGCGCCGCGGGCGATGACATCACCCTCAAGATGCCCGTGGGCACCATCATCAGCGATGCCGAGACAGGGCAGGTACTGCTGGAACTGTTGAACCCTGGCGAGGTGGTTGTTCTTGCCAAGGGCGGCGATGGCGGGTTCGGCAACATGCGCTTCAAGAGCGCCATCAACCGCGCGCCGCGCCAGAAGACCCCTGGTTGGCCTGGCGAGCGCAAGAATCTCAAGCTGGAGCTCAAGGTGTTGGCCGATGTCGGCCTGCTGGGCATGCCCAATGCGGGCAAATCCACCTTGATCGCCGCCGTTTCCAACGCGCGGCCCAAGATTGCGGACTACCCCTTCACCACTTTGCACCCCAATCTGGGCGTGGTGCGCGTCGGGCCGGAGCAGAGTTTTGTGATCGCCGACATTCCGGGCTTGATCGAAGGTGCGTCCGAGGGAGCAGGCCTGGGGCACCAGTTTCTGCGCCATCTGCAACGAACCCGGTTGCTGCTGCACGTGGTGGACATGGCACCATTCGACGAGGCGGTGGATCCGGTGGCGCAGGCCAAGGCCATCGTGGCCGAGCTCAAAAAGTACGACAAGGCGCTCTACGACAAGCCGCGCTGGCTGGTGCTCAACAAGCTCGACATGGTGCCCCCCCAGGAGCGGGCTGCCCGCGTGGCAGACTTCGTCAAGCGTTTCAAGTGGAAAGGGCCGGTGTTCGAGATTTCAGCCCTGACGCGTGAGGGCTGTGAGCCGCTGATTCGCGCCGTGTATGACCAGGTGCGTACCCAGCAAGTGGCCGAAGCTGGGCCGGTGGTCGAGGTGGATCCCCGGTTTGCCGCTGAGCCTGCAGCCAAGCCTTGAATGCTATTAAATTTATAGCTATTGACGCCCTTCAAATGGGCGCTAGAGCCCCAATGAGCCAAGAAAAAATATCGTCTGTGCTGCGGGATGCGCGCCGCATTGTGGTCAAGGTCGGTTCCAGTCTCGTCACCAACGAGGGCCGTGGGCTTGACGAAACTGCCATTGGGGAATGGAGCCGTCAACTGGCAGCCCTGGTGCGCGGTGATGGAGTGCAGCGCCGCGAAGTCATCATGGTGTCCAGCGGTGCCATTGCCGAAGGCATGAAACGGCTGGGCTGGAGTCGGCGCCCGCGCGAGGTCCATGAATTGCAAGCCGCTGCCGCCGTGGGACAGATGGGTCTGGCCCAGATGTACGAAACCAAGTTGCGCGAAAACGGTGTGGGCAGCGCCCAGGTGCTGCTCACCCATGCTGATCTGGCCGATCGCGAGCGCTACCTCAACGCACGTTCCACCTTGCTCACGTTGTTGACCTTGGGAGTCGTTCCCGTCATCAATGAGAACGACACGGTGGTCAACGATGAAATCAAGTTTGGCGACAACGACACCCTGGGCGCCCTGGTGGCCAACCTGGTGGAAGCCGATGCGCTGGTCATCCTGACCGATCAGAAAGGGCTGTACACGGCCGATCCGCGTCGCGATCCGACTGCGCAGTTCGTGCATGAGGCGCGGGCTGGTGACCTTGCGCTCGAAGACATGGCAGGAGGTGCGGGCTCCAGCATCGGCAAGGGCGGCATGATCACCAAGATCCTGGCGGCCAAGCGTGCAGCGGGTTCTGGTGCCTCCACGGTCATTGCCTGGGGGCGGGAGCACGATGTGCTGCTCCGTCTGGCCAGTGGAGAACCCATTGGTACCTTGCTGGTGGCGCAGACGGCCAAGACGCAGGCGCGCAAGCAATGGATGGCTGATCACCTGCAGTTGCGCGGAGCGGTGACCGTGGACGAAGGGGCGGCAGCCAAGCTGATCCGTGAGGGCAAGAGCCTGCTGCCCATCGGTATGACAGCGGTCGAGGGGGATTTCTCCCGTGGCGACGTGATTGCCGTGCGCGACCCGGCCGGGGGAGAGATCGCCCGCGGCCTGGCCAACTACGCCAGCGCCGAAGCACGGCTGCTGTGCCGCAAACCCTCTTCGGAGTTTGAGGCACTACTGGGCTACACCGGCGAAGCCGAGATGGTGCACCGCGACAATCTGGTGCTCACCGGCCTCTGAAACAAGCTCAGTGCTGGCCGTGTGACTTTTCCCCGTCAGCGGAGAGTCCGGGCGCGGTGGCCGAGGGCGGTGTCGGATCGAAGGTGGCACCGGGCGGCAATTCCACTCCAGGGTGCAACAGCAACTGCCCACCGCGGTGCGGCGCGCTGGCGCCCGAGGCGGCATCTTGATCCCTTGATCGCATGCTGCCGCGCAGGTAGCGGTTGCGGTGGTCCTGGCGTGGAATAAAGCGCGCCAACTCTGTCAGCGCCATTTCATAGACACCGCGTTTGAACTCCACCACCACATCCAACGGAACCCAGTAATCGTTCCAACGCCAGGCGTCGAACTCTGGGTGGTCGGTGGCGCGCAGGTTCAGATCCCAATCGTGGCCCAGCAACTGGAGCAGGAACCAGATTTGTTTCTGGCCCTTGTAATGTCCGCGCGCATCGCGGCGGATGTACCGGTCAGGCACCTCGTAGCGCAACCAATCCCGGGTGCGGGCCACCACGCGCACGTGGTCGGGCATCAGCCCCACCTCTTCGTGGAGCTCCCGGAACATCGCCTGTTCGGGGGATTCGCCCCGGTCGATGCCCCCTTGCGGGAACTGCCAGCTGTGGGTGCGGATGCGCTTGCCCCAGAACACCTGGTTCTTGTGGTTGAGCAGGATGATGCCGACGTTCGGCCGAAAGCCGTCCCGGTCAAGCATAATCGAACCCCAAATTTTTAAACTGCATCCATTATGCACGCCGCTTGATGCGCGGCAAGTGTGGTGCACCCCCTCCAGCCCGATTGCGTCCGATGAAAGCCTCCCAGTTCTTCATTTCCACCCTCAAGGAAGCCCCCGCCGATGCCGAGGTGGTCAGCCACCAGCTCATGATGCGCGCCGGAATGATCAAGAAGCTCGCAGCTGGGGTCTATACCTACATGCCCATGGGCCTGCGCGTGATTCAGAAGGTAGAAGCCATCGTGCGCGAGGAGATGAACCGCGCTGGGGCGGTGGAGCTGACCATGCCCGTGGTGCAGCCTGCCGAGCTCTGGCAGGAAACCCGGCGCTTTGACACCATGGGCCCCGAACTGCTGCGCATCCAGGATCGCCATGGCCGTGACTACGTGGTTCAACCCACCAGCGAGGAAGTGGTCACTGACATCGCACGCCAGGAACTGCGCAGCTACAAACAGTTGCCGCGCAATTTCTACCAGATCCAGACCAAATTTCGTGACGAGCGCCGTCCGCGCTTTGGCCTGATGCGTGGACGAGAGTTCACGATGAAAGACGCCTACAGCTTCGATCGGGATCAGGCGGCTGCAAAGGCCAGCTACCAGGTCATGGCCCAGGCCTACCGCCGGATTTTTGACCGCTTCGGCCTGTCCTACCGTGCAGTAGCGGCCGATTCCGGTGCCATTGGCGGTGATCTGAGTGAAGAGTTCCAGGTGATCGCCGCTACGGGCGAGGACGCCATTGTTTACTGCCCCCAGAGTGACTATGCGGCCAACATGGAGAAGGCCGAGGCCTTGGCGCCCCAGGGACAGCGTCCTGCGGCGGCCGCTGCACTGCAAAAGGTGCCCACACCCGGCAAGAGCACCTGTGCAGACGTGGCGGAGCTGCTGGGTGTCCCCTTGCATACAACGGTCAAGTCATTGGTGCTGGCCACCGACGAGATCAACGACCTCGGAGAGACCGTCCGCTCACAGGTCTGGTTGCTGCTGCTGCGTGGCGACCACGACATGAACGAGATCAAGGTTTCCAAAGTGCAAGGGCTGGATGCGGGTTTCCGCTTTGCGACGGTGGCCGAGATCGAGGCCCACTTTGGCTGCAAGCCTGGGTATCTCGGTCCCATCGGTTTGAAGCAAGCAGTCAAGGTGATCGCCGACCGCGAAGTGGCCGCCATGGCTGACTGGATCTGCGGTGCCAACGAGGAAGACTTCCACCTCACCGGAGTGAACTGGGGCCGTGATCTGCCCGAACCCGATGCGGTGGCCGATTTGCGCAATGTGGTCGCGGGCGACCGCTCGCCTGACGGCAAGGGACTCCTGGCAATTGAGCGCGGTATTGAGGTGGGGCACGTGTTCTACCTCGGCACCAAATACTCCCGTGCCATGAATGCCACCTTCCTGGACGAGAACGGCAAACCCCAGTTCTTCGAGATGGGTTGCTACGGCATCGGCATCACGCGCCTGCCCGCCGCTGCCATCGAGCAGAACCATGACGAGCGCGGCATCATCTGGCCCGACGCCATTGCGCCGTTCACCGTGGTGCTGTGCCCCATTTCACCCGACCGCTTCCCTGAGGTGAAGGCCCAGGCCGAGGCCTTGTACGCCGGATTGCAGCAGGCGGGGGTGGACGTGATCCTCGACGACCGCTGCGAGCGCCCTGGCGTGATGTTCTCGGACTGGGAGCTGATTGGCGTGCCGCACCGCATCACCATTGGCGATCGCGCCCTCAAGGAAGGTCAGGTCGAATACCAGCACCGCCGCGACGCCAGCGCCACCAAGGTGGCGGTGGCCGATGTCCTGGCCCATGTCCTGGGCCGTCTGGCCCCATGACGCAGGGCATTGCCCGGCGCTCACTGGTGCTGGGCGGGGCCTTGGCCCCTGCCGCCTGGCTGGCGCTGCCGGGGGTGGCGCATGCGGGCGGGCAGATCGAAGAGCCGCTGATGGATTCGGTGCGCACCGCGCTGAGTTCGGCCATTGCCAACAGCGCGCCGCCCGAGCCCCAGTTCCCCACCACCGAGGCCCGGATGCACTACTTGCGCTGGATGGGCGCCATGAGCAACCGTCTGCGGCGCCGCAAGCCCGACCTGGAGGTGAGGCGGGAGTTTCTTCAAACCGTATGGTACGAAAGCAAGCGTGCAGGTCTGGACGTGTCGCTGGTGCTCGGGTTGGTGCAGGTCGAAAGTGCGTTTCGCAAGTTTGCCGTCTCTAGTGTGGGCGCGCGCGGCTACATGCAGGTCATGCCGTTTTGGACGCGCCTGATCGGCGATGGTGACCCTGGCAAGCTGTTTCATATGCAGACCAACCTGCGCTTTGGCTGCGTCATCTTGCGCCACTACCTGGACCGCGAGCGCGGCGATCTTTACATGGCGCTGGGGCGCTACAACGGTAGCCGGGGCAAGCCGGCCTACCCCAATGCGGTGTTTGCCGCGCAGCGACACTGGATCTTTGATGACCGAGCGGGCTGAGCGATAGCTATCTCGTCGTTGGTTTTGCCGACGATCAATATGGCGTGCTTACGCCGTTGGGGTTGACGCAGCGGGTGTGCCCTCAGGGATGCGCGTGACCATCACCTGGTCGATGCGGTAGCTGTCCACGTCGATCACCTCGAACTTGTAGCCGCCCCAGGCCACGGCGTCGGTGCGCTTGGGCACCCGGCGCAGCATGACCATGAGAAAACCCGCAAGCGTCTCGTACTCCCCGGGGTGGGGCAGTTCGTCCAGGCCCAGTGCGCGTTGCACGTCATCGATGGCAGTGATACCGTCGATGAGCCAGGAGTCCTGGTCGCGCTGCACGATCTGCTCTTCATCGAAGGGCGACACCAGGCCACCCATCACGGTGCTCATCACATCGTTCAGCGTGACCACCCCTACCACCAGGCTGTATTCGTTGACGATGACCGCAAAGTCCTCGTGCGCCTGACGGAACTGGGCCAGCACTTCGGACAGCGTCAGCCGATCGGGCACGATCAGCACCTTGCGCACCAGGCTGTCGTCCTTGAGCGAGATGGGCTGGTTGTTCAGCACGCGCTGGAACAGGTCCTTGGCGTCCACGTAGCCCACCACATGGTCGAGGTCGCCCTCGCACACCGGGTAGGTCGAGAAGGGCTCGGCCGCAATGCGCAGGCGGATCACCGCATCGCTCTCGTCGCGCACAAAGTAGGCGATACGTTCACGCGGCGACATGGCGCTGGAGACGGTGCGTGTGTCCAGCTCGAACACGTTGGTGATGACCTGTTGCTCGTCCACATCCAGCACCCCCGCGCGCGCGCCGGCTTCCATCATGGCCAGGATGTCCTCGGAGGTGACGCGCTCGTCACGCAGCGACGACAGGCCGAACAGACGGAACAGAGCGTCTGCGCAGCGGCTGTAGAGCCAGGCCACAGGCCGCAGCAAGACCATGCACCAAGCCATGGGGCCGGACAGGCGCATGGCCAGTTCCTCAGGCCGCGCCATACCCAGGCGCTTGGGGAACAGATCGGAAAACAGGATGAACAGCGAGGTGATGACCGTGAACGAGGCCAGAAAGCCCAGCGTCTGCGCAGTGGACGTCGGTAGCCACCAAGCCAGCAATGCACTGAAATGCGGGCTCAGGGCGCCTTCGCCCACCACGCCGCCCAGAATGGCCACGGCGTTCTGCCCGATCTGCACCACCGTGAAGTAGTCGCCTGGCTGGTCTTGCACGCGCAGCACGCGTTCGGCGCGGGCATCGCCCTCATCGGCCAGCTGGCGCAGGCGCAGGCGCCGGGCCGCCGCGAGCGCGATCTCGGCCATGGAAAAAAAAGCGCTGGCTGCAATCAGCAGCCCGATGAGCAGCAAGCTGGAACTCAGTGTCATGCACGTAGGAAGGGCGTGGCGCGCAGGCGCACAATGGCTTGAGTGTATCTTTGCCGCCATAAACACCAGCCATGTCACCGGGATGGAACAGCTTGTGCATGCGTGCCACGGGCAGGCTGGTGTTTTGCAGAACAAGGCTATAGGTTGTCATGGCCATCTCCTGCAAGAAACACGCCCAAATTCAATCGCAGAAGTGCGGGAGGCTCAATGCCGTAAATGCCCGCTCAATCCTTGCTTGTTCGCTGCGATTGGCTTCGCTAAATGTCCGGTTTCGCATGATTGAAGGCCTGTTGGTGGAGAGGTGCGCGCTCTGTTGTGCCGTCATCTGAAATCACAGGCGACAACATTCGTTGCGGCGTGGGGCTGACCCTCGCTAGAGTGAGGTCTTCAAGAGTCGGCACGATTTGATCGCACAGTGCGACAATACCAAGTTCAATGACCAGTTCTTTTTCCAATCTATCGCTGGCCGAGCCGCTGGCGCGCGCTGTGGCCGAAATGGGCTACGAGTCCATGACGCCCATCCAGGCGCAAGCCATTCCCGTCGTGCTGACCGGCAAGGACGTGATGGGCGCAGCCCAGACCGGCACGGGCAAGACGGCGGCGTTTTCGCTGCCGCTGTTGCAGCGCCTGCTCAAGCACGAAAACAGTTCCACATCTCCCGCACGCCACCCGGTGCGCGCCTTGGTGCTGCTGCCCACGCGGGAGCTGGCCGACCAGGTGGCGCAGCAAATCGCGCTGTATGCCAAGTACACCAAGCTGCGCAGTACCGTGGTGTTCGGCGGCATGGATATGAAGCCCCAGACGCTGGAGCTGAAAAAGGGCGTTGAGGTACTGGTGGCCACACCAGGCCGTCTGCTGGACCACATTGAGGCCAAGAACGCCGTCCTCAACCAGGTCGAGTACGTGGTGCTTGACGAGGCCGACCGCATGCTGGACATCGGCTTCCTGCCGGATCTGCAGCGTATCCTGAGCTACCTGCCCAAGCAGCGCACCACCTTGCTGTTCTCTGCCACCTTCTCGCCCGAGATCAAGCGCCTGGCGGGCAGCTACCTGCAAGACCCGATCACCATCGAGGTGGCGCGGCCGAACGAGACCGCGTCCACCGTCGAGCAGCATTTCTATAGCGTGAGCGACGAGGACAAGCGCCGCGCCGTGCACCAGGTGCTGCGCTCGCGTGAGATCAAGCAGGCCTTCATCTTCGTCAACAGCAAGTTGGGTTGTGCGCGCCTGGCACGCAGCCTGGAGCGCGAGGGCCTCAAGACGGCCGCGTTGCACGGCGACAAGAGCCAGGACGAGCGCCTCAAGGCGCTGGACGCCTTCAAGCAGGGCGCCGTCGATTTGCTGGTGTGCACCGACGTGGCTGCCCGCGGGCTGGACATCAAGGATGTGCCGGCGGTGTTCAACTTCGATGTGCCGTTCAATGCCGAGGACTATGTGCACCGCATCGGCCGCACGGGCCGCGCTGGCGCCTCGGGGCTGGCGGTGACCTTGGTGTCGGGCAGTGATGGGCGTCTGGTGGCGGACATCGAGAAACTGCTGAAGAAGAAGATCGAGATCGAGGCGCTGGAGTACGACGAGGACCGTCCGCGTGGCCGCATCAACGATGGGCGGCGCCATTGGCGTGATGCGGAGGGTGGCGGCGACGATTCGGTGGAAGGCAATGCCCGCGGCGAACGCGCAGCCCGCGCGCCGCGCAGCCCTTCGCGTTATGCGCCTGCGGCGCCGCGCGATCCGTTCTTCGAGCAACCCTATGAAACCCCGGCCGACGCACCCAAGCCTTCGTGGGAGGCTGCCGAGCGTCCGTCCACCGGGCGCGTGTCGCCCAACATCAAGCCCAAGCGCAAGGTGGCGGCATTGTTCAAGGCCCAAGATCCGGTGGCTTGATTTCTGAAGGGGCTTTGAGAGACTGCTGGCCGGGATCCAGTCAGCCACCCTAAAAAAGCACTCAAAAAAGTTTCAAAGCCAATAAGGGCGAGCGCTAATAGCTATTAAAAATATAGCGAACTTTAGCCGGGTCGCTGGGCCTGCGGGCACTCCACCTGCAGAATCTCGCGCTCGGCCAGCGTTGCGCCAAAGCGCACCGCGCTGAGCTTTCCGCCCCACACGCAGCCTGTGTCCAGCGCCAGCAGATCTGGTCGGTTGAGCAGCCCCAGTGTGGACCAGTGCCCCACGGCCAGCAAGGTGCCTGCGGTGCGGCGGCCAGGCACGTCAAACCAGGGCAGCAGGCCCGCCGGAGCCTGGCTGGCCGATTCGGTGCTTTCAAAGTCCATCACGCCCTGCGGCGAGCAAAAGCGCAGCCGGGTCAGCGCATTGACCACCACACGCAGGCGGTCTGCGCCTTCCAGGTGCTCATTCCATTGATCGGGCCGGTTGCCGTACATCTGGTGCAGAAAGTCTGGCAGATCGTCGCTGCGCAGCACGGCATGCACTTCGCCCGCCAGACGCAGCACATCGGCAGCGCTCCAGGCGGGCAGGGCGCCCGCATGCAGCATCAGCAGGCGCTCGCCCGCATGCACATGTTCGCAGGCCAGGGGTTGCTGGCGCAGCCAGTGCAGCAGGGCTTCGCGGTCTCTGGCCTGCAGGATGCCATCCAATGTGTCGCGCCGCGATGGTTGGCGCACGCCTTGCGCCACGGCCAGCAGGTGCAGGTCGTGGTTGCCCAGCAGGCAGCGCAGCGCACCCGCGTGCTGCATGCAGCGGCGCAGCACGGCGGCCGATTCTGGGCCGCGGTTGACGAGGTCGCCCAGCAGGTACACCGTGTCGCGGCTGGGTGAGAAGCCCATCCGGTCCAGCAGGTGCTGCAGGGAAGTATCGCAGCCCTGCACATCGCCAATACAGTAAAGTGCCATGGTGGTTTTTGTTACATCTGAAGCATGGATTTTCTGCTGATTGCGTTCCTGACCCTGCTCAATGGCGTTTTCGCTATGTCCGAGATGGCCCTGGCGTCGAGCCGCAAGGCGCGTTTGTCAGCCATGGCGCAAAGTGGTGACAAGGGCGCGCAGGCCGCATTGGGCCTGTTGGACAATCCTACGCAGTTCCTTTCTTCGGTGCAGGTGGGCATCACTTCCATTGGCATGCTCAACGGCATCATCGGCGAGGCGGCGTTCAGTGACGATCTCATGCTGTGGCTGGCGGCCCTGGGCATACCAGAGCGGCCCGCCAGCATCACCGCCACTGCGCTGGTGGTGACCATCATTACGTTTGTCACCATCGTCTTTGGTGAACTGGTACCCAAGCGCATTGGGCAGTTGTACCCTGAAACCGTGTCGCGCTTTGTCGCCCGGCCCATGGCCTGGGTAGCGCATGCGGCCAAGCCCTTTGTGCGCTTGCTGTCGCTTTCTACACAGGGCGTGTTGGCTGTGCTGCGCGTGGACAACGACGCTGCACGCGCCGTGACCGAGGAAGAAATCGCCGCCAGTCTGGAGGAGGGGCGCGAGGCGGGTGTGATCGAGCAGCATGAACACCAGATGGTGCAGAACGTCTTCCACCTCGACGACCGGCCGCTGACCTCGCTGATGGTGCCGCGCAGTGATGTGCACTGGATCGACGCTGCATGCTCCGTGGCCCAGGCGTTGCAACAGGCCAGTGCAGGCAGCAGCACCGGGGCGCATTCGTGGTACCCGGTGTGTCGTGGTTCTCTGGATGAGGTGGTTGGTGTGATCAGTGTGGCGCGCCTGCTGGAGCTGGGCCCCCAGGAGCCCTTGCCCGTGGGGGCCCATGCCCAGGCCGCAGCCTTTCTGCCCGAGACCTTGAGTGGCATGGAGCTGCTGGAGCAGTTTCGCCAGCGTGCGGGACGCATGGTGTTCGTGGTGGATGAATACGGCGTGGTGCAAGGCCTGATGACGCCGCGCGATCTGCTCGAAGCCATCACCGGCGAATTGCAGCCGGGCACTCCGCGGGATGCCTGGGCTGTGCAGCGCGAGGATGGGAGCTGGTTGCTCGATGGCCTGGTCCCGGTGCCTGAACTCAAGGCGCGCCTGGATATTCGCGAATTGCCCGACGAGGACCGTGGGCGCTATAACACCTTGGCTGGCCTGTTATTGGCCGAATCTGGGCACTTGCCCAGCGTGGGAGAGCGCATTGCGTGCGTGGGCTGGATATTCGAAGTGGTGGATCTGGATGGAAAACGCATTGACAAGGTACTGGCCCTCAGGGAAAACTGATCGCCCCAAAGGGTTAATTGATACGAATAATCGTTGAAATTCAAGGAATTTCAGGTTTTCAAGGATTGCGATGCTGCGGTGGTTTGTTGAATAACAGCAACTCTGTATATAATCGCAGCCGTCGTCCACTTCACCATCCACACCGCCATGGAAGATTACAAGAAACTCATTCAAGAGCGCGAAGCGCTGGAGCAGCGCATCAAGGCCGCGCGCCAGGACGCCATTTCCGGCGCCATTGCAAAAATCCAGTCGCTGATTGCCGAGTTTGAATTGACGCCTCAGGATGTGTTTCCCCCTGCACGCAGCCGCAGCACGGTGGCGGGCACCAAGGTGGCGCCCAAATACCGCGATCCCGCCACGGGCCAGACGTGGACCGGGCGTGGCAAGCCGCCCAAGTGGATTCAGGGTCAGGACCGCGCCAAATTCGCGATTTGATCTGCATTTGCAGCCTATAAAAACCCGCTTCGGCGGGTTTTTGTGTTTTAGGTTTTTGGAAAAAAGCCATGTCGCAAGTCAGGGGCGTGTCAACAAGATAACGCCATGGCTCTGTGTGGAGTGCACATGGCCAGAGCCCACTTAACGGATCGGGCCATTGCAGGCATCCACCATTCGTGGCACAAATACAGGCCACACCCACGACAGGAGGTATGCAAATGGCCCATCACAAGGCAGCCACACATCCCATGGCCCATATCCGGCGGGCGTTCACCATGGCTTCCGGGAAAAAAGGCCAGTTCTTTTCCCTGCCGGCATTGGCGCAGGAATATCCGGCAATAGGGCGCCTGCCAGTCTCGATTCGTATCGTCCTCGAATCGGTGCTGCGCAATTGCGATGGTCGCAAGGTCACGCCAGAGCATGTGCGGCAATTGGCCCAATGGGCGCCTCAGGCCGAACGCAAGGATGAGATCCCCTTCGTCGTTTCGCGCGTGGTGCTGCAGGACTTTACCGGCGTGCCCCTGCTGGCCGACCTGGCTGCCATGCGCAGTGCCGCCCAGCGCCTGGGCAAGAACCCGAAGAAGATCGAGCCCCTGGTGCCCGTGGATTTGGTGGTGGACCACTCCATCATGGTGGACCACTACGGCAGCAAGAAGGCGCTGGACCTGAACATGAAGCTCGAATTCCAGCGCAACCGCGAGCGCTACGAATTCATGAAATGGGGCATGCAGGCCTTCGACACCTTTGGCGTGGTGCCCCCGGGCTTTGGCATCGTGCACCAGGTCAACCTCGAATACCTGGCGCGCGGTGTGCACAAGACCAAGGATGGCACCTACTACCCCGACACCCTGGTGGGCACCGACAGCCACACCACCATGATCAACGGCATTGGCGTGGTGGGCTGGGGCGTGGGCGGTATCGAGGCCGAGGCCGCCATGCTGGGCCAGCCGGTGTACTTCCTCACGCCCGACGTTGTGGGCTTTGAACTCACGGGCCGCTTGCGTGAAGGCGTCACGGCCACAGATCTGGTGCTCACCGTGACGGAAATCCTGCGCCAGCACAAGGTGGTGGGCAAGTTCGTGGAATTTTTTGGCGAAGGCACGCGCACCCTGGCGCTGCCCGACCGCGCCACCATCGGCAACATGGCACCCGAATACGGCGCCACCATGGGCTTCTTCCCGGTCGATGAAAAGACCATTGAGTACTTCAAGGGCACCGGCCGCACCAAGGCCGAGATCGAGGCCTTCGAGGCCTACTTCAAGGCCCAGGGACTGTTCGGCGTGCCGCTGGCGGGCGAGCTGGACTATTCGCAGGTGGTGCGTCTGGACCTGGGGCAGGTCACCCCCAGCCTGGCCGGCCCCAAGCGCCCGCAGGACCGCATCGAGCTGGGCCAGGTCAGCCAGCAGTTTGCCGACCTGTTCAGCAAACCCAACGCGCAAAACGGCTTCAACCGCCCGGCGCAGGATCTGCGCACGCGCTATCACATCCACCGCCGCGACGAGGTAGTGACGGGGCCTACCCCCGACGGCAAAGCCACGCCGATGGGAGCGCCGCGCTTTGTGGTCGAGATGGAGGCCAACAAGCCTGCACTGGCCACAGCGCACGGGCACAACAGCAAGGCTACGCTGCCTGCCAAGGGGACCGAACCGACCGTGGGCAATGGCGACGTGCTGATTGCCGCCATCACCAGCTGCACCAACACCAGCAACCCCAGCGTGCTGCTGGCCGCAGGCCTGCTGGCCCAAAAGGCGGTGAAAGCCGGGCTGCGGGTGGCGCCGCACATCAAGACTTCGCTGGCGCCCGGCTCGCGCATCGTGACCGAATACCTCACAGAAACCGGGCTTCTGCCGTACCTGGAAAAGCTGGGCTTTGCCGTGGCGGGGTATGGCTGCACCACCTGCATCGGCAATGCGGGCGACCTCACGCCCGAACTCAACGAGGCCATCACCCAGAACAACCTGGTGTGCGCGGCGGTGCTCTCGGGCAACCGCAATTTCGAGGCGCGCATCCACCCGAACCTCAAGGCCAACTTCCTGGCCAGCCCGCCGCTGGTGGTCGCCTACGCCATTGCGGGCACCGTGCTCAAGGATCTGATGACCGAGCCCGTGGGCCAGGGCAAGGGCGGGCGCGACGTGTACCTGGGCGACATCTGGCCCACCAGCGAGGAAATCCACCAGCTCCTGAAGTTCGCCATGAAGGGCAAGGCCTTCCGCGAGAACTACGCCAAGGTGGCCACCGATCCCGGCACGCTGTGGAAAAAAATCAAGGGCGTCAGCGGCACGGCCTACACCTGGCCGCAGAGCACCTACATTGCAGAGCCCCCCTTCTTTGCTGATTTTGCTATCAATTCAATAGCTTATGGCGCTTATTCAGTGGGTGCTACAGGCCAAAATCATTCAAATCCTGTGGCCGTGCAGGGTGCACGCACCATGGCCTTGTTTGGCGATTCCATCACCACCGACCACATCTCCCCCGCAGGCTCCATCAAGGAAAGCTCCCCCGCAGGCCAGTGGTTGCTGCAGCATGGTGTGCACAAGGCCGACTTCAACAGCTACGGCGCGCGCCGGGGCAACCACGAAGTCATGGTGCGCGGCACCTTTGCCAATGTGCGCATCAAGAACCTCATGCTGCCCGCGCTGGCCGATGGCTCGCGGGAGGAGGGCGGCTGGACGCTGCACCAGCCCTCGGGCGAAAAGCTGTCCATCTTCGACGCAGCCCAGCGCTACCAGGCCGAAGGCGTGCCTACCGTGGTGTTTGCAGGCGAGGAGTACGGCACCGGGTCGAGTCGCGACTGGGCTGCCAAGGGCACGCAGTTGCTGGGCATACGCGCGGTGGTGGCGCGCAGCTTCGAGCGCATCCACCGCAGCAACCTGGTGGGCATGGGCGTGCTGCCGCTGCAGTTCAAGGCGGGCGAATCCTGGGAAGCGCTGGGCCTGACGGGGCATGAGCGCATCGACATCCTGCCCGACCCCGCGCTCACCCCGCGAAGCGAGGCGCGGCTCGTGGTGCACCGCAGTGACGGTACGCGCCTGGAGACCACGCTGATACTGCGCATCGACACGCCCATCGAGGTGGACTACTACCGTGCAGGCGGCATCCTGCCTTACGTGCTGCGGCAGTTGCTGGAAGGATAGGAACACCCTCCTCAGGCGCCTTCGGCGCCTGAATATCGGCGTAGCGGCGGCCCTTGCGCGAGAGCCCTGGCCTTGGGCGCGCCAGGTTCATGGGCCGTGGGTCGGCAAAGCGGATGGGGGGCTGGCTTGGCCTTCAGCGCTCGGCGTCCACCGCCTGCTGCACGGCCTTGTAGAAGGCTTCGCGCGCCTCGCTCTCCTTGGGCGAGCTGGCGCCCCCGGCCCAGTTGGCGTTGGAGGCGATCACCAGCTGGCGCTTGGGGTCGATGAAGATGCCCTGGCCGAAGATGCCGCGCGCGGCGAAACTGCCGTCGTCATAGGTCCACCACTGGTAGCCGTAGCCGCGCCCGGGCTTGCCGATGTCGGCGCGTTTGGTGGTGGCGTCCTGCAGCCAGCCTTCGGGCAGGATGCCTTGGCCCTGCACCTTGGCGCCCTCCAGGATGAACTGGCCCATGCGCGCATAGTCGCGCGCGGCGGCCTGGATGCAGCAGCCGCTGATCTCCTGGCCCGTCTTGCTCAGAATCCAGGTGGCCTGCTGCTCCATGCCTGCGGGCTTCCAGATCTTTTCTTCCAGGTACTGCGCCAGCGGCCTTTTCGTGGCCTCGCTCACGAGGATGCCCACCAGGTTGGTCTCACCTGTGCTGTAAAGCCAGCGCTCGCCCGCCGGGGCCTGGCGCGGCAACTGGCGCAGGTAGCTGACGATGGCGGGCACGCCGGCTTCGGGCGCGTGGTTGTTGAACCGGGCAACGTCGGAGTTCGGGTCGCCGTAGTCTTCGTTCCAGCGCACGCCGGAGGTCATGGTGAGCAGCTGGCGGATGCTCACGTCGTCGTAGGCCGAGCCCTTCATGCTGGTGATGTAGTCGCTGACCTTGTCGTCCATGCTCTTGATGTGGCCGTCCTTCAGCGCGGCGCCCACCAGGGTGGAGGTGAAGGACTTGGCCACGGAAAAGCTCGTCCAGCGGCCGTCCGGGCCGTAATCCAGGCCGTAGCGCTCCACACGCAGCTTGCCCCCTTGCACGATGAGGATGGCGCTGCTGCGCTGGCCCGCCATGTAGGCGTCCAGGTCCAGCGGCAAGGCCAGCGGCGGGCCGGGGGGTAGGCTGCGCGGCGTGCTGCTGGGCTGCACCACGCGCCACTTGGCCAGCAGCGGGATGCGGTCCAGTGCGCGGAAGGCCGCGTCGCGCTGCGGCACGCTCCAGAACAGCAGGTCGCGGTTGGTGGGCACGGTCTTGAGCAGGCCGCGCGTTTCCTTGTCCAGACTGAACCAGCCGGCCGTGCCGGCCAGCACCAGCGTTGCCAGCGTGCCCAGCGCGATTTTCTTCAGGGTTTTCAACGGTGCACTCCCCGTGCGGTAACAAGACAGCGAGGATTGAACACCAAGCGTGCAGCGCGGGGCAGCGGGTTTCCCCGGCTGACGTAACCCGGCCTCGCGTCAGGGGCGCGGGCAGGCGCCGGCCGTGCACTTGACGGTGTACTGGCCGATGAAGGTGCGGAAGTTCTTGCCCAGCTGGCCCATCTGCTCGCAAACGTCGCCGCGCGCGTCGAAGGCAAAGCCCTGGCTGCCGTCGGCGTTGAGCAGTTCCACCCGCTTGAGCCCGAACTGTGCAAACTGTTGCGGATTCATCCACTGCTCGCCGCAGATGTTGTGGAACACAAAGGTGGCATACACCAGCTCGGACACCTCGGCCTTGCTGGTGTGCAGGCGCAGCACGCCGTCCTCCATGTGCGCCGACTTGAGCGCGTTGCCGTGCAGCGCCTTCTGCAGTGGCGGGGGGACGTTCTTGAAATCGGTGTTGGCAAGGGCCAGCGGGCAGGCGGCGGCCATCATCAGGGTGGTGAGCAGGGCTTTCATGGCAATGTCCTCGGGTCGTATTCGCCGACATTGTGCCGGTATCCGCCCCGCCTGGGCGGCGAAGGGCGCGAACCCCCGCCATGTGTGCACAATCGCCCGCATGAGCGACAAAAAGACCCTGCTGCTGGTGGACGGCTCCAGCTACCTCTACCGCGCCTTCCACGCCATGCCCGACCTGCGTGCCGTGCCGGGCGATCCGAACAGCCCGGCCACGGGTGCCATCCGCGGCATGATCAACATGATGCAGGCGCTGCGCAAGGAGGTGCAGGCCGACTATGCCGCCTGCGTGTTCGACGCCAAGGGCCCGACCTTCCGCGACGAGATCTACCCTGCCTACAAGCAGCAGCGTAGCCCCATGCCCGACGACCTGCGCGCGCAGATCGCGCCCATCCACGAGGTGGTGCGCCTGCTGGGCTGGAAGGTGCTGGATGTGCCCGGCGTGGAGGCTGACGACGTGATCGGCACGCTGGCCGTGACTGCGGCGCGCCAGGGCATCGAGGTGATCGTGAGCAGCGGCGACAAGGACCTGGCGCAACTGGTGAACGAGCACATAACCATCATCGACACCATGAGCGGCAAGCGCCGCGACCTGGCCGGCGTGGAGGCCGAATTTGGCGTGCCTGCGCGGCTGATGGTGGACTACCAGACCCTGGTGGGCGACGCCATCGACAACGTGCCCGGCGTGGAGAAGGTGGGCCCCAAGACGGCGGCCAAGTGGCTGCAGGAATACGGCTCGCTCGACGCCGTGGTGCAGAGCGCCGACAAGATCAAGGGCGTGGCCGGTGAGAACCTGCGCAAGGCGCTGGACTGGCTGCCCACGGGCCGGCAACTGCTGACCATCAAGACCGACTGCGATCTCGGCGGCTGGGTCGAGGGCCTGCCCCGGCTCGACGCCATCGCCCTGGGTGCGCCCGACACGCCCCGGCTCAAGGATTTTTACGAGCAGTACGGTTTCAAGGGCCTGGCGCGCGCGCTGGGCGCCGAGGCCCCGGCCGCCGCGCCCGCACCCGTGGTGGCCATGCCCGGCGAAAGCGGCGACCTGTTTGCCGACCATTCCGCCAGCCCCGTGGCCGAGGCCGCGCAGCACCGCACCGTGGTGTACGACACCGTTCTCAACTGGACCGACTTCGACCACTGGCTGCAGCGCCTGATGAAGGCCGAACTGGTGGCGCTGGACACCGAGACCACGTCGCTCGACGAAATGCGCGCCGAAATCGTGGGCATCAGTTTCAGCGTGCAGCCGGGCGAGGCCGCCTACATTCCGCTGGCCCATGCCGGGCCAGACGCCCCCGCGCAACTGCCGCGCGACGAGGTGCTGGCGCGCCTCAAGCCCTGGCTGGAAAACGGCAAGCACCACAAGCTCGGCCAGCACGTCAAATACGACCGCCATGTGTTCGCCAACCACGGCATCGAAGTGCAGGGCTATGTGCACGACACCATGCTGCAGAGCTACGTGCTCGAAGTGCACAAGCCCCACGGCCTGTCCAGCCTGGCCGAGCGCCACACGGGCCGCACCGGCATCAGCTACGAAGACCTGTGCGGCAAGGGCGCGCACCAGATCCCGTTCGCCCAGGTGCCGGTGGACAAGGCGGCCGCCTATTCCTGCGAAGACTCGGACCAGACGCTGGACGTGCACCTGGCGCTGTGGCCGCTCTTGCAGGCCGACGACAAGCTGCGCTTCATCTACGAGCTGGAAATCGCCAGCAGCGAGGCGCTCTACCGCATCGAACGCAACGGCGTGCTCATCGACGCGCCCACGCTCGCGCAGCAAAGCCACGAGCTGGGCCAGCGCATCCTGCAGCTGGAAACCGAAGCCTATGAGATTGCAGGCCAGCCTTTCAACCTCAGCAGCCCCAAGCAGCTCGGCGAAATCTTCTTTGACAAGCTGGGCATGCCCGTGGTGAAGAAAACCGCCACCGGCGCGCGCAGCACCGACGAGGAGGTGCTGGAAAAGCTGGCCGAGGACTACCCCCTGCCTGCCAAGCTGCTGGAGCACCGCAGCCTGACCAAGCTCAAGGGCACCTACACCGACAAGCTGGCCCAGCTGGCGCTGCCGCGCACAGGCCGCGTGCACACGCACTACGCGCAGGCCGTGGCCGTCACGGGCCGCCTGTCGAGCAACGACCCGAACCTGCAGAACATCCCCATCCGCACGGCCGAGGGCCGGCGCGTGCGCGAGGCCTTCGTGGCGCCGCCCGGCTGCGTGATCGCCAGTGCCGACTACAGCCAGATCGAGCTGCGCATCATGGCCCACATCAGCGGCGACCATGCGCTCTTGCACGCCTTCCACGCCGGTCTGGATGTGCACCGCGCCACCGCCGCCGAGGTGTTCGGCGTGGCGCTGGACCAGGTGACCAGCGAGCAGCGCCGCTATGCCAAGGTCATCAACTTCGGTCTGATCTACGGCATGAGCAGCTTCGGCCTGGCGAAAAACCTGGGCATAGAGACCAAGGCCGCCGCCGCCTACATCGACCGCTACTTCCAGCGCTACCCCGGCGTGAAGCAGTACATGGACGAAACCAAGGCCGCCGCCAAATCCATGGGTTATGTGGAAACCGTATTCGGCCGCCGCTTGTACCTGCCCGAAATCAACTCCCCCAACGGCCCGCGCCGCGCCGGCGCCGAGCGCGCCGCCATCAACGCCCCCATGCAGGGCACGGCGGCCGACCTCATCAAGCTGGCCATGGTGGCCGTGCAGAGAGAGCTGGACGCCCACAAGCCCGGCATCAAGATGATCATGCAGGTGCACGACGAACTCGTGTTCGAGCTGCCCGAGAGCGAGGTGGACTGGCTGCGCAGCCACATCCCGCGCCTGATGGCCGGCGTCGCCGACCTCAAGGTGCCCCTGCTGGCCGAGGTGGGCGTAGGGCCGAACTGGGACAAGGCGCATTGATGCCCCAGCGCCGGAGCCGACGCGGCGCAGGCAAAGGGGTCAGATCACGATTTCGCGCAGCGAAACTCGGGCTCTGACCCCTTTCCCGGAACACGGGGCACGATGCTGGCAACCCGCAGCGCATCCGAGCCATTCACCCTCAGTCCTGCCACATTTTTTGGTCTTTCCTGCCTCTAGCGCTTACCCAGCAAGCGCAATCAGCTATCAAATTTGAAGTCGATGAATCCCCGCCCACGCACCTTGCGCCCTGCCACCTGGACCCCCGCCATCCGCATGGGCCTTTCGATTGCCGTCGCCACCGGCCTCTACGGCATCTCGTTTGGCGCCCTGGCCGTGGCCGCTGGCCTCACCGTGTGGCAGGCCATGGCGCTGAGCCTGCTCATGTTCACCGGCGGCTCGCAATTCGCCTTCATCGGCGTCATCGCGGGCGGCGGCGCAGGCTCTGCGGCCCTGGGCGCTGCCGCGCTGCTGGGCGTGCGCAACGCGGTCTACGGCATGCAGATGAATGCCATGGTGGCCCCCACCGGCTGGCGCAAGGCCGTGGCCGCGCAGCTCACCATTGACGAATCCGCCGCCACCGCCGCAGGCCAGACCACGCCCGATGAACAGCGGCGCGGCTTCTGGACGGCGGGCATCGGCGTGTTCGTGCTCTGGAACCTGTTCACCCTGCTCGGTGCCGTGCTCGGCGATGCCCTGGGCGACCCGCGCCGCTGGGGCCTGGACGGCGCGGCCGTGGCCGCCTTCCTGGGCCTGCTCTGGCCGCGCTTGCAGCAGCGCGAACCCGTGGCGCTGGCCGTAGTCTGCGGCGTGGCCACGGCCCTGGCCGTGCCCGTGCTGCCGCCGGGCCTGCCCATCCTGCTGGCCGCCGTGCTCGGCGCCGCCTGGGGCTGGTGGGGCCGCGACCCCGATGCCGACGCGGCCACGCCGCCCGCCCGCGAAGGAGGTGCGGCATGACGCTCTGGGGCTATATCCTGCTGGCCTGCGCGGCCACCTACCTCACCAAGCTGGCGGGCTACGCCATTCCTGCCCGCTGGCTGCAAAACCCGCGCATGACCCGCGTGGCCGGCGCCATGACGGTGGCGCTGCTGGCCGCGCTCACGGTGATGAACACCGTGGCCTCGGGGGGCGCACTGGTGCTCGACGCGCGCCTGGCGGCCCTGGCGGCGGCGGCACTGGCGCTGTGGCTGCGCCTGCCGTTCCTGCTGGTGGTGCTGTTGGGGGCGGTGGCGTCGGCGGGGGTGCGGTGGTGGGGGTGAGAGGGTGGCGGATTTCCCGGTCCTGAACCTCCACCCGCAAGCTCTAGCAGGCTGCTGAAATACTCCCCGCCAACCCTCTGCGCCTGCCACCGAGGCAGGACAATCGAGACATTCCCCCGAACCACCAGACAAGCCATCCATGCGCGGAGCCGACACCTTCACCGAGAGCCTGTTCACCATGCGCCATCTTGATGACTTCGTGCCCGCAGACCATCCTTTGCGCGTGATCCGCATGATGGTCAACAAGGCCTTGGCGAGTATGAACGAGTTGTTCGCTCAGATGTATGCGGCCGACATCAAGGGCGGGCGCCCCAGCATTGCCCCCGAGAAGCTGCTGCGCGCCATGCTCATTCAGGTGCTCTACAGCGTACGCTCAGAACGCCAGCTCATGGAGCAAACCCAGTACAACCTGCTGTTTCGCTGGTTCATTGGCCTGGCCATGGACGATGCGGTCTGGGTGCCCACCGTCTTCAGCAAGAACCGCGAACGCCTGATCGAGCACGATGCGGTCATCGAGTTCTTCAACCAGATCGTGCAGCAAGCCCAGGAACAGGAGCTGCTCTCGGGTGAACACTTCAGCGTGGACGGCACCCTGATCCAGGCCTGGGCGGGCCACAAGAGCTTTGTGCGCAAAGACCGCCAGGGCGACGACGATACCGACGCGGGCAACTTCAAAGACCAAAAGCGGAGCAACGACACCCATGAATCCACCACGGATTCAGATGCACGGCTGTACCGCAAAGGCAAGACGGCCAGCGAACTGCGCTTTATGGGCCACACGCTTACTGACAACCGCCATGGGTTGGTGGTCAGTGCTGTGGTCACTCAGGCTGACGGGCATGCAGAGCGCGAAGCGGCCAAGGCCATGATCAACGATGCGCGCCAGGCGCTACCGGGCGATGAGCCCATCACCATCACCCTGGGGGCAGACAAAGGCTACGACGCCAAGGAATTCATTGAAGCCCTGCGAGAGATGAACGTGCTGCCCCATGTGGCG